>NZ_JACJFX010000022.1:0-51384 GCF_014164675.1 Propioniciclava sp. MC1683 | reverse complement strand
CGGCGAACAACGCGTCCGGGAACAGGCGGTGCCGGTGCTCGGCCAAGAACCGGAACACGCTGCCAGCCGGCAACAAATGCCCCGCCAGCGACTCCACGTCCAACACATCCCGCTGCGGACTCGACTCACCCTGCACAACCCAACAATTCCAGCCAGCTGCCGGTCAGTCCCGTGGGCACGCGGACAGATTGTTCAGCAGGCTCCTAGGCCCGGGCAGGCGCCGCGTCGGCCTTCGGGCCGCCGGGTACGGCGGTGCCCCCACGCCCGCGGGGCGTGGGAGCACCTGGAGGTCGGTCGTCAGGGACGAACCGGCGTCCCGTCGTCGAACAGGTTGTTCGACCACACGTTGCCCGGCGCCGACGAGTCGAAGCTGGCGATCGTGCCGAGGTTGCCGCAGTGGCCGCTCGGGCCACGGACGAACACGTTGTCGATGAAGCGGATGTTGCCCGCCTGAGCGGCGTACGGCTTGCTGCTCGACGAGCCGCCGTAGGCGCACATGGTCGACGTGCCACCGATGAACAGGTTGTTCTCGATGAGGTTGTCGCGCACCGGGGCGAAGTCGCCGTACCCGGTCAGGCCGGCGGAGCAACCCGAGCCCGGAGGCGTCCGGACGCCGTCACACGTGATCGTGTTGTGCCGGATCGTCGTGTTCTGGCTCATGCGGATGCCGCTCATGTGGGCCTCGCCGTCCGGGTCCTCACCCTGGCCGTGCACCCACGAGTTCTCGATCGTGCAGTTGTTCTCGCAGTAGATCGAACGCCGGCCACCGGTCACCTCGACGCGGTTGGCGGTGAAGTTGTGGCGGTCGAGCCCCGTGCCCAGGTAGTTCTGGATCCGCACCTCGGAGTCGGAGATGCTGAACGACCCGTCGGTGGCGTAACGCACGCTCACGCCGCCGTTGATGATCGACCGGGTGATGCGGACGTTGTCGGCCATGATCCGCAGGCTGCTGTTCACGATCTTGGCGTCGATCACCGTGTTGTCCTCGGTGATCGTCGTCGGGCCCGTGTAGGTGGTCAGCGCCGTGCCGTCCGGAACCCCGGTGTTCGACGCGTTCGGCCAGCCGCTGGACGGAGGGGTCGTCGGCGTCGGGGTCGGCGTGGGGGTCGGCGTCGCGGTGGCCGTCGGCGTCGGCGTGGGGGTCGGCGTGGGCGTCGGGGTCGGCGTCGGGGTCGGCGTCGGCGTGGGGGTCGGCGTCGCGGTGGCGGTCGGGGTCGGCGTGGGCGTCGCGGTGGCGGTCGGGGTGGGCGACGGCGCGACCGAGGTCACCTCGTGGTTGAGCACGACGTCGACCCAGTAGTTGGTCGAGTCGGTCGAGCGCACGGGGAAGCCCTTGCCGGCCTTGTAGATGCCGTTGTTCCCGCCGAGGGCGGTCAGGACGCCGCTGGTCTTGTCGGTGGCCAGGGAGTTCGGAGTGGCCGCGTAGTAGCCGTTTGGTGAGTAGTAGCTGACGACGTACGTCGTCCCGGGACGGACGGCGATGGGCTTGCGGAACGACACCGTCGTCCAGCCCGCCTTGGTGTCGGCTTCGAAGCTGCTGAACGCCAGGCCCTGGCCGTAGTCGGTCCACAGGCCGACGCGGTGGGTGCCGGGCTTGCCGGGTCCCTGGTAGAAGCGGACGCCGGAGACCTCGCCCTCGACCGAGGTGCTGAACTTGAGCCCGACCTCGTAGGGTCCGCTGACCGAGGCCAGGGAGGCGGGCTTGTCGCTCGCACTCCAGATGGTCGACGTCGTCGTTGTGGTGGCCGCGTCGGCGAGGGGGCTCGCCAGCGTCGGCAGGAGGGGCAGGGCGATGAGCGCAGCCACGGCTGCTGCGATTCGTCGCGCCCAGCGCGAGCGCCCGGGGGCGGGGCTCGTCGAAGGTGCGTAGGAACGCATGTGGGAAGTACCTTCCGTGTTGATGGCAGCGCCGACACATTGGCGGGCCGGGCTCCGAGGTGCGTCAGGATTCCAAGAGGATCCTAAGAAAACCATAAGACATCCGCGAGGGTGCTTGTGCACGTTGTGGGAGTCTGTGTGGCGTTTGTCCTAGCCCACTGATGAAAATACTTCTCAGATCCGGGCGTGGCAGTTGCCATCGGGCGGCATCGTGGCCGTCCGAGGCCGTCCGCGATCCGGCTTCCTGCTGCCGGGACCCTCCGCGCCTGCTCAGGGGGCCGGGCGGCCCTCCGGCGGCGGCGCCTCCGACGGTTCGAGCGAACGCGTGAACGCGGTCAGGTCCGGTCCCAGTTCGTCGAGTTCGCGCTCCCACCACCGCTCTACGAGCAGGTCCCGGATCGTGTCCGGGGAGAACCGGTAGCGCACCACCCGGCCGGGGTTTCCGACGACGACGGCATAGGGCGGGACGTCCCGTGCCACGACGGCCCCGGCGCCGACGACGGCACCGTCGCCGATGCTCGACACCCCGGCCTGGATGATGGAGTTGTGGCCGAGCCACACGTCATTGCCGATCTCGAGGGAGTGGTACTCGCGCTCCTCCCCGACGAGGCCGAGGTTGGGGTTGAAGAAGTAGCCGTGCATCGACTTGCGGTCCATCGGGTGGTCCAGCGTCGCGGCGAAGGCGGTGCGGGCGATCGAGGAGTACCGCCCGATCGTCGTCCCGCGGCCGAACGCATGGGGCACGAAGCAGCCGCCGTGCGTGTGGAGCCCGATCTCCACCCCGTGGAAGGTGCGGAAGATCTCCCGCAGCGTCGAGGAGAGGAACTCACCGCCCTCGGTGGCGGTCGCCAGGCGGACGGCGGCCCGACGGGCCGAGCCGCGTCCGGTTCCATAGAGCCACAGGGCCAGCGCCCGCGTGTCCATTGGTCTCCCCTCAATCCCGCGGCTCGGGGCGCAGGTAGCCACGGCTCACGATCCGGCGCCCCATGCCGACGAACTCCCGAACCTGGGCCCGCAGGCCCTCCTGCCGCGCAGCGCGGGCCAGGTGGAAACCGCGGAAGCGGGGCGTCGGGCGTCCGAACAGCCGCAGGGCGGCGATGCGGGCGCCCACGAGCCGGCGGCGGCGCACGAGGCCCTGGCCGACAACAACCGTGTGGGCGTCCGAGCGTGTGGCCGTGAGGTAGCCGTCGGCGATGGCCCCCTCGACCGCGCGGCGTCCGAGGTCGGTGCGGGCGAGGATGACCGACACGCCGTCCGAGCCCTCCTGCTTGCGGTGCCAACCGTCACCACCGGTGACGTCGGAGAACTCGCCCAGGCCGTCGGGGCACAGCTGGCAGCGCAGTTGGCGGTGCCGGGCGGCCAGCGCGCCCCACGACTCCTCGTAGCTGAGGGACGCCTCGCGCCCGGCCCGATCGGTGACCCGGAACCGTCCCGGCCAGCCGTCTCCGCGATAGGACAGGCGGGTGATCTCGTCCGGCCGGTCGAAGCCGAGGGAGGCGGCGAGCCCCAGGGTGGCGGACGTGTTCGGCGTGCCGGCGCAGAAGAAGCTGAGCACCAGGCCGAGGTTGCGGTCGAGGGCAGGGCGCGTCGCCCGCAGCTTGGCGACGGCCGCCACGTCGCACGGTTTGCCGATGAAGACGCAGGGACGGTCGCTCTCCTCGATCAGGCGCAGGGCCTCGACGGGCGACGACGGGGCGTAGCGCGACCCGGCGTGGGCGACGATGCCGTCGGCGTCGGTACTGGTCGTCGTGGTGTTGAGCCAGGGGCGCGTCGGATCCATGCCCGTGTGCAGCACCAGCGCCATGCCCAGCTTCTCGACGGCGTAGGTGGCCAGGGCTGAGACCGCGCCTCCCGAGGAGGCGAGGCGGCGGACGCGGGAGTCGCTCGCCCAGCCCTCCCAGATGGCCTCGGTGGGGCCCACCAGCAGTTCGTCGGGATCCGTCGGCGGGGGGAGCGCGGCGGCCGGGGCGGTCAGCGCGACTCCGGGGCAGGCGGCCACGATGGCGTCCTTCACCGTGATCGGCAGGTCGCGGGTGCCCTGCGGTCGTAGCCCGACGCCCACGTGGTCGACCATCGTCACGCCGGACGCCTCGCCGAGGTAGGCGCACGCCCCACACCCCAGGCACAGCCTGTTCTGCAGGATGCGGTCGAGCTCATGCGTGTGTGGCATCGGGTGCCTCCGGGTGCGGCCTGGTCGTGCCCCCGAGCATGGTGGCCCGCCGCGCCGGGGTCAATGGGTGGTCGCGTCCTGCGCCACCAGCACGTTGACGAGGAACGACACCGTGGCGGGCTGCGCGCCGGTCCGCCCCGCGGTGAGATCGTCCAGCCAGGCGTCGGAGAAGATGCCCAGCCCCCGCACCGGGTCCAGCACGGCGGGCGTGGCCCGCACGTGCCGCAGGACGCCGTTGGCCAGCGCGTGTCCACCCGCCGGCGCGCGTCCGTGCCGCGCCAGCCGTTGCGCCACCTTGCCGGCGACGCGGCGTCCTGTGGAGGCCACCGCCGCCGCCCGGACGGCCGGCCCGGTGCCCGCGAGGGCGGCGGGGGAGGGCCGGCCCTCCAGCGGCAGCGCGGCGAGGTCGGCGTCCAGGGCGACCTGCAGTCGCGCCAGGAACCGGCCGTGGGCCTTGTCGCGCGGGGCGAGCGCCCGTGCGATCCGGAGGAACCCGGCGTCGAGCAGGGGGTTGACCAGCTCCCGGTCGAAACACACCGCGGTCTCGCTCAGGCCGGCCCACCGCTGCATGCGGTGCCACAGGTAGACCTCGTCTGTCGCGCCGTACCACTCCGGCCCGGCGTCGGCGAAGGTGCGCGTGGCCACGTCCATCGCGTGCCGGGAGGCGTCGGCCGCGAAGGACGGGTCGAGGGCGGCGGGCTCGACCGCCTCGTTGACGAACAGCCGCCACCGGGCCAGCCGGCGGGTGCGGGCGTCGGTGACCGGCCGGGGGCGGACGCGGCCGGTGTAGAAGAAGCCGCGGCCGATCTCGCCGCCGAGCCCGCCGAGCCGTGCGCCCTGCTCGAACCCCTCCTCGGCCCACAGGGTCGCCGCCTTCGCCAGCGGGTCGGCCATGGCGTCGAGCCGGGCGGAGGCGTCCCGGACGCGCTCGAAGCACTCCGCGGGCGAGAGCGAGCCGAGGTCCGCGAGGCCGCGCACCGTGTGCTGGAGGCCGAGCCTGCCGGCGATCTCCGCGGCCAGGTCGACGTCGGGGGTCCCGGGGTCGCCCATGGTCAGTGCACGCACCTGGTGACGGCGGGCGGGCGGGATCGCGCTCAGGACGAGCCGCGAGTCCTGCCCGCCGGTCAGCTGCAGGGTCGGCTCCGGGTTGGCGTCGAGGTACCGCTCGAGGAACTCGCGCAGCCCCGCCGCCGCGCGCCGGACCGCCTCGGACAGCGGCAGCGTCTCTCCCTCCTCGAGCGTCACCCGGGACCGTCTCAGGTCGGATGACCAGCGCAGCAGCGTCCCCGGCTCGAGCTTGCGGACGCCCGCGTAGACCGTGTCCTGGCCGAGCTGGTACCCCAGGCGGCTCTGTAGCAACAGCGCCCCGCGGTCCAGCCGGGACGCCGTCCCGCCGCCGGGCAGCGTGGCGAGGGCGCGGGCGGAGGTGGACACGGCGACCCGGTCGTCGTCCTCCCGCACGAACACCTGACGGAAGCCGAGCACATCGGTCGCGAGCACCAGGTCGTCGCCGTCGACGGCGAGGGCGGCGAACGGCGGCATCATCGAGCGCAGCCCGGGCTCGTCGCCGCGGGTCATCCAGCCCTGCAGCAGTGCCGGAGACACGGGACCACGGGAGGACCAGACCGTTCGGCTCACCGGCAGTGGACTGCCACCCTCCGGCGGCGCCCCGGACAGGTCCCAGGTGGTCAGCCGCCACCCCTCGCGAGCTCCGGAGCCGGCCGTGGTGCCGTCCGCCGGACCGGTCAGCACGAGGAAGCCGGGCAGGGCGTCGGACATGGGAATCCTCCCGTCGGCAGCCGAGGTGGCGCTCACTATAGGACGGAAGGGCCTTGAGGGGGCACCAGCCCGTTCCGTAAGGTCGGACACACTGCCGGCGCTCGCCGGCGGGGCGGCCGGCCCGGGCCGAAGGAGGCGACGTGGACGCGGACACGCGGGAACGCCTGGCGAGGGAGATCGAGTTCCACGACCTGACGGTCGACGATCTCGAGGAGATCTCCGGCCTCATCACCGGTATGAGCCGCGACGGCGAGTCGCTGCGGCTCCGCGACAAGAGCGCGGCCTACTACCGGTGGATGTACTTCGAGAACCCGGCCGGGCAGGCGTTCGGCTGCCTCGCGCGGCACGAGGGCCGCGTCGTGTGCTCCTTCGCCGTGGCGCCGAAGGCGATGCAGGTCGACGGACGCCGCGTGCTGCTCGGCAAGACGATGGACATGTTCACCCACCCCGACTACCAGGGGCTCGGGCTCATGGGGCGCTGCGCCGACCAGGTCTTCGCCCGTGCGCGCGAGGGGGGTCTCGAGGGCTGGTACGTCACGCCGTCGGTGAACTCTTACCCGATCTTCAAGCGGTGGGGCTACCGGGAGGACTTCGTGCTGCACTTCCGGGCGCGGCCGCTCGACGTCGCGGCGACCGTCGCGTCCGTGCGCCCGCGGGCGGGCCGGTGGGCGTCCGCAGCCTCGCGTGCCGTCGCGCCCCTCGCCCGGCTGCTGGACCGGACGCCGCGGCTGCCCGCCGGCTGGAGCGTGGCCGAGGAGGACACGTTCGGTCCCGAGGTGGACGACCTGTGGCGCCGCGTCGGCGGTGGCTACCGGGTCGCCATCGTGCGCGATGCCGGCTACCTGCGCTGGCGGTACTCCGACAATCCCGACGACTACGCCGTGCTCGCCCTGCGGCGGGACGGCGTACTGCGGGGGCTGGCGGTGCTCAAGGTGACGGTCCGCCACGGGCTGGCGGTCGGCGAGGTCGTCGACGTGGTGGCCCCCGCGCGCGACGCCCGCACCTGGGGGCTGCTGCTGCGCCATGCCGTGGACGTCCTGCGGCGGCGAGGCTGCGCGGTCGTCGAGGCGTGGGCGATCCGCGGCACGTGGGTGGACCGCCGGCTGATCCGGTCGGGGCTCGCGATCCCCCGGGCCACGCTGCCGTTCCTGCTGAGCCCCGATCTGGGCGAGCCCGCGGTGCACGACCCCGAGGCCTGGCTGCTCAGCCAGGGCGACGGCAACGACGTCTGATCCCGGTCACACGATCGACCGGCGTGTCACGAGCCACACCAGGTTGTTCGCGTGGCCGCGCAGCTTCCGCAGCGATGGGCCGTCCCGGCGGGCGGCCGCCAGCGGAACCCAGGCGAGCGTGCTCGCGGCGTGGTAGACGGTCTTCATCGCGACGTAGGCGGCCCGGGCGGCGGGACCGTGGTGCTTGCGCCAGTAGGTCAGGTCGGCCTTCTCCATCGTCAGGTAGTACGCCTCGGGGCGGTCACCGCTGCTGCCGCCGCCGAAGTGGACGGCCTCGGCGTCCGCGAGGTACACCAGCCGCCAGCCCGCGTCGTGGATGCGACGACACCAGTCCGTGTCCTCGCCGTAGAAGAAGAACACCTCGTCGAGCGGGCCGACCTGGTCGAGCACCTCGCGGCGCACCATGAGGAAACACCCCGACAACACCTCCGCGTCGTGGGTCCGCCCGTACGTGTCGGCCGGCAGGGTGCGCCCGGCGAAACGGCCGGGCAGCAGGCGCTTGAGCATCAGGTAGTCGCCGGCGGCGTTGGCCAGGCTGGGGAAGCGGCGGCAGTTCTGCCGGAGCGCGCCCTCGCGGGTGACGGTTCGCGGGCCGAGCGCGCCCACGTCGGGTTGGCGGTCGAGGTGGTCCACCATCGTGTCGATCACACCGGCCAGGGCGATCACGTCGGTGTTGACCAGGCACACGTAGCGGCCTGTCGCGACGCGGAACCCGACGTTGTTGGCCTTCGCGAAGCCGAGGTTGGCCCCGTTCTCGAGGACGACCGCGTCGGGATGGGCGGCACGCACGGCCTCGACCGACCCGTCGTGGGAGCCGTTGTCGACGACGACCAGCTCGAGGGTGGCGTGCTCGGTGGTCGCCTTCAGGGACGCGATGCAGTCGAGGAGGTAGGCGCGCGTGTTCCAGTTGACGATCACGATCGAGACGTCCGGACGGGCCTGACCCACTCACCCCACCCCCTCCCGCGGTGCCGAATCTAGGCCAGCCCCCACGGCCGGTCAACGGGGCCGACCGTCCCCTTGTGGGCCGGGAGGCGGTGTGTTTCGCTGGATCCCATGCGGCACACGAGCTGGCCGGGTGCGGCGCTGGCCGTGGTGCTGGCGCTGGCCGGCTGTGCCGCGCCGGCGACCCAGCCCGCCCCCGGTGGCACGCCTCCGCAGGCGGCCCCGGACTCCTCGGTGACACCCTCGCCGTCGCCGGCAGCCGCCTCCCCCGTCCCGACGCCGACGCACACCGACTGGCCGGGGCCCGCGACGACAGGTGTGCCGGAGGGGACGACCCTGACGCCCTACACCGGCCCGTGCACGATCGACACAGCGGGCACGGTCATCGACGCCAAGGTGGTGGACTGCCGCCTGAGGATCCGCACCACGGACGTCGTGATCACGCGGTCACGGATCAACGGGAACGTGTCGGTGCGTGAGCCCGAAGACGGGTCGTTCACGATCACCGACAGCGAGGTGCACGCGGGCGACACGCTCGACACCGGGCTGGGTAACGGCAGCTTCACCGCCCGGCGGGTCGAGGTGACCGGGGGCCGGCGGTCCGCCTTCTGCGAGGCCGACTGCCTGATCGAGGACTCCTGGTTCCACGCGCAGGCCGGCGACCCGGAGGGTCAGGCCCACCTCAGCGCGGTGCGCATGGGCCGCAACACGACGCTGCGCGGCAACCTGATCGTCTGTGACGCCCCGCGGACGCCGCCCGAGTCGGGCTGTTCGGCGGGGCTGACCGGCTACGGCGGCACGGCTCCGGTGGAGAACAACCTCATCGAGGACAACTACTTCGCCGCCGGCACCTCCACCTTCTGCGCCTACGGGGGCTCCTCGGAGAGCAAGGAGTTCGCCGACGGGGCGAACCGGATCCGCTTCGTCGGCAACGTCTTCGAGCGCGGCCCGAACGGGCGCTGCGGCAACCTCGGCACCGTGGCGTCGTTCGACCCCGACGCCCCCGGCAACGAGTGGCGCGACAACGTGTGGTCCGACGGCGGCAGCGTTCAGCCGGACTGAGCCGAGCTGGTTCCACCTCAGCGGTCGGACGCCGCCGCCCCGCCCCCGCGGCGGCGCAGGGCGCGCACCTCGTGCCGCTCGCGGAAGAGCAGCAGCCCCCACACGGCGAGCAGCGGCACGACCGACAGCCCGGCCAGGGTGAGCACCGGCAGGTTGAGCAGGCCCAGGGCAGCCGTGAGCGCCCCGACGAGCGCGGCGGCCACGAGCCCGCCGCCGAGCGTGCCGAGATAGGCCCGGGCCCGCAGGCCGATGATGCGGCGCAGGTTGGCGACCTGCAGGACCATGGCGAGCACCAGTGCACCCAGCATCGCGGACGACGCGCCGACCGGCCCGTACGTGAGCGAGAGGGGGTAGATCGAGACCACGAGCAGCAGGGCCCGCAACAGCGTGAAGCTGCGCTGGAGCTCGGGCCGGGCCATCGCCAGGTACACCGAGAAGCTGACCATCGACGCCATGTAGACGACCGTGTACACCCCGATGACGGCGAACGGCGCGGCCGCCGCGGCGTAGGGCGGCCCGTACACCAGCGTGAGGAGGGGCGCGGCGGCCACCGCCATGGTCGCCGCCATGGGCAGGCCGAACAGCCAGATCAGGCGTTCCAGGCGCAGGTAGGTGGCACGCAGGGCGTCCGGCGTGTCCTGGAAGGCGGCCAGGATCGGCACCACGAGCGGCTGGACGACCTTGCTGAACAGCGTGAGCGGGAACATCGCCAGCGTGACGGCCATCGCGTACAGGCCGAGCGTCTCGGCGCTGACGAGGCGGCCAAGCACGAACACGTCCGCCTGGGCGACCACGAACGTCATGAACGCCAGGCCGAACATGCCCTTGGTGAAGGCGAACAGATCGCGCCACGACTCGCGGTCGATCCGGAACGTCGGCCGGATGGGGCACAGCAGGAACGACAGCACGAACCGCACGAACGCCTCGAACACCGTGCCCAGCACCAGCGCCCAGACGTTCTGCCACAGCACGCCGAGCACCAGGGTGAGCGCGGTGCCGAGCAGCCCCGAACCCTGCGTGATGGCGACGCTGGCGCCGAAGCGGAACTGCCGCTGGAGGGCGTACACCTTGGGGCTCATCAGGCCGGTGAACACCATCGTGGAGAAGGCCACCGCGAGCACCGGGCCGAGGGCCGGCTCGCCGTAGAAGTCGGCGATCAGCGGGCTCAGCGGTGCGGCGATCGCGAAAATCGCCACGCCGCGCACCACGTTGATCCACCACGCCACGTTGAGGAACTCGGGGGTGTGCCCCCGTCGGTTCTGGATCACGGCCTGGCTCACGCCGACCTCCGTGAGCGCCTCGAACAAGGCGATGGCGGCGAGCACGATCGCCATGAGGCCGAACTGGTCCGGGGCGATGATGCGGGCCAGCACGACGTTGCGCGCGAAGCGGGCCAGGCGCTCCACCAGCGTGCCGGCGGCCAACACGGACCCCCCGCGCAGGACCGCCCGCCCCATCCCCTCCCCAGGGCCCGGCTCGGGGCCGTGCACGGTCACCGCCTCACGTCAGCTCGGAGGAGACCTCGGGCACGTCGGCGGCCAGCGCGGGCGGCAGGTGCAGATACTGCGTCGTCGAGCGCTTCTGCTCGATGTCGCGGTAGACCCGGTGCACCTGTTCGACGTCCAGCCCGGCCGCCTCGGCCACCTCCTCCACTGCGATGCCGTGGTTGAGGCCGTACAGGCACAGGTCCATGCGCTGGTGTGGCAGGGAGAAGTAGAACTCCTCCTGCGACTGGGGCAGCGAGTACGTGTCGGTCGTGGACGGACGGGCGCGCACGGCGTCCGGGACGCCGAGGTACTCGGCCAACTGGTACACCTGCGACTTGTACAGGTGGGCGATCGGCTTGACGTCGGCCGCTCCGTCCCCCAGCTTCACGAAGAAGCCCTGGTCGTACTCGAGGCGGTTCGGGGTGCCGGTGGCCACGTAGTTGACGCGGTCGGCGTGGTGGTACTCCAGCATCTTGCGGACACGCTGCTTGAAGTTGGTGGCCGCCACGATGCCGAGGTACGACTCCGCTGTGAGACGGTGCCGGGTCGTGGTGCCGTCCGGTGCGAGCACCACGACGGAGTACAGCCGGAAGGCGTCGGAGTCCACCACGCTGGGCAGCACGATCTTGGAGCGGTGCCCGGGCCCGTAGTCGGGCACCACGAGCCGGATCGCGTCATCGCGGCGCCGGTAGCAGCCGGCCGCCTCCAGGATCGGCGAGATGTCCTCGAGGACCGAGTCGATGCCGAGGGCGTCCGAGACCTCACGGCTGAACGCGAGGGTCTCGTCGGAGGACTCCCTCTCGGGCATGTGCAGGCCGAACACCCGGTCCGCGCCCAGGGCCCGCACGCACAGGGCGGCCACGACGCTGGAGTCGATGCCCCCCGACAGGGCGACCACCGCCCCACGGCGGCGCGTGGCGGCCAGGTAGCGGGTGAGGAACGCGGCGATCCGGGCGGTCTCCAGCTCGGGGTCGATCCGCAGCGTCGCTGCGCTGAAGGGCTCGCGGGCGGGCATGGGGCTCCTTTACGTGGTCAGGTCGATGGCGAGGACGGGTTCGGCCGGGGCGTTTTCCGCGTGGCTGCCGTCCCCCGTGACGAACAGGTGGTGCAGCAGGTGGGTGGACAGCACGGCGAGGACGCGCATGTTGTCGGTGTTCCCCAGGCCGGCGCCGCCCGAACGGCGGGCCTTGGCGAACAGGCCCTCGACGCGGCCCGGCTCGAAGACGCCGGCCGCCTCGCAGGCCCGGGCGGTGGTCAGGTCCGCCACCCACTCGGGGGCGTCGGGCCCGCAGAAGCTGGCGGCGTCCGGCGACCGGTAGGGCTGCTTGGGCCGCTGCACGATCTCCGGCGGCAGCACGTCGGCGAACGCCCGCTTGAGCAGGTACTTCTCGGTCAGCCCGGACAGCTTGTGGCGGGCGGGCAGCGAGCCGGCCAGCGCCAGCACGTCGCGGTCGAGGAACGGGAACCGCCCCTCGACCGAGTGCGCCATCAGCATCCGGTCGCCCTGCGACGACAGGATGTAGCCGGGCAGCAGGGTCGTCATCTCGAGCCACTGGGCCCGGGCCAGCGGGTCCCACCCGGCGCTCGCGGGCGGCAGGCACGCCAGCAACTCTGCGGGCGCGTCGGACGCCGCCGCGTGGGCCTCCGCGCGGGCGTCCGCGGTGAGCAGCCCCTTGACCGCCGCGGTCGTCTGCCAGCGCGGCCGGTGCGACAGGGCCGGGTCGGCGGCGTCCAGCCCCTGGCCGAAGAAGCCGCGCGCGAAGGCGGGCGCCTGCCCGGGAGACCTGGCCATCCACGGGTAGAGCAGCTCGACGGCCCGGCTGCGGACCGCCGAGTCGGGGTTCCGCGACCAGAACTGGCGGACGCGGGCCTCGCGGTAGAGGTCGTAGCCGCCCAGCACCTCGTCGGCGCCCTCCCCGGTGACCACCACCTTGTAGCCGTTGGCGGCCACGAGCTGCGACAGCAGGAACAGCGGGGCCGGCGCGGCGCGCAGCAGCGTCGCCTCCGCGTGGCGCACCACGTCGGGGAAGACCCGGGCGATGTCGCCGGGCGCGACGACGACGTCGTGGTGGCGCGTGCCGAGGCGATCGACCATGAGCCGCTGGTGGACGCCCTCGTCGAACTCGGCGTCGGCGAACCGCAGCGAGAACGTGTCCAGAGGCGCGTCGGTGTAGCCGGTGACCACCGCGGCCGTCACGGAGCTGTCGATGCCGCCGGACAGGTAGGCGCCCACGGGCACGTCGCTGCGCAGGAACCGCAGCCGGGTGGCCTCGACCAGACCCTCGCGCAGGGCGTCCGCGTTGGCGTCGGCGTCCTGCCCCGGTTCCTCGCCCTGCGGCGGGAAGTCGATGGTCCAGTACGGGTGGCTGCGGAAGCCGTCGGCGTCGAGGATCGCCACGTGCCCGGGCGGCAGCTGCTCGATGCCGGCGAACGGCGTGCGCGGCGCGACCGGGGACCAGAAGGTGAGCGTCTGGTCCAGCCCCACGGGGTCGAGTGCGCGGGGCACCGCCGGGTCGGCGAACAGGGCCTTGACCTCGGAGGCGAAGGCGAGGCGGCGTCCGGAGCGGGTGTAGAACAGCGGCCGGACGCCCACCCGGTCCCGCGACAGGATCAGCCGGCGGTGCCGCCGGTCCCACAACGCGAGCGCCCACTGGCCGTTGAACCGGCGGAAGGCGTCCTCGCCCCACTCCTCGAAGGCGTGGACGATGACCTCGGTGTCGCTCGCCGTCGCGAACGTGTGGCCCCGGTCGCGCAGCTCGGCCCCGAGCTCGACGTAGTTGAAGATCTCGCCGTTGAAGGTCACCCAGAGGCTGCCGTCCTCGTTCGACAGCGGCTGGGCGCCCCCGGTGGTGTCGATGATCGCGAGCCGGGCGTGACCCAGACCCACGCCCTGGTCGCGCAGGTAACCGCTGCCGTCGGGTCCGCGGTGCCGGAGGCGTCCCACCATGCGGAGCAACAGGGCGGCATCGGGCGGGGGCCCGGGTGTCGCGACCCCGCAGATGCCGCACATCAGGCGAGGTGGCGCGTCAGGAGGTGTCGGACAGCGTCGCGTCCGGCCAGGTGCGCCGGGTCGATCTCGGCGTCGGACAGTGTCACCCCGAAGGCGTCCTCGACGAAGATGGCCGTGGCGATGGCGTCCAGGACGGGGTCGCCGGACGGCGTCCGAAGCGCGTAGAACTCGTCGAGGACGGCGTCGACCCGGTCCGGCGCGGGGGGTGCGTCAGACGGCCGGCTCGGCATCGGGACTCCGCTCGAGGACGAAGCGCGTCAGGTTGGCGACGGAGCCGAGATTGTCGGGCACGGTCTCCGAGTCCTTCACTTCCAGGGCGAAGTCGGACTCAAGGAACTGGATCAACTCCAGGATCCCCGTGGAGTCGACGATCCCGCTCTCCAGCAGGGACTCATCGGGCTCCGGAGCGCGCGACACATCCCCGAACAGGTAGTTGGACACGATGAAGTCCATGATGCGGGTCTGCACCTGTTCGACCATGGGACCTCCCCTAGCAGGTGGGTTATGCGTGCTGAGGTTAGCGTGCAATCCTTGCCGGGGTAAGGGGATCGAGCCCCCTCGGGGGCAGGCGCCGAGGAGGCTGACGTGACCGGACGGGCGAGGAACGCCCCCCGCCAGGGGAGCACCACGGACTTCCTCCTAGCGGCGGGCTCACCGGACGCCCCCGCCGTCGTCGAGGCGAAGCGGGTCGTCACCTACGGGCAGCTGCGGGCCGACGTGGCCCGGATCCTCGCCGCCCTGGACGCCCGAGGGGTGGCGCCCGGGGCCCGCATCGCCATCCTGGCCGAGAACTCGGCGTTCTGGGTGGCCGCCTACCTCGCCGCCCTGCACGGCCACGTCGCAGTGCCGTTCTCCACCAAGCTGCCGGCCGCCGAGGTGACACGGCTCGCCGACTGGGCGGGCTGCGCCGCCGTACTGATGGACGCCCGGCACGAGCGTGCCTACGGGGACGCCTTCGGGGACCGCCCGCGGGTCACCGACGCGGACCTGGCGGACGCCACCGCACCCGCGTGGCCCGCTGCGGAGGTCGACCTCGATCAGGACGCGGCGCTCATGTTCACGTCCGGGACCACGGCGAGCCCCAAGGCCGTCCGCATCACCCACCGCAATCTCCGGGCGAACACCGCGTCCATCATCGAGTACCTGGGCCTGCGTGCCGACGACCGGATGCTGGTCGTGCTGCCCTTCTTCTACTGCTACGGGGCCTCGCTCCTGCACACCCACCTGCGCGTGGGCGGCAGTGTCGCCCTGTGCACCACCTTCACGTTCCCGGAGACGGCGCTGACGATGATCGAGGCCGAGCGCTGCACCGGGCTGGCGGGCGTGCCGTCGACGTACCAGCTGTTGCTGCGCGCCTCCAGCTTCGGACGCCGCCCCCTGCCGACCCTGCGCCAGCTGCAGCAGGCGGGCGGGAAGCTGCCGCCGGTGCTCATCCGGGAGCTGGTGGCGGCGCAACCGCAGGCACGCGTGTTCGTGATGTACGGCCAGACCGAGGCCACCGCCCGGCTGTCGTACCTGCCGCCCGACCTGCTGGACACGAAGCTGGGCTCGATCGGGCGCGGCATCCCCGGTGTCGAGCTGACGGTCGTCGACGAGGACGGCCATCCGGTGCCGGCGGGAGTGACCGGCGAGATCGTCGCGACGGGAGAGAACATCTCGCCCGGCTACCTGGACGACCCCGAGGCGACGCGCGAGAAGTTCGCGGACGGCCGCATGCGCACCGGCGACCTGGCGGTCGCGGACGCCGACGGCTACCTCTTCATCGTCGACCGGCTTGCCGATTTCATCAAGACGTGGGGGAATCGGGTGTCCAGCCAGGAGGTCGAGGCCGCCGCGCTGGAACTGACGGACCTGGTCTCGGCCGCCGTCGTGGGCGTCCCCGACGCCGACGCCGGGGAGGCGATCGTGCTGTTCGCCGTGCGGCGTCCCGGGTCGGACCTGGACGCCGAGCAGATCGCCGGCCACCTCAGGGGCCGGCTGGCCAAGCACATGGTGCCCGCCACGATCCGGTTCCTCGACGCCCTTCCCCTCAACGACAACGGGAAAGTGTCCAAGGGTGCCCTGCGGGCCATGGTCACGGCGGACGTCGCGGGGTAGGATTTGCGGATTCCGGCCGCGTGCCGGAGAAGGGTCCGACACCGCTACAGGAGGGGGCCAGGCGATGCGCAGGGCCACGAAATGGGGACTGTCCGGTCTGGCGCTGGTCGTGGTGGCCGGGGTGACGTCCGGGGTGATGCTGTGGAACACGACGCGGCCCGGTGAGCCGCTGGCGTTCGAACCGGTCGTGACCGAGCCGGCGACGGACGCCGAACTCACCACCGCTGCCTCGCGGCGGATTTTCTTCGGACACCAGTCCGTCGGTAAGAACGTGCTCGACGGGGTGCCCGGCGCCTACGCCGCACGGGGTGCCGACGCGCCGGTGGTGGTCGACCTGGGGGACGGCTCCCGGCTTCCGGACGCCGACGCGCCCGTGATCGCCCACGCCTACCTGGGGGAGAACCGGTACCCGCTGCTCAAGCTCCGGGACTTCGACGCCCGGCTGCGGGGCGGTCTGGGGGACCAGGTGGACGTGGCGGCGATGAAGCTGTGCTACCTCGACATCACGGCCGACACCGACGTGGAGGCGCTGTTCGAGGAGTACCGCCGCACGCTGGCGGACCTCGCCCAGGCGTACCCGGAGGTGACGTTCGTGCACGTCACGACGCCGGTCAGGACCGAGCCGATGGACCTGAAGTGGCTCGCCAAGGAACTGATCGGCCGGCCGAACGACAACGCGGCCCGCGAGCGCTACAACGCCCTGATGCGCGAGGAGTACGGCGACGACCTGCTGTTCGACCTGGCGGCGGTCGAGGCGACCGCCCCCGGAGGCGCGCTGACGATGGTGCCGCACGACGGGCGTCAGCACCTCGCCCTCGCCCTGGAGAACGCGTCCGACTCGGGCCACCTCAACGCGACCGGCTCCCTGGCCGCCGCCACCCGTTTCCTCGGGTTGCTGGCCCGCCCCGAACCGGTCGGCTGAGATGCGTCTGCTGCCGGGTACCGACATCATCGAGATCGAGCGCGTCCAACGCCTCATCGAGGGGGGCCACGACGCGTTCCTGACGCGCTGGTTCACCGAGGCGGAACGCGCCTACTGCTCCGGCAAGGCCAGCCCCGCCGCGCACTACGCCGCCCGCCTCGCCGCCAAGGAGGCCGTGGCCAAGGCCCTCCGCTGGCAGTGGACCGGGCCGGTGCCCTGGCGCGACATCGAGGTCCTCCACGATGCGGGGGGTGCGCCCCTCGTCCGCCTCACCGGTCAGGTGGCGGATTGGGCAGCGAGGCAGTCGATCACCGTCGTGGAGGTGTCGTTGTCACACAGTCGGCTGCACGCGACCGCCGTGGCGATCGCCACCCAGCGCTGATCCGCTGAAGCTCTCCCGGGGAGCTCCGCCACGGATCAGCCCGTCACCGCGCTCCGGCCTTCGTGACGACGGCGCGGAACGTCTTCCACAGGATCGACAGGTCCAAGGTGATGGACCAGTTCTCCACATAACGCAGGTCGAGGCGCACGCCGTCTTCCCCGGGCAGGTCCGATCGCCCGCTGATCTGCCACAGGCCCGTCAGCCCCGGCGTCACCAGCGCACGACGTGCGGCGTCGGCCGGCATCTGGGCCACCTCGTCAGCGAGGTGCGGCCGCGGCCCGACCAGCGACATCGAGCCGGCCAACACGTTGAAGAGCTGGGGCAGTTCGTCGATGGAGTAGTCCCGGATGAACTGCCCCAGGGGAGTCACCCGCGGGTCGTCGCGCAGCTTGAACAGCGCCCCGTGGCCCTCGTTGCGTGCCATCAGCGCTGCCTTGCGCGCTTCGGCATCGACCACCATGGACCGGAACTTCAGCATCTCGAACGGCTTGCCGTCCCTCCCCACGCGCTTCTGACGGAAGAAGACCGGACCACCATCCTGCAGCTTGATCGCCAATCCCACACCCACCAGCAACGGCGCGAGCGCGACCAGCCCCAGTGCGGTCAGGACGACGTCCAACGTCCTCTTGACCGCATGGCGCCACCCCGTGAAGCGCGGCTGCTGGACCACCAACAGGGGCATTCCCACCAACGGCCTGATGTCGAGGCGGGGGCGCACCACCTCGGCGAGTCCGGGCGCGACCAGCATCTCCACCTCCGCCCCCTCCAGCGACCACGCGAGGCGTCTCAGGTAGTCCTCACGCAGGCATTCGCCACCGGTCACGGCCACCGCCTCGAATCCTCCCTGGTCCACCACCGCACGCACCCGCCCCAGGTCACCGACGACCGGGATGTCCAGACCCGGTGGACCTTCACCGCTCGGCAGGCACGCCGCCCGGATCTCCATCCCGCAGTGGGGCTCCCGCGCGACGGCTCGTCTCAGGGCGATCACCGCGTCCGTCGGGCCCACGGCCAGCGTCCGGCGAGACCCGATGCCGCGCTCCTGCAGACGGTGCAGCACTCGTCGCGAAACGAGACGTGCGAGCAAGGACAACACCACGCACAGCGGGACGGTGAGCGCCGTGATCGTCAGCAGGTGGACCTCACCGATCACCGCCGCCGGGTACGCGCCGAGGACCACCAGGGCGGGCCCGGCGCGCAGCACCGCGCGCAGCTCGCTCCCACCCAGCCCGATCCGTCGGCGACGGTAGCCACCAGCCGCTCCGATGAGGACGGGCCACATCGCGGCCGCAAGAGCGGCCAGCCGGGAGGGCACCATGTCTCCTGGCAGGGCGAGGGCATCGATGACCGCCGCCAACCCGAACGCTGCCAGACCTAGGCCCAGGTCGGCGAGCGCCAGCCACGCCACGTAGCTCCGGCTGACCGCCGCGAACGTTCCGTGCGCCTGCCGCGGGCGAGCGGCCGGCAGCCGCAGCCCCAGGTCCGCTGGCCTCACCGGGCGGACTTCGTTGTTCCATGTCGTCACGGGTCGACCTCCTCTGATCGCGCACCGATGGTCATCCCTGGCAGCGATCGGTGCGCGACGGAGGGTGCGGCCAGTGGGGGTCGAGGGGATCACGAGGCGCAAACGGCGCGCCAAAGACTTGCCGGACCGCGATCCCCCGATCATGCGTCCTTCCGGACGATGTTATGGATTGTGCTCCTGCTGGAGGCGGGGGACAAGGGGGACCACTCCTCCCCACGGGCAGGGGGTGGTTCAGACCCTCCCCCAGGGGCAGTGCGTGGTGTCGACCACGGCATCGGTCGCGGCGAGCACCTGCTCGACCGTGACGCCCGGGGCGAGCTCGCGCAGGACGTAGTGGGTGCCCGCACAGTCGAGGACGCCGAGGTTGGTGATGACACGCTTCACCACGGCCTCACCGGTCAGCGGCAGCGAGCAGGTCGTGAGCACCTTGGAGTCGCCGTGCTTGTTCTGGTGGTCCATCAGGACGATGACCTTCTGGGCGCCGTGGACCAGGTCCATCGCGCCGCCCATGCCCTTGACGAGTTTGCCCGGCACCATCCAGTTGGCGAGGTCGCCGTTGCAGGCGACCTCCATGCCGCCGAGCACGGCCACGTCCAGGTGGGCGCCGCGGATCATCGCGAAGCTCGTCGCCGAGTCGAAGTAGGACGCCCCCGGGTTGACCGTGACCGTCTCCTTGCCGGCGTTGACCAGGTCAGGGTCGACCTCGTCGTCGTAGGGGTACGGGCCGGTCCCGAGGATGCCGTTCTCGGAGTGCATGATCACGTGCACGTCGTCGGGCAGGTAGTTCGGGATCAGCGTCGGCAGGCCGATGCCGAGGTTGACGTACTGGCCGTCGGCCAGCTCCTGGGCGGCCCGGGCCGCCATCTCCTCACGCGTCCACGCCATGTCAGGCCTCCTCGTCCGTGCCGGGACGAGGGGTCGTCGTCCGCTTCTCGATCATCTTGAACTGCGCCTGCTCGGGCGTCAGCGCCACGACCCGGTCGACGAAGACGCCGGCGACGTGCACGTCGGCGGGGTCGAGCTCGCCCGGCTCGACGACCTTCTCGGCCTCGACGATGGTCAGGCGGCCCGACATCGCGGCGGGCGGGTTGAAGTTCTGCGCCGCGGCGTGGAACCGCAGGTTGCCGTGCCGGTCGGCGACGGCCGCCCGGACCAGCGCCACGTCGGCCTCGATGCCGGTCTCCAGCACCATGCGGCGCCCGTGGAACTCGCGCACCTCCTTGGGGGGCGACGAGATGGCCACCGACCCGTCCGCGTCGTACTTCCACGGCATGCCGCCGTTGGCGACCACCGTGCCGACGCCCGACGGCGTGAAGAACGCCCCGATGCCCGCTCCGCCGGCGCGCAGCCGCTCGGCGAGGGTGCCCTGCGGGGTCAGCTCGACCTCGAGCTCGCCGGCGAGGTACTGGCGCATGAACTCCTTGTTCTCGCCGATGTAGCTCGACACCGCGCGGCGGATCCGGTGCGCCTCCAGCAGCTTGCCCAGACCCTGGCCGTCCACGCCGAGGTTGTTGCTGACGATCTCCAGGTCCGACGCCCCCTGCTCCAGGAGCGCGTCGATCAGGAACCACGGGATGCCCGCGAGCCCGAAGCCGCCGACGGCGATGGTCGCCCCGTCGGAGATGTCGGCCACCGCCTCGGCCGCCGACGCCACCACCTTGTCCATGCTCATGCCACCCTCTCGAACACGGCGGCCAGGCCTTGGCCGCCACCGATGCACATCGTCTCCAGCGCGTAGCGGGCCTCGCGGCGCTGCATCTCGTACGCCATGGTCGCCAGGATCCGGGCGCCGGTCGCACCCACCGGGTGGCCCAGCGAGATCCCCGACCCGTTGGGGTTCAGCCGCTCGTCGTCGGCCGAGATGCCCCACTCGCGCAGCACGGCCAGCGCCTGCGCCGCGAACGCCTCGTTCAGCTCGATCACGTCGAGGTCGGCCAGCGTGATGCCGGCCTTGGCCAGTGCGGCCGCGGACGCCGGCACGGGGCCGATGCCCATGATCTCGGGGGCGACGCCCGAGACGGCCCACGACTTCAGCTCCAGCAGCGGCTGCAGGCCGCGGCGCTCGGCCTCCGAGCGCGTGGTCACGATGCAGGCGGCCGCGGCGTCGTTCTGGCCCGAGGCGTTGCCGGCCGTGACGGTCGCGGCGGGGTCGGTCCGGCCCATGATGGGCCGCAGCTTGGCGAGGGCCTCCAGCGAGGCGTCCGGCCGGATGTGCTCGTCGGTGTCGACGACCGTGGTCTCGCCCCGGCGTCCGGGGACCTCGACGGGCACCAGCTCATCGGCATAGCGGCCCGCCGCAGCTGCGGCGGCGGCCTTGCGGTGGGAGGCCACGGCCAGCTCGTCCTGCTCCTCGCGGCTGATGCCGTACTCGCGGCGCAGGTTCTCGGCGGTCTCGATCATGCCGCCGGGGATCGGGTGGTCGCGGCCGCCGGCCGTCGACCGGGCGCGGGCCAGGCGGTCGCCCAACTGGACGCCGTCGCCCTTCACGCCCTGGCGCAGCAGCGCGTAGTGCTCGACGCGGCTCATCGACTCGGCGCCGCCGGCGATCACGAGGCTGGACGCCCCGGTGGCGACCTGCATCGCGCCGTAGAGCACGGCCTGGAGGCCGGAGCCGCAGCGGCGGTCGACCTGCAGGCCGGGGACGCCGATGCCGAGCCCGGCGTTCAGCGCGGCGATGCGGCCAATGGCCGGGAACTCGCCGCTCGGGTTGCAGTTGCCGAGGATGACGTCGTCGACGTCGCCCTCCACGAGGTTGCCCCGGCGGGCGACCTCGCGCACGACCACGGTGGCCAGCTCGTCGGCGGGCATCGCGGCCAGCGAGCCCATGAAGCCACCCACCGGTGTGCGCACCGGGTGGCAGATGACGACGGGTTCCATACGAACTCCCTTGTCGGTGGTGGACCTGTTCTCCCCTCAACGGTCCCACGTCAGTCCTTGTCAGGTCCAAGACTTGATCTCGCTCGATTCATAAGTGAATGTGTCACAGTCAGGGACGAGTTGCCGCCGATTCGGCCTTCCCGCGGTTACGGGCGATGATGGACGGACCCCGACACCCCCCGGAGTCCCCATGAAGAAGCTCCTCGCCGCGCTGGCGGCCATCCCCCTGCTCGCCGCGTGCGCGGTCGCCCCGCCCTCGACCGGCCTCGCCTCGGTGTCCACCCCGGACGCGGCGAGCCCGGCCCCCGCCCCGCCGCAGCCCGCGGCGTCCGGGTCGGCGACGCCGAGCGCGACCCCGACCCCCACGCCCGAGCCGATCGACACCACGATCGGGCTGCGCCGGCCCACCTACCCCGAGCACCCGCGGCCGGTCCTGACCGCCGCGCAGGAGGCGAAGTACGGGGCGTGCCTGGACACCACGGTGTCGAACTGGTCGAAGGGTGAGTGCGCGACGCTGCTGCAGAACGACCTGATCGAGCTGGGCTACCTCGAGGGCGAGCCCCAGAAGCGGATCGGCGTCGCTGCGGTGAACGCGCTGCTGCGCTACCAGCGCTCCCGCGAGGTGAACCCCGACGGGTACGCGGGCGCGCAGACCTGGTACGCGCTGGCGTCCGGGCGCCCGGCCCGCTCGGCCGCCCTCCCCCGCGAGTGCACCGAGATCCCGGGGGTGGTGCTGTGCGTCGACCAGGCCCACTCGACCCTGACCTTCGTGCGCGACGGCGTGGCCGAGAGGACCATCGACGTGCGCCTGGGTGGCTGGACGTCGGACGCCAAGACGAAGAAGTGGCGCCTCTTCCCGACCGCGAACGGCCTGTGGCGGGTCTACAACAAGCACCGCAACCCGAGCTCGCCCACCTACGGCGAGGGCGTCATGCCGTACTCGGTGATGTTCGACCCGAACATGTACGTGCACTACTCGGCCGACTTCGCCAAGCGCGGGTACAGCCGGTCCAGCCACGGCTGCGTGAACGTCGCCTCGAAGGACGACGCGAAGTGGATCTTCGACAACACCCCCATCGAGGCCCGCGTCTGGGTCTACTGAGGCCCACGTCCACGCCCAGGGGCCCACTCCCACCCCAAGCCGTACATGAATCCCGGACGTGGACCTTCAAACGGCACTGACACCGGTCCGTTGGAGAGGTTGACCACCTCTAAGCCCCCCCGTGGCGCCCCCAGTTGCGTAGGGAGCACCGCGTCAAGGACCCACGCCGTGGTTGCGAAGGGCGGACTGCCGAAGTCCACCGTGACCCGAGCACCGGTGTGCCGCCGGACGGGAGCGAGAGCCAGATACGGCTTGAGCACGTCAACCGACGGGAGCCCCACCCGGAGCTGCGTCCACCGACTCTCGCCCAACCGCATCGGCGCCACGCGGAGCGTCACCTGCCACGTGCTCCCCCCTTGGCCCTGTGCATCGACCCCGAGGACTCCCTCTCCGGCGGTGAAGGTGACCGCACCTTCACCGGGGGTGGCAGGGATCGTGAACACCTCCACCAGCGAGTCCAGTCCCGCCTGCAGCGACACCAGCGTCCTGCCCAGCACGATCCCCGGATCGGGCCTCTCGCTCAGACAGATTTCCTGGTTGCGCCAATGCCACGCGTCCTCGGCGAATGGGTGGGAACCCGCCCGATGCCGCTCGATGAGGTGTTCGGCCACGAGACGTTCGGCCTCACGCAGGTGGCGGCGGAGAGCCCGCACTCCCCGGTCGAGGAGTTCGCCAGCCTCTTCGAGCCTCGCCTCGAGGAAGGGCAGGTCGCTCTGTTCACCCAGAGCGGCGAGGAACAGGAACCTCAGGTCTGCGGGCAAGGCGTCACTCGCGTCCACCAACAACCCACGCAGGCGGTCGCGGTAGACGTTGTCGCTCGCACCCGCATCGAGGTCCAAGATGCGCTGCAGGCCCGGCCCGATCCAGCCGCGTGGATTCGAGCGCGCCAAGCCTCGCCCCTTGCACAAGGTGCTCAGCTCGGCCCGGAGCGAACCCACATCCACCCTCCCATCATGGCGCGGAAGTCCCCACCCCGCACCTCCAGGCCCTCCACGACCACGGACGCCGTTGGCATCACTCCAGTGCCGCACTGGAGAGGGGGTCAACCGTGGTCATCTACACCGTCTTCAACGTCGTCGCTTTCCTGCTGTTCCTGATCGTTTCGTGACCGGCGGGTCCTGACGGTGGCTGGCCGCGCACGCTGCGGCCAGCCACGCTTCACAGACCCCCCGTCGAGAACGGACAGATGCCGGACTGTTCACGCCACCCCGATCTGGCAGGTCCCCGCCGCGGCAAACTCCAAGGCGAGTCTGCCGCGGCCCCACACCGGGGCCACAGGCACGCACGGGGAGGGGGCTCATCGTGGGCCGGCCAATAGGTATCGATCTGGGCACCACCTACTCAGCGGTCTCTATGCTGGGTGAGGACGGGACGCCCACCATCTTGCCGAACCGCGAGGGTGGACGCATCACCCCTTCGGTCGTGTACTTCCAGGATGACGGATCAGTCCTGGTCGGCGAAATGGCCAAGCGGAGCGCCGCCGTCAACCCCCTGGACACGGTGGAGTGGGTGAAGCGCCACATGGGGAACCCCGACTGGCGCTTCGAGGCACCCAACGGGGTCGTCCACACCCCAGAGAGCGTGTCCGCCCTGATCCTCAAGCGCCTCAAGGAGGACGCCGAGCTGTACCTGGGCGACGGGGCCGTGCGCGATGTCGTCATCACCGTGCCCGCCTACTTCGACGACGCCAAGCGTCGCGCCACGAAGGATGCCGGCCGGATCGCGGGCCTCAACGTCCTGCGCGTGCTCAACGAGCCGACCGCGGCGGCGCTGGCCTTCGGGGCTGAGAAGGAACGGGACGGGACGTTCCTCGTGTTCGATCTCGGAGGCGGAACATTCGACGTCACCGTGATGAACATCCGCAACGGCGTGCTCGATGTCATGGGCACCGACGGGTTACACGAGCTCGGCGGCAAGGACTGGGACGACCGGGTCATGATCTGGCTGAACCGTGAGTTCCAGGCGGCGGGTGGCCCCGACCTGATGGCGACCTTCGAGGACGAGGCGATGCTGCGGGATCGCTCCGAGACGGCCAAGCGGACACTCTCCCAGGCCTTGACCACCAAGGTCCCCCTGTCCGCGGGCGGTGTGACACGAACGCTGTCCCTGACGAGGGACACCTTCGAGGAGATCACGAGTGACCTGCTCAACCAAGCGCGGGACATGACGATCTCCCTGGTGGAGGAACTGGGTCTCGGCTGGAGCCACGTGGACCAGATCCTGCTGGTGGGTGGGTCGACACGCATGCCAGCGGTGCCCCGGATGCTCGAAGTGGTGGCCGGCCGCAAGCCGCAGGTCGCGGGGAACCCCGACGAGGTCGTCTCCCTCGGCGCCGCGCTCCAAGCGGGCCTGGAGGCCCCGGGAAGAGACGACACGCCGCCCCTGGTGGTGAAAGACGTCACCTCCCAAGGGCTGGGCGTGATCGCCCTCGACGCGGACACCGGGCAGGAGCGCAACTTCACGATCATCCCCCGCAACACGAAGATCCCGGCCAAGCGCTCTGAGGGATTCTCCACCGTGGTCGACGGTCAGACCGAGATCAACATCCGCGTCACGCAGGGGGACGACGACGACCCGACGTACGTGAAACTGATCGGCACCCAGACGATCGAGATCCCGCCCTACCCCAAGGGTGCCCCCATCGGTGTCGAGTACGCCTACGACATCGACCAGATCGTCTTCATCAGCGTCTACGACTACTCGGCCCAGACGCTCATCACGAGCTTCGAAGTAACCAACGACGCCAACCTCAGCGCCGACGACATTGACGACGCCCACGACGACAATAGGAACACGGAGGTTAACTGACATGACCACGACGCAGACCTGGGTGGACTTCTACGACATCCTCAACCTGCCGGAGACGGCCGACGACGACCGGATCAAGGATGCCATCCGCTCGCAGCGCAGGCTCTGGAACAAACGGGCCGGGCAGGCAGACCCCACGCAGAAGCAGCTGGCTGAGCGCCGCATCTCGGAGTTGGCCGACGCGGAGCGGACCCTCCTGGAAGCAGGCCGCCGTCAGCAGTACGACTCCACGCGCGGCGCAGAGAGGGCTCGCGCTGCGGCGGACAACAGCCGTGCCACCTCAGCGGAGGGCAATGCCGATTGGCTCACGCGTGCGCGGAACTTCCTGTCGGTCGGCAACGCGCATTCGGCCAACTACGCTGCCCGCGAGGCGATCGCAACGAACGGGGCGGACCACGAGGCCTGGTCGATCCGCGCCAACTCCTCGTTCATGCTGGGCGACTACCGCGATGCAGGTTTCGAGTTCCGGGAGGCGATCCGGCTCCAGCCGCAGAATGCGAGCTACCACTTCGACTACGGCGACGCGATGTGCGGCACGGGTGAGTTCACCGCAGCCCTGGCCGAGTACGAGACGGCGTTGCGCCTCGACCCGGGGAACCCGGCCTACAAGACCGCCATCGCCAACCTCTACCTGCAGACTGACCGACCGGCCGAGGCCCTGGCGCTGATGGAGGACGTGGTGAAGGTCGCCCCCGACAACGAGTTCTTCGCCTACTACCTCGCGTGGGCCCTACACGAGGTCACGTTGTCCAAGTGGTCCCAGCTCATCAACGGGCGCTTCGCGATCACCTCGGAGGAGCAGATCCGGGTGACGAAGGAGATGACCCAGCGCGCGCTTGCCCTCCGCTTCGTCGACGACAAGTTGCGCAGTTCGCTGCAGGAGAACATGGAGTTGGCCCTCAAGGCCGAGGAGACCGTCTGGAGCCACTCCGGAAACTTGACGTGGTACCTCGGCGGCCTCGCAGTCTCGCTGCTGATGGTGTTCTCCGGCTATGGCATGCTGATCCTGATCGGCATCTTGAGTATCGCTGGCATCGTGCTCGCCTACGTGACCCGCCACCGCAAGCCCCAGTGGCGCTTCACCCTGGCAGAGGCACCCATCGTCAAGGCTGGTATATGACAGATCAGATCTCGCCTACCCTGGACGATCTGCTGCGCGAGGTCATGCAGCTGCGGGATCTCTTCCACCGGCGACTGGTAGATGACAGGGCCAAGTCCCAGGCCATCGACGCGCTGCGCGAGGAGGCGGCCTTCCATCGCGAGGGGTTCACGCGCCAGATCCTGGCCCCCCTGCTGTGCGACATCCTCAGCCTGCACGACCGCGTTGTGGGTCAGGAGGATCCGATGGCGCACAGCGTTGCGGCCGAGTTGGAGGGGATCTTCGTGCGCCATGGGGTACGGCCGATCGAGCAGACCAGCGAGTTCGACCCCGCCGTGCACCACTGCGTCCGTTCCGAGCAAACCGAGGACGCCCCGGCCAACGCCATCTTCACCGTCGTCCGCCGGGGGTACCACCTGAACGGGACGCTGATCCGCCCTGCGGACGTGGTCGTCACGGCCCCCCTCACGGTGACCGAGCCGCCGGAGTCGTGATGGAGGGCACCACAGAGTCCGTGCGTGCGGCTGTAGCGTCGGTCGTCGTCGCGGCCAACCGGACGGCGACCTTGGCCGCTGGACTCGAGCGAACCCGATCGAGGAACGCGGCCACGGCGCGGGCGCAGGCAGCCAAAACCCGCGAGGCCTCGGTGCGCGCGGGCCGGGAGGAGGCCCGCCGCGCAGCGGCGGATGCAGCCACGGCGGCAGCAGGAATCGCCGAGCGTCTCGCCCCGGGCCCCCTGTCAGCCCCGTGGTCCCGCGACGCCGGCGACGTGGCGGTGGGGGTGCTCGCGGTGGCCGACCATGTGCGCGTGGGCACGGCCCGGCTGGCGCTGGACCCCACGACGGCGATCCAGATCCCCGTCGTCCTTCCTTGGCTGGATGGCGGCAACATCGTCGTGCGAGCGAGCCGAGCTGCCGAGGATCGCGCACGGCCCCTCGTCCAGGACATCCTCCTGCGTTCCCTGCTGGGCACCGGGGCGGGGCAGCTGACGCTGGCCTCCTTCGACCCCGAGCTCTCCCCGACGCTCGCCCTGTTCGCGCCGCTGCGTGGCGCCCACGACGACCTGGTGTCCACAGCACTTGCCGGCGCAGCCGAGTTCGGCGAGTTCCTCGACCAGCTGACCCGCGATGTTCGGCGCGTGACTGACATGTACCGCGGCGAGCGGACCACGCTGGGCGGCTTCCGCCGCGCCACCAGCCAACCGACCGAGTCGTTCCGGGTCGTCACGGTCCTCAACTACCCCCGTGGCTTCACGCCCGAACTGAGTTCACGCCTGGCGACGCTGATGCGGACGGGCCCAGCATGCGGCATCAACTTCCTCGTGCACGTCGACCCCGACTGCGCGATCCCCGACCGTGTGGACATAGAACCCGTCCTCCGCGAGGGGTGGTCCCTCGACCTCGACCGTGGCACGGTCGCTGGACTCGAGGGCTTCGACGTCCGTTGGGGCAGGACGCCTGAGCCCTCCATCGTCGAGGCCGTCATCGCGCGGCTGGCGGCCCGGGTGAAGAGTGCGGCCGCGCCCCGCATCGACTTCGCAGCCCTTCAACCGGCCGACCTGTGGTCCGAGTCATCCGCGGAGCGACTGGTCGCGACGATCGGACGCTGCGGGCACCAGCAGATCGACATCGTGCTCGGCGACGATGTCGAGCAGACGCACAACGTCCTCGTCACGGGTGCGGTCGGCCAGGGCAAGTCCAACCTGCTCATGACACTGATCCACAGCCTGGCCATGCGCTACAGCCCCGCTGAGGTGCAGATGTTCCTGCTCGACTTCAAGGACGGGGTCACGCTGTATCCCTTGGCCCGCCATGACGAGGAGAGCGCGTGGTTGCCCCATGCGCGCTTGCTGGGGTTGGAGAGCGACCGCGCGTACGGGGTGGCCGTCCTGCACCACCTCGTCGCCGAGTTCGAGCGACGAGCGGCCATCATCAAGCCGTTCGGCGACAACATCACCCGCTTCCGCGCGGCACGACCGGACGCCTCCATGCCCCGCATCGTTGCCGTCATCGATGAGTTCCACGTCCTGTTCGAGCACGATGACGCCCTCTCGGCCGAAGCCCTGCTCGCCCTCGAGCGATTGGCGAGGAAGGGCCGCGCCTACGGGATCCACCTCGTCCTCGCCACCCAGACCCTCTCCGGTGTCACCGGCCTGGTCGCGAAGAAGGACGGCATCTTCTCCCAGTTCCCCATCCGACTGGCCCTGCACAACTCCGCAGTGGAGTCGCGGGCGGTCCTGTCCCAGACCAACACCGAGGCAGCGCGGCTCCGGTACCGCGGCGAGATCGTGGTGAACAGGGACTTCGGGGAGGTCGAGGCCAACGCGCGGGGAGTCGTGGCACTCGCCGAGCCGAGCCAACTCGCGGCGATCCGTCGGCGGATGGTCATCGCGGACGGCGGGCGCCACGTTCCTTCGACCTTCGACGGCGGGCGACTTCCCCACTACGACACCGCTACCGGGTCCTGCCCGGAAGGCCCCCACGTGCTGCTCGGGCACTCGATCGGCGTGGACCCGGCCCCCGTGTGGCTCAGCTTCGGCCCGGATCCGGGTCGGCACCTGAGCATCCTGGGCACCGGCAAGGAGCAACCGAACTCCGCCTCCCAGCCTGCCGTATCGCTCGCCATCGCTGCCCTGTCGCTGGCCGCCACCTCCTCGCCGGACCGTGCCGAGTTCTGGGTGGTCGATGTACTCCCGGACGCCGACGCTGACCACGGCGTCGTGGACATGCTCGAGTCCGAGCTCGCGCGGCGCGGGTACATCGTCCGACGGACGGATCGCGCGGGGGCCACGGGCCTGATCCACGATGCAGTCGCCGAGGTCGATGTCCGCCGCGAAGCCTCCCTCGGAACAGCCCTCCACCTCGTGGTGTTCGGCGTCGACCGCATCCCGCAGATCACGGTGCCGAACTTTGCCGCCGACGGCGCCTGCACGCTCGACGACATCCACACCATCTGGCAGGAAGGCGTCCCCTACGACGTACACCTCTTGGGCTGGTGGACGAACGCGCGCAACTACCACGACCACACGACGAACCGCGGCAAGGGGGGGCTGGTCGACGTGGTCGCGCTCTTCCGCGTCGCCCCCGATGCCGTGAGCGACCAGTTCGGTCCCTTCGTGCAGTGGTCCTCACCAGACCTTCGCGTCCTCGTGCGCGATATCTCGCTCCAGCCGGATCCGATGGTGCTCATGCCCCTCACGCTGACGCCGGATGAGGGATGTCCATGAGCACACCGGACTACAAGGCCTACCTCGCCCACGTGGCCGAAGCACGCGACGCCCTCGCCAGGCTGCAGCATCGCGAGGGTGCCGCGGCAGCTGCGTACGAGGCGGCCCTTGAACTCGCGGCGGCTGCAGAGAATCAGGGCACCGAGACAGCCGCCCAGGCCAACGAACTCGTCGAGCGCAGCCTGAAGAACGCGTGGCACGGGGTGGAGGGACTCGTCGAGGAGACGCTCATCCCTCCCCGCATGCGTCCAGCCGCGGTTCCGGTGAACGTGCGTCGTACAGAGGTCCTGCAGTCGATGGCGGACCTCAACACCGCCGTCATCACCCTGCGCACCTTGGCCGACCGCGCCCGACGTGCACCCCAACCGGCACCCAGCCCTCCCACCGCGCATGCCCCGCCCGTGCCCGTGCAGGACAGCCGCCCGGTGCCCTGGCCGTTGATCGCCGGCATCACGCTCGCACTGATCCTCATGATCGTCATCCTCACGATTCCCCGCTGAAGAAGGAAGGTGGGCATGTCCCAGCTGAGCCAGGTCAAGGCACAAGTACTCCAGGTGGCCGGAGACGCCAAGTCGACAGCCGGCGGTCTCTCCGCCTTCAAGTCGAAGTTCTCCCAAGCCGTCGGTCAGGTGAACGCCACCATCGGTGGCACGACCACCGGCGTGGACAAGCAGATGATCGCCACCCTGCAGGCGGCAGAACGTCAACTCGAGTCGGCCATCAACGCGCTGCAGCAGGCTGCCCAGGCCGCCAACGACTGGGCAGCACGAGCCTGAGTTGAGCGAGCTCGAGGCACTGTGCAGGGTCCTGTCCTCAGTCAACGACGACATCGGCCGACTGGGCGGGCACCTGCAGGGGCAGGCATCCCGTCTCCGGGGAGCGGCAGCCGTCGCGGCCGCCGCCCGCGACGACGAGGGACGCCCTCCCCCGGGCACCCACGCGGTGGCGAGCCAACTCGAGTTCGCGGCTCGCCAAGTGGCCATGGCGGGGGCGCTCCTGGCCCAGGCGGCGTCCCAAGGCCGGTCGTTCGTCCAGCAGACGGTGGGCAGGACTTCGGGGGGGGCAACCGGTTTGGCTCCGGACACAATGCCCACGGGTCGCGTCCCCCTGGAGGACGGCACGGACGACTCCACCAGCGAACCGGACACGACCGAGGAGTTGGGGCCCTACTTCGCCTTCCCCGACCCGGTTCCGCTCGGGCTGGCGGCCGTAATCGGTTCGCGGAGCGCACAGGGCCAGATCGGGGACTGCGGCCTGGTGGCTGCGGTCGACGCCGTCCGCATCACGCGGCCGGCTCTGCTCGCTCAGGGGTGCCGCGCGCGTGCGGACGGGACCTACACCGTTCGACTGCAGCCCGAACGGGGCCCGGTCGACATCGAGGTGTCGCCGTCCGCCCCGCAGAACGCGGCCGGCTCCTACTGCCGGGGGACGGGCGTCCCCGCCCCCAGCGTGGTCACCCTCTACGAGAAGGCGATCGCCATTCTTGAAGGACGGGGGTACGCCGCACTCCAGGGCTTTGACACCGGGCTGGCCCTTCGACTCATCACCGGGGAACCCTATGATCACCGCATGCCGCCACCCACGCTGGAGACGATCTCAGCGGCACTGGCGCACGGCCCCGTAGCGGTCACGTCCGGCGCAGGCTCCGTGCCCATGGTCCTAGGGACGCGCCCCTGGAACCAGGATGTCGTCCCCAACCACGCCTATGCCGTGGCCACCGTGACCGAGGGCGACCATCCGAGGACCGGTGTGAGGCAGCCGCTGATCCACCTCGTCAACCCGTGGGGTGCTGCGGGCCGTGAGGTCGCCCACGGCCCGCAGCGCGCCGATGAACTGTGGCTCTCGGAGGCCGAGTTCAAGGACAGTTTCGACGCCGCCTACATCCCGGCGGCACGTGAGGAGAGCCATGACTGACAGTCGCATCGCCCGGGGCACGTGCGCCCACCTGCCCGGCATCGACCTGTGCGTGATGCGCGTGGAACCGGTCGGGGACGAGGTGTGGGTGCAGGTGCTCGCCACGTACGGCTCGCACCAGGAGGTGTCGACCCTACGTCCCCACGACCCGCTCGACCTGCCCGGTGGCCTTCGCCTCACCGTCGAGTCAATCGACTTCCCCGACACAGGGGAGGCCATCGTCCAACTCGTGCACACATGGACGGCTGCGATCAACCGCCCATCTGACAAGGAGTAGCCATGGGATTCTTGAGCAACATGTTCGGGAAGCAGGACCCGACACCACAGCACCACGGGAAGTGGGCAGGCCAGCCCACGGGAGAGCTGCCCGCTGGGGTCGTCGCCGTGGAAGCGGCCTCGGGGCCGATGGCGAGGCACCAGGAACAGCTGCAGCAGCTACGAGTCCAGGGGGTGACGACCCCACGCATCGCCATCACCGGCGTCTCGGGCGTGGATGAGGAGGTGATCGAAATGGTGCGTCTGGAAATGCTCGAGCTCTGCGAAGTCGTCGGGTTCCCCACTGAGCCGCTCATCGAGCTCTACCCCTGAGCAGTTGCTCTGGCCTGAACGGTCGAAAGCCGGTCAACGAGGCGCTGGGCCACCCCACCGGGCACCGCTCGACTAGCGTCGCTGGCATAGAGAAAGGACGCCATCATGCGCAACCCCGAGAACCGTGAACGCCCGAACTCCAGCGAACTGCGGCCGAAGCCGCAGCCGACCGAGGAGCAGATCCGCAAGCTGGGCAAGGCGGCTGTGGACGCCGCCCAGAAGAAGTAGGAGGGCGCAGACCATGTGCAGCTGTCAGTGTGCCTGGTGCAAGGAAGCACGGGTCAACAACTTCTCCGACCACCGATGCTCGCAGCTCCCCAAGTGTCCCAGGACGAAGTAGTCCCCACCCCTTGACGAGTGCCGGTCACGATCCATTCGTGACCGGCACTCATGCGCCCCCACCCACCACCACGGACGCCCTTGGCATTGACTGGGTGCACACCCGATCCAACGGACAAGGAGCCGCCATGTGCACCATCGACGCCTTCATCGAACGCTACACCTCGACCATCCGTGACCGACTGGGCATGTCCTTCCGAGTCACGTCGGCCGACGACGGAATCCAGCAGATCGTGCTGAAGATCGTCGGCCTGTGGTGCTCTATCCCCGTCACCGCGCCTGCCGACCCCGAACTGGTCATGATCCGCTGCCAGTTCAACGCCCCGCCTGACCTGCCCCGCGATGCCGTCGCCCGCAGCTTGGCACGCGCGAACACCTGTTCCGCCCTGTCGAAGTGCCTCCAGGTCGAAGACTCGGTCATCGTCACCGTCGCGAGCGTTGCTGCGCCGGCGGACTGCCTGCCCACTCCCCGCGCACTCGCAACGGTCCTCCCCCGCCTGCGCGCCGCCATGTCCTTCACCCTGAGGACCCTCAACGACGAGTTCGAATTCGAACGGCTGGCAGCCGACGCTATAGATCAAGAAGCCTGACCCCCACCTGGTGGTTCACCCGAGGGCGAACCACCAGCGCTTTACCGGACAGCTGCGTACCTGGGTGGAATCTCCCCCAGCACACGAACGCCGTGGCGTTCCCACCACGCCTCACCCAGCACCTCGCGCCCGAGGGCTGCGTACTGAGCCCCCACCCGCTGCTCCAACGGGTCGGACGGAACCTCTGCACGTTCGTCCAACCACGCGATACGGCAAGCACAGTGAATGCCAACGAGTGCCGTCACCTCGGCGAAGTCCTGCGAGTCACGATAGGCGTCCAGGCTGCCCAGCACGGCGTCCTCGCAGCGGGGGCAGGTGCCCGGACGCGCACGCACGGCCATACTGGCCGGCGCTCCCCCGTCCGCCTCGGAGTAGTCGCGGTACCACGCGATCGAGACCTTGGGTGCCAAGTCCGGTCCGAGCTGACCAAGCACGTCCACGAGCGACCACAACGAGGGAGGTTCGTAAAGCCCTTGACGGTGCAGGTGGGCGAGCACGGTCCAGTCGCGCACCAGCAGGGGAAAGAGCACGATGTCGGACGCCCCCGCTCCCAGACCCCAGCGCACGGCGGCGAGGGCATCCTCGATGGATTCACGCACTGTCAGAAATGCCGTCCCGACGCACACGTTGAGGGTCGTGGGGACACCGTGGCGGGCGGCCATCACGAGCGCGTCGCGAAGCGTCGCGAGTTCTAGGCCCTTGTTGACGCACCAACGCAGCACCCACGGGTCACTCGATTCCAAGCCCATTTCGAGGGCGAACTGCTTTCCCGGAAGGATGCTGGTCGTCTCGGCCACGACCGCCTCGGTCAGCGACTCCGGACGGGATTCGCAGAGGACCTGTTCAAAGGACGAACGTGCAGCCAACGCGAACAGTTCACGGCGGATATCGGCGGGAACCTCGCGCTCGTCGAACATGCTGCCCGACGGGGACAACAACAGTGTGCCGTTCGCACCGTCCAGTACGGCCAGGTCTTCAGCGACGGCGTCAACAACTGCGTCCCAACGCACCGGGGTGCCGATCCCGTAGTTGCACATCGTGCAGTGTCCGCGGCGATCGTGTGTGCAGCCCTCGGTCAGGAACCAGAGCCTGACGAAGGGCCGTCCACCCACCACCTCATGGTGGATGGTCGTGAGCCGGTCTGAGGGGAAGGCCGGTCGGCCATGCCGCAGACGGAGGGCGACGCGGGACAGAAAGGGGTTCTTCATTCTGGGGCGGCGGCCCCCTGCTGGCGGACCCGGCTCTCGACCTCGAGCTTGGCGGGGACGGAGCGGTAGGCCAACAGACGGGTCTCGCGGGCCAGGACGGATTGGGCCTCGGGGCTCAAGGCGCCTGTCCCGAACCCCGGGTACGGGGTGACGAGGCTGAAGACGACGTTGTCGCCGTCCGCAGCCGAACTGTCCTCCACTGTCACCCGGAACGCATCGTCGCTGGCGCTGGTGACCCCCAACACGATGGACGAGCGCAACCACGCGTCCCCTTGCAGCCCCTCGCCGAAGAATGTGCTGGCCAGGACGCACTCGTGGGCTCGCAGGTGGAATCGCTCTTCTGGCTTCCTGGACTCGGGATCAACCTTGTTCGTGACCGCCAGTCCTCGGATCGTGGAGAAGTAGAGATGCACCCGGCCGGTGCCCTGCTCAACGAAGTCGAGGGAGCTTCCAGCCATGAAGCAGAGTGCCAGACTCGCCTCTTCGCCATCCTCGCCGGGCAAGAACTCACAGTCCTTGAGCATCAGCGAACTCAAGCGTCCGCCGTACATGGCCACGCCCGACGTCTGGGGCACCCACGGGACGCCGAGGTCCTTCCCCGACGGCCACGGGACCGCGGAGACCCCGGAGGTGGGTGAGTAGAGGCAGTCCTCCGCCACGCCACCGCCTCGGAACCAGCGCAGATCCGCTACGACCTGTCCGACGCCCCGGGTGAGGAGGAAGTCGGGCATGTCGGTCACCTTCTTGCCGGCTTCGGCGGCGGCTGCCGCCACCGAGACCTGGTACTCCGCGTCGGTCGCGCCTAACTCGAAGTCGAATCCGATGTCGGCCGCCCCCACGATTGTGCACCCCTCGAAGGAAGCACCGTCCAGCAGGCAGTTGACGAACGTGACACCCTCGAACCTGCACCGTTCGAAGGTCACCCCGCGGAAGTCGCAGTTGACGAACACGACGTGGGCGAACGATGCCTGGTCCACACGACAATTGCGCCACCGCACGTTGACGAGGTGTCGAGGCGCTGACGCATCGTTGGCCAGCGGCGCCCCGGCCTGCGCAGCCCAGTCGAACCGCCGCCCCTCATAGGCCACGACGGCGGATGTTGCCGCCCAGGTCTCCAGGCCCAGCCGGTTCGCCCATGCCTCCAAAGGAGGGCCGAAACCATCGTGGATCAGGGCGACGGACAGCGCCTCCTCGCTGGAGGTCACCCTCAGCAAGTAGGACTCGACGAGCCAGTCGAGGGCGAAGGTATAGGCCCGGAGCTGCTCCAGCAGCACGGCTGAAGCAGGGAAGGCCAGCATGGCTCCAGCCGACACATCGCGGGGATCGTCCACCCACGGCAGGGGGAATACGCCTTGTGCGCGCATGAAGCCCCGGTCGCCATCCGTGGCGGACGGCTCCGTGATCGCCAGGTCCAAGCTCGCGCTGAGGCCCGGACGGGTGGCCGTCAGGTAGTCGAAATCCTCTCGTTGGCGCACCAAGTCGGCCGCCGCTCGCTTGGCGGTGTCGCGGGGCCACCCGGTGAGACGGAACTCACGGTCCTTGCTGCGGACCAACAGGTCCCCCACCTCCCGCTCGAGCTTGTAGTCGCCGCTCGACAGGTGCTGGGCGGCGTCCACGACGCAGGCCCGAGCGTTGTGCACGAACCATTCGGGGATCTCCAAACCCTGACACGCCTCCATGCAGTGGGCCAAACGCAACTCGATCGCCTGGTCGAAGCTGTGCGTGAACATGTCAAGGTGGGCGACCGAGGTGCGAGCGGCCTCGTCCGCGGACTGCCTCAGCGCCAGCACGTCTTCCTCGGTCACAACGACCGGACCTGCAAGAGTGGCGCCTTGACCGGCCATTCGGTCCCGAGCCAAGTAGTGCAACGAGTAGAGGCTGGCCTGAACGGCCAGCAGCCCATAACGCCGGCCGGCCTCCTCCGCCTCTCCCCACGTGTCCATGAAGGCAGCAACGGCGTCCGGCTCGATGGCGACGCCCTCGCTCCGCTTGTTGGCCGACTCAACCACTGCTTGGATCGCCTCACGGTTCTGGACGATGGGGAGTTCCACGTAGGTGGTGGAGAAGGGCCGTGCTCCTTGGATCAGCCCCGTCAACCGGTGCTGGTACTCCGACCGGAGGGAGATGACGACCTTGGTGCGCCGGCTCCGGTTCACCCCCAGAATCCAGTCGCTCATGCGATCGAAGTCGCTCGGCCGCCGGTTGCGGATAAGTTCCTCGAACTGGTCCAGGACGATCACCGCATCGCCCTCGTAGAGGTCGTCCAACACGTCGATCAGCGTCCGGCCACGCTCGAGTTCTTCTAAGACCTGTGGATGGAGCAGGTCACTGCGCCGGAACTCCTCGGTCAGGAACTCCTCCGGGTGGCGGTCGCCTAACTGCCCCCAGGCGCGGCATAGGAGCACCGCATACCCGTCGTCGTCCAACCTGTCGAGCAGCACCATGTCCAGCAGCGAGGACTTGCCCGCGCCCGATTCGCCGTGGAGCACGATGAGCCGGTTGTTCCGCACCACATCGACGAAGGTCTTGGTTTCCTTCGCCCGCTCCACGAAACGGTAGCGCGCCGAACCGTCCCTGACGCGCGTCAGAGGGCGCGGGCCCGCCCAAGGGCAGGTCCCCTCCAGTTCGACTAAGGACCGCTTCCATCGGCCACGGAGCCCGCCTCCGGGCTCACTCGCGTTGCTCATCGGTCGGCCTCCCTCTCGTGTCGCTCGTTCAGACGACACACGTTCGCCTTGTCGGGCCAGGAATGCCCAACCTCCGCCCGCAGATGATCCACGTAATGCTGAATCTCGGAGACCATCGGCAGGGGTGCCGTCGCGTCAACAACGACATCGAAACCGCACCAGGCCAGCATGTCGAGCGCTCGAGAGTTGAGCCGACGTCGGTTGAAGACGACTCCGGCCCGCTTCGCACGGAGGTGGCTGGCCGGATCACCGCGGAGACTCACACCCAACACTTGGGCCGCAACCCGGTAACGGATCACCGGGTCCGCCATCTCGACCCCGAGCAACAACCAATAGCGCCAGTACTTGCTGTCCGCCATGCCACTGGTCAGCTCGGGGGGGAGAGGGATGGATCGCCCTGTGTCCAGCACCTCAGGCAGGCTGAGCCGGATCGCGTGGTGCTCGTCGAGTAAGGTGGCGTGGACGAACCGGATCTCCACCGGTCTCTCTGCCCGCTGCGGGTCGTCCCAGATGGTGAGGCCCTGCCGGTCCTTGTCCAGCTTTCCCTCCAACTGCGCGCGGACCAAGGATGCCTGTCCCAGTCGGCCGATCCCCGCGTGGCCCTGGATGGCGGGCAAGCGCATCAGGGGCGAACCCGCCAAGCGAATCACGATCGGCAGTGCACCGAGACTCTCTGCGTGGCCAGCCAGCGCCTCGGCGATGAGCCCCTCTGCCGGCGCATCGATCGTTGGTCTATTCTCCCCGCTCGGCGAGGCGTCAAAGAGGAACCAGGCATCCGCGTCGGGTTCCGTGACCCTCTCAAGAATGGGCTTCGCATCATCCGGCCTAACCACGCAGCCGAGCCACATCGTGGAGGCCAAGTCATCCCCCTCAAGGTCCTCCACCAGGTTGACCGGCAGCGCGATGACGAACGCCCGGTCCGGGTAGCGCGACGCCAGCGCCAGTTCCAATTCCACGTCGAATGTGGTGACGAATGCGCTCGCAGGGGGCGGGGTGCCCCTACGGGACCCCGGAGCCTTTAGCTGTTTGGCCTGACCACCGGCCGGTGGGTCAACCACTGGACGCTCCTCGCGGATATCGGCCATCGCGAACAGAAGGTCGGCATAGGCAGCGTAAGTGCTCAACCGGGCCTCTTCCGCCTTGTCGTCCTGACCGGTCGCGCTACTCGGGTATTCCTCCGCCGATTTCCGGGTGGTCTCCTGCAACGCGGCTTGAACGATCCCCGCTGCGTCCGAAACCGTGCGGGGCGCAGGTCGGGTGAAACCCCGCCCCACCGGGTGTGAGCGGTGGTCCATGCTGAGCCGCACCAAGAACTCCGGCCAGTCGGGGTACCACGAGTACAGGCTAAAGCGCCGGATGATCCGGTCCCACGCGAACTCGGTCAAAGCCTGGAGGTGTGCCAGCGAGATCGTCTCCTGTCGGGACTCTGGCCGCAGCGCCTCACGCATCGTCGAGGCCACCGACGAGATCTGCCGCATGGATCGCTGTTCGTCCTGTGGTAGTTCTTCCAACTCCCCCAAGAGCGCGCTGAGGGACACTACAGACCGCGTACTGTAAGGCTCGTACACCTCAGAAATGGTCAGCGTCTCGAGCGCCCAGCGGCTGACCGACTTGGTGGTCTGGAGCTTGCCCTTGAAGTAGTGCTGCGTCAGCGTGGCAGCTGCGATTATTAGGCGCAACTCCCATCCAAGGAACTGCCCCGACTTCTTGTTGGCTTCCAGCCGCGCTCGGTCCTCCTCTGCCTGGGTCAGGGGAGCGGGAGCGGAAACCTCGCCGCCCGTCTCGGCCTCAAACGGATCCTCTTCTTCCTCGATGCCTTCCAAAGAAGGCCCAGAGCTCCAGGTGGTCGGCCTCTCCCCATGCTTGAACGGACTACGCCCCAGGCGATCGGTGACCACTTGGTCCACAAAGCCGACAACGGCGTCGAGCCAGACGTTATTCTTATCCTCCGCTCCAGCCAGCCCGGGGTTGGCCATACCGGACAGGATGGTCGTCAACGCCTCGGCAAGCTCGTCACGCAAGGCATCCGGAAGCAGTTCGATGGCCCGATCCGTCTGAGGGTTGCGGACGCGCAGGCATTCGCTACCGATAACGAGAGTCGGCCAAGCGAGTCCGCCTCTGGACATCTTGGGCTTGATTTCGTGCGCAACTTGGCACAGGCGGGCGTCAGCCGCACCAGTAACGTGGCTCGAGAAGGTGGTCCAGGACTCCCACGGCTCCTCCACGGTCCCTTCGGGCAGCTCGGTAGGATAACGATAAGGCACGGCTACTCCTTGTTCTTTGCGCCCTGCAGGGCCTGACCATTCCAGGCAGCGATCACTTCGTCCCAAGCAGGTGCCAGGTCGAAGCCCGTCCCGGTGAGGCGCTCCCGCACCACGAATCGCGCCACGGTGGCCCCTGGGTGCACCAGACATCCCTCGGGGACGACAGCCTCCACCTCACAGGAGGGTGCCAGCGCCGAGACGGCATCGACTAGTGCGGCGGCGTCCACCGCCGCGGGCTGCTCCCCGACCCAATGGACGACCACTTGGGCGAGGGGCGCAGCACGCCGGACCTGATAGCGCAGCGGCGGCCGTTCGATCAGCGGCACGTCGAGGAAGGAAGCCGTGTGCTCCATCAGCAGGCAGGGCAGCCCTTGCTCGACGGAGAGGCGGGCTGACGCCGCGGTCGACCCTTGGAACCGGGGATTGACCTCGGTGAAGAGCGGCACACCATCCTTGACCAAGAAGTCAACCCCGAAGGAGCCCCGGTAGCCGTGACGGCCCAGCCACGTGCCGATCGTGCGCGTGCTCGCCTCCACCTCGTCCAGGACTGAGTCCGGGAGATCCTGAGCGGCAGCGAAGTCGTTACCGCAGTAGCCGAACGGGCGCGTGGTGCAACTGGGGATGCCGATCAACTGCACCGAGGCGTGGTGCACCGCGATGCCGCCCTCGGTCACCGTGGCTCCGATGTTGAGTGGGATTCCACCGCTGATGTACGGCGCCACGCTGACGAATGACTCGTCGGCCTGCGGCCACACCGACACCATCTCGGCGGCCGTGCGGGCAGAGACCATGCCCTCGCCGCCGGACGTACGGCTGCGACGCAGGACCAAGGGCCCGCTGGAGAGGCGGCTCTGCGCAAGGAGTTGCTCCTCATCAGCGACGTACGTCCATCCCATCCCCGGGACACCCCGATCAGCCAAGGAGGATTCGACCCACGGCTTGTGCTCGAAGGCGTTCTGGTGAGCGCCGAACAGCCCGAGGTTGAGGCATCGGTCCTTACGAGCGAACCACAGCGAGGACAGGAAACTGGACGGCCGGTACGGGAGGAGGGCCGACTCCACGCCCATGGCGGTCAACAAGCCATGGCGGAACTCCCTGGACGCGGGATCCTCGAGGTGTTCGTCGATGTCCCACCGTTCCATGTCGGGACGCTCACCAGTGAAGGACTCGTACGCTACCCCGTAAGTGAGCGGACGCCGCTGATAGGCGTCCAGGATCGTGAAGGAGGCATCGAACTGGGGAAGGTCTACGAGGGACTCCGCATCGCTGCCACGCAGGCCGGCCCAGATCAGGCGCCGGGGGCCGAGAGCATCACTGAGCCTGCGGACCAGCGCGTCCCGGGCATTCATCCGTCCGCCCATTGGACCTCGTGGGATTCACGGAGGTCGGGGCTCGACAGAGTCAGGCAGGTACGACCGGGCTCACGGAGCCACTCGACGCGCCTCGCCCCACCCGCCTCGATCCAGGGGCCGCGCAGCCACGCCCCCTCCTCGGTGACCAAGCCGGTGCGGACCAGGACCTTCCCATCCGTTGACTGGAGCACGGCGAGCGCCGTGCCCTTCCCTGTGGAGGCCGCGTCCAAGTGTAGGATCTCGCCGGGCACCAGCCACGTTGGAGGTTCCTCCAGGGCAGATCCCTGGAAGCAGTGCGCTCTCCACCTCCCAGCCCCATCTGCCCACAGCACGGCATCGGGTGTGAGCGCGGCTGCTCTGGCACCCGGCTCTGTATCAAGGATTCGGCTGATCCCTCCCTCCCCAACGAGCCCCAAACCTCGGGGGTACGCCAGGACGACCGCCTTGTGCGCACCATCAACCCAGCCCACCGCGAGCAGCTCACCCGACACGGAGCCCTTGAACCTGCGGGTTTCCTCGGCTCCTCCGAATGTGAACGTCACCAGATCAGCCACCTTGCGCGCCGCGAGGTCCCCCGCCGCGGAAAGCAGCACTCCCGAGGTTTCGATACCCACAGGAGCAGTCTTGACCGCAAGCGCCGCTCGCGCCAAGGGCACTTCGCTCCAAGATTCCGGTGGGAGCGCGACGGCATCCACTGCGGGTGTCACCCCAAGCCAGAAGCTGAAGGCCTCCCGAATGGGCCCCTTCCAGCCGGGAGGTTTCTCCTCAGTCATGAGGGGCCCCCCGTCGCCTCCCCGCACCTTGCCGAACTCACGGAGGATGTCCGTCTCTACGCTCTTCCACGCGACGCCAGGGTCTTCGTTCTTATCCGGGACGACCGCGAGACGCAGATGTCGCTCGTCCGAAATGAAGGGGACCGCGCATCTCACGGTGTGGTGCAATTGGTAGAAACCCGACTGCGAAATCACATGCAGCGCATAGCTCCACATGGCAAGAATAGTGGGATCCTTGTCGTCACCATCTTCAGGATAAAACCTCCATTCCGGCTCATCGCTCACCTGTGCGATGATCGACTTCACTTCTTCAGCCGTATGTTCCGGGAGGATCTTGCCGCGTAACGCTGTGATCGCTTTCTGGATCTCCGCCATCTCCTTGACCCAGCTCAGCTCGAGTTCCGCATCGACGCGCATGGGCGCTCTCAGCTGAAATAGTGCTTCGGTAACTGCCTCCCGCGCCCCAGTTTGGTGCTCGAAGTCTGGGGTGCGGTGCCCGCCCACGTCAGCAGCATCCGCCACGCGCAGAATGGCCACGAGCAGTCGGATTCGAGGCAAGGAGTCCCGGATGAGCTTCGGGGAGTCGGCGTCAACCCTCTCGAGTTCCCCGTGAACCCTGTCTTCAAGGCTGAGGTGCGCCTTGAGGGCGGTGCTCTTGTGCAGCCCCTTACCCTCCGATGCCGAGGCAAGCGGCCCGCAGGATGAACTGCCTTGGTGGTGGGCGCAGAGAATCCTGATCTCTGCTTGGTCGAGCGCCTCTTCATACCGCTCGTCGGGTTTGTCCGCCGAGGGCTTGAGGCCATGTGCAGCGGCCCGCTTGTGCGATGAAATCAGTTCCGCTGACATATAGCCGTGGTAGTTCCGGACGACGACCGGATCGGTCACGAAGCCCGAGGCGCCCAGCACGAGCGATGCGTGTCCCCAATCGTGCAACCAGGCAGCCACGGCCAATAGGTAGAGGTCACGGGTACTGAGCGTCGCTCTGTGGTCATTCCGAGACAAGATGATCTCTTTGAGAAGCCGCGGGCTGGGGATTTCACCAGCCTCCTTGCCGGGCTGGAACGGACGCGTGATGGACTCGCACAGAAACGAGATGTTGCGGTCGACGGCGACCGCGTGGTCCTCGTTGTGGGCCACCATCTCGGGAACCTGGTTAACCGACCACAGCCGATTCCGGATCCACCGCTGAATGAGACCGCGCAGCTTTCTTGCACGTCGATGGTCGCCGAGGCGATCCAAGAGGTCTGCGCAGGCGGATTCGGTGTCTTTGACCCCGACAAACCGCTGGTCAGCGAAGAGATCCAGCAAGGCTGGCGTGGCGGCGTACTCCTTCTCGGACCGAATGCCTACGAGCCCGGCGAAACCCATCTCACGTAGCAATACCTCATTGTCTTCGCTGGGCACCTTCGACACGGAGAAGTGCAGCGCTCGAACCAGACGCGATGGCGGCATCTGGTGGCGTGGCGCCTGGATGACGCGGGTTCCGTCGACGTGCCTCACTGGCAGCTCATAGGCCGTCGCGAGTTGGATGAGATCAACTCGATCCACCTCAGGGCCGGCGTCGCCGTTCACCCACACGGTGCCTTTGTCGAGCCCTCGACGCAACAACTTGATGTCGTGTGCGAGGTATCGGACGGGCAGGACCCCCGCGGTGTCGATCACCGCGACCGAAACGTTGGGGTCACGGTTCCCTGCCTTCAGTGCCTTGGCCCGCACAAGCTGCGCCGGGCTGCTCGAAAGGAGGTGGATGGTGACGGCACCCGCGGCCCCGAACGTGCGCAACTCCGGGGGGCTAGACGCATCCACGCCCCTAGTATCCCCCTCCGCACCGGTCACCGCCACGATGTCGAAAGTGTCCACGTGCCCCCCCTTCCGGAAAACGTGACTGCTGGCATCGTAAGGGGAACAGCGGGTCGGCACCCCGAGTTCCACACCACGACTCACTCACTCGATCAACCAGTCGTCGCCGCGCCACTCGGCGTGCACCACGGATGCTCCACTGTCGAGCGTGACCTCGGCGCCTCCCGCGTCGACGATAATCTCGAGGCGCCCATTGCCCAAGGTAGCGGCGGTCAGCGCCTGCATGGCGTCCACCCAGTGCCCGTCGCCGCGGACCCGGACGCGGAAGGCAGGGTCGTGGATGCGGACACCGTGCTCCTGCGAGAGCTTCGCCGCCAACAGTCCAGCTCGTGCAGTGGCGGCACACGCTTCTCCATGGAAGTTCACGGCCGGACGCTCGAACACCGTTGCAAGCGCCAGTGGATCGATCTGCTGTTCGATGAAGCGCCGGTCGAGTCGACGAGCCGACAGGATGCACTCCCACCGCCAGTTGTAGCGCTTCAGGTCGACGACGGGTGTGCCGTCCACGAAGTCGAGCCAGTCGAAGCTGACGTTCAGGCCATCGATGGCCGTGACCTTGGCGACAGTCATGCCGAGGAGGTTGGGGCGGCAGGACGAACGGATCGAGAAGGCCCCTTGCGTGTGCTCCGTCGCCGGGCTGCCTTGGAGCACCGTGGGGTCGGCCAAATGGAACACCGTGATGACATGGACGTGGTCACCCACCTCGACGCCGACGAGCGCGTCGGCGTACGCGGGATCGACGACCACGGTGGAGGGCAAGCCCTCGGACGGTACGTCAGCGACGGTGGCAGCCTCACATCGGACCACGCCGATGGGGCGGAGGCGGAAGGCTTCCGGGTTCATGACTACTCCTTCTGGGCTGGTCGGCCAGACGCGACACCACGACGCAGCGGGGGCCGGGGCCGAGGCGTCGGTGGATCGGTTCCAGTCCGTGGGTGGCGTGCCACCCGAGGACGAGCGAAATGTCGAACGCAGCCATCGGCAAGGGTGGGTCCCGCCGCTCGAGGAACCAGTACCCCCCGCTGAAGTGGCGGACAGATGACTCGCCGAGCCGTCCGCGCATGCGTGCGGCGTCCACGAAAGTCTGCACCAGGTTCCCGTCCGCGGACATGGCACGCGCGCTGGCACGGACGAGACCTTCGGGGTCCTCGACGTAACCAAGGATCTCGCCCACGTGCAGGATCGTGCCCGCGCTCCGCTCCGGCTGAACTGTCATGTAGCGGACGGCGTCCTCTTGGACATAGCGGACCGCCGGGCCGAGGCGCCGAGCGGCGAGGGCCAGCATCCGAGTCGAGGTGTCGACCAACGTGCACGACCAGCCGAGCTTGGCAAACTCCCGCAGCTCTGGCCCGCTTCCTCCCCCCAGTGCCACCACGGAACCCGTGCCTTGCGCGGCCATTTGCGCCAAGAGGGCATCCACATGGTCGTCCAAGCCACCCGGGGACGGCGCCCAGCGGGCGGCGTCGTGGCGGTCCGCCAGGGCGTCGAAGACAGCCCCGGGCGTGAAGGTCGGGCCTGGCGCCACCTCATTCCTCCAGTTCCGCGGCGACCAGCGCCATCTGGCGGGCCCTGTGCCTTGCAAGCGTGCGCAGATCGGCGTCCCCATCGACTGGCGCACACAACAGTTCAGCGTCCCTCCGCATCCGGATTCGCATAAGCGTGTCCAAGGGCGGGGACAGTCGAGCGCCCTCGACCGCGTCTAGTTCCCGGGCCACCGCTAGCGCCCGGCCCACACTGACCGACGAAAAGGCGAACTCCGGCTCAGTGGGGCGACCGTCCCGACCAAGGAATACCGAGCCCTGTGGTGTCGTACCCGCGAGTTCTTCGGTCAGGACGGTTCCCGCGTACGGTAGTGCCGTCGTCGGGGTGAACCACGCTTCAAGATCGCGCTTGCGAATCCAGTCCAACGTGTCCCGGACATCTGCGGGTTGCGCCCGCGGGTCGAACATGATGAAGGACGGCACCACCTCGACCCCGTGCTCGACCACGCGGTCGTAGACCCGGTCGAGGGTTTGTCGACTCACGCCCTTGCGGAGGATGCGCAGCATGCGAGGGCTGGCCGACTCCACTCCGCTGTGGATTTGGACCAGTCCGGCCGAACGGAGGTCGTCGAGGCAGTCGAGCAATGTGGGGTCAAGGCGCGCGTAGACCGAGAATCTCAGCGCCGGCACCAAACGGCGCAACTCCACAGCGACTTCACGCGCCCAGGCTGCCGCCTCGCGTGACGATCCCAGGAAGTTGTCATCCACGAACTGAACCCGCGATGCGCCGGTGTCCCCTGCCCACCTCTGCACCTCAGCAGCTACCTCGCGAGGGGCCCGCGGCGCCCATCCGCGCTGATACCCATCCGGGCCGAGGCCCACGCTGCAGAAGGTGCAGGCGTGGGTGCAGCCACGGGTGGCCTCGACGTCGAGGACACCGAGGGGCGCTTTGGGGCCGCCTGAGCGGTCCGGGGTGAGGCGCTGCCACCAGTCCATGCTGGGGGTGGCCGACGAAAGGCTCCCGTCCGGGAGCAGACCGACGGCCAGGGCGTCCTCGCTCGCAGCCTGAACGGCCAACGCCGGCGGTTGGGCGCTCGCCACCTCCACGGCCGCCCGGCCCGTCACGTAGAGAGGGACCTCAGGGAGAAGGGAACGCACCCGACGCACGAGCCGCCCGGCTTGCGGAGCGGTCCGATTGAGGCCGTTCAGGACGACGGCGGCAGGCCGAGCAGCCGACGGCAACCCCTCACCCAGCGAAGATGCCACCTCGAAACCCCGGCGGACCAAGTGCTGGGAGAGCGCGAGCCATCGCAGGTCGTCGTACTCGCCCAGTAGGGCGAAGGAGTCTCCCTCATCCGGACTGATCATCCACACCACACGGGTGGTTCCGGAGGTTTCAGCCCTCGCCACGCGGTCCGTGGACACGATCAATCTCAACGAAGACCCGCCGTGAGATCAGGCTGCGGTTGATCTCACACCTGACGTCCAGACCGACGCTCTCCTCCCCCGAGAGGCTGTCCAACCAGCGGATCTGGCAGTCTCCAGCGCACTGCCACTTGGCGAAGCACCGGGCACACCGGTCGAGCCCTTGGACGCTGCGTGAGCGCGCCTGCCGAACTCTGTCGGTGTCGGTCACGAACGAACGGAATTCGGGATCGTAGCGTCCGAAGAAATGGGCCCCCGAGCGAGGGTCGCCTTCGTACATGACCTCGTAACAGGACGAGATGTGACCTGATGGGGTGAGGGCGAAGTTGGGGTCGGTCACGCCGCAGAAGGTCTCGCGGATCCGCGGGAAGGTGTTCTCGGCGCCGGACACCACGATCGTCCGCCCATACCCGGCGGCCACCTCCTTGGCCTTGAGGTAGTTCGCGACAAAGTCGACCGGGTCAGGCTCACCGAACTGGGGGAACCGACCCCGGCCAGCGCCCAGGACCGGCCCGAAGTGGAACCGGGGCAGGGAGAAGGTGGTGCAGAAGTGCTCGGCGATCTCCGACATCGAGTTCACGGACGCCGCGGAAATGGTGGCCTTCACCAACAGGTCGGGCACCCTCCCCTGCAGGTGCAGGATCGCTCGGCGCACAACTGCCGCAGATCCCTTGCCATGGATCGTGGGCCGCTGTCGGTCGTGTACCTCCTGCGGCCCGTCGTAGGACACCTGGACGCTGTCCATGTTCTCGGCGATCCACTCCAGCCTCGCCGGCGTGGTCATCCCGTTGGTCACCATGCCCGCCACCACTCGAACGCGCCCGTCGTGCTCGTTCGCGGCATAAACACGTGCCCAAGTCACGACATGCTCGATCAGGTCGAAGTCCAAGGTTGGCTCGCCACCGCCATGGAAGTTCAGGTGGGCTTCCGACACTCCGGCGGCCGCAGCATTGTCCACTACCCAGCGAGCCGCGTCCCGGGCCATCGCTCGGTCGAACAACTCGACCGCGTGGTCCCCGGCGTCCGCATAGCAGTACTCACAGCGCAGGTTGCACGCGGCGGTCACCATGAAGACCACCCCGGTGGGAGCGAACGACCCGTCCACAGCGCGGACAGGCGGGGTGGTGCGGGACCCGGCCTCAACAAGGAGACCGAGCCCCGACAGCACCTTGGTCAGGGCGCCCGCCGTGGGCCTGCCATCAATATGGGCCTGCGCCACGGTCGGGGGGAGTTCAGCCAGGACCCCTTTCAGCGGCGCGAAAACTGCGGCTCGCCCGCCTCGGGTGACGATGAAGACATCGGTGTCAACGACGGTCATGGCTCATTCCCCTCCGCGAGGTCAGAAGACCTTGCACTCCCCCACGCACTGGGCGCACATCTCGACACGGTCCAGTTCGGGCTCCCCGAGCAGGACCACCAGCAACTCCTCCACGTCCACGTCATCCAGTTGCACGTCGTCGAGGCGGATCTCGTCGTCAATCAGAACGGACACTTCTCTCCTTCCCGCGAGCGTCGCTCGCACCTACTACGTAAGGTAGGGAATCGAGGGAGGGTGGGGCGTCCTCCCCTGCGGGCTGTCCGGGATGTGTCCGTTCTTCGTCTCGGGTCGGCGGGGCTTGCCCGCTCAGCCTGCGGCGCCGAGGACCAGTTCCAGCAGCGCCATCCGCACGAACAGGGCATCGTCGCTGTGCTCGAAGGCCCGCAAGCGCGGGTCCGCCCACGACTCCTCGTCGATCTCGTCGATGACCGGCAGGGGCGAAGTGACCACGCAGCCCTCGCCCAGGCCGGCCAGTCGCTCCGGCGTCAGACGCAGCCGATCCCGGTCTTCCAGGGACACGGCTTCGTGGGGGATCCCGGCCACGTAGAGGAAGTCCGCACCTGCGGCGTCCGACCAGTCGAAGACGGCTCGAACACGATCGGCCACGCCACCGGGGGGTTGCCGGCCCGCCAAGAGACCGGGCACCGTCAGCACCCTAATCTCCCCCACCCCCTGACGGACGAGCAACCGGCACAGGCTGACCACGGATCGCATGCGGGGGTCACCGACCACGACCACCGATCTACCGGCGGCTCCCCCCAGATCGTTGCGCAACGCGAAGAGGTCGATCAGCGCTTGCGTCGGGTGCTCACCAGCCGGTCCCCGATCCCCACCGCTGAGGATCGGGCAGCGGGGCCTGAGCGGCAGCACGTCCGAATTCAGGGGGACCGGAAGGCGCGTGACGATGACATCGCAGTAGCCCGAGAGGGCGCGCACGGTGTGCGCCACACTCTCGTCCATGGAGATCGCACTGTGACGCTGCTCGAACACCGGCAAGGGCCAGCCCCCCAACCTGGCCGCGGCCGCAGAGAATCCCAGACGGGTGCGCAGCGATGTCTCGAGGAAGAGCAATCCCACCACCGGGGGCGGTACGACCCTTGAAGCAGAGCCCTCGCGGTGTGCAGCGGCGCGGTCCATCAGCCAGGCCACGTCGGCGTCCGAGAAGTCATCCATCGATCGCCGCGTGCGCATGGTCAGCCCCTCATCCTTGGCTCGCCGTGGGCGTGCCCGCGACACCCTTCCAGATCTTCGGCGAAGTTGAGCGTGTTGTGCGAACACGGTGGGCAGCTTGGCCCCAACGGGATGCCGTGCGCATGGGCGATCTCCCGCGCTGCGAGGAAGACCTCCCGGAGCACGGATGCGCTGGGGGGCGGGGTGGCGCGCAGCGGCGTCACCGGGTCGGGACGGAAGGGGCTGAGCACGGGCACTCCACCTCGCTCGGCGATGGCCGCCACCCCGGCCAAGGTGTCCTCGGGGGGCTCGAGCCCGACCAACAGCATCGAGCGCACCCGACCGGGCCCCAGGATGCCGGCGGCTTCCTCGATGAAGTCGAGGTAGAACGGCAATCCCTGGTTGAACTTGTGTCGGGCGACCTCCCGTGCGCGCTCCCGGCTGTACACCTCGAGGTTGATGGAGAGTTCGGCAACACCGTGGGCCACCAGCTCCGGGAGGTCCAACACCCCGGGCAGGGGGACCATCATGATGTCGACCGCGACCTCCGGGAACGCGGACAGGACTCGCCGGTACAGTTCCCGATGGAAATCGGCGTCCTTTGGCTTCGGTGTGCCACCCGAGATCAACACGTGGTGAGCGGGCTGCTCCGGATCCTCCAGCGCGACGCGGATCGCCTCGACGGAGCCTTCGATGGACTTCAGGGTGTAGACCTCGAGCGGGTCGTCGAAGGGAATGTTGCAGAAGTCGCAGGTCATGGCGCACCCGCGGATAGGCGACAGTCGCACGCGATCCGCATGGGTGAACACGAAATTGTTCAAGGGACCGTACTGGTTCGCCGTACCGTGGTAAGCGGGTTGTGGCCAGTAGCGCGCGATGGCTGAGCGACCACGCCCAGACACCACGAGTTCGTCGTCGACACGTTCCAGGTGGTACTCCGTCTCGACTCCGACGAAGTTGGGATTCTGCGCGTGGATCGGCGCGTTGACCCACACCCCGTCGAGTTCGAGGATCAAACCGCTGGTGGAGGCGTAGTCCGCCGACGTGAGGCTCTTGCCTCCCGTCACCTCGTCCAACCAGGCAGCGGCCTCGGAGCCGAGGGTCAAGCCCTCCGCCATGAGCCCGATCTTCAGCTCCTGTGCGTCTGTCAGTGTCACGTGCGCTCCCTCGTGCTGGACGGCCACACGCTATCCTGCCTTACGAGACTCGGAGAGGGGTGACGATGCGCGGACCAGAGATGGGCCGAACGCTCACCGACCTGATTCTGTCGCGCCGTAGCATTCGGTTCGGCTTCGACGGTGCCCCCATCGATGAGCAGGCCTTGGACGCCATCGTGCGCTGCGGCCTAGCGGCCCCATCCTCGAAGAACTCGATGCCATGGCGGCTCCACGTCGTCGCCGAGCGCCGACTGCTTTCGGAGATCGCCGATGCGATGCGCGCCGCACCCAACATAACATCCTATGTCCCCCACGACCCCATGACCGGGCGGGCCCGACCCGATTACCGGTCCACGGTCATCGATTCCGCTGCAGTCCTCGACGAAGTCCCGGTCGCCATCGTGATCGAGCACGTGGCCCCGTTCACCCGCGGGCTCGATGTACTCCTCACCATCGAACGCGACAAGCTGGACTCGGCTCTGTTCGGCCTGGCGTTGGAGATGATCGGGGTGGGAGCAGCACTTGAGAACATGTGGCTGTGCGCGCTGGACCACGGTCTCCACGGTTGCTTCTTGGGCGATGCGGCCATCGCAGAGGAATCGATCCAGTCACTGCTCGGATTCGAGGGCGAGGTGTTGGGTGCCCTCGCCCTAGGCCACAGCGATGCCACCCCGGTCCCACCCATGGATGCCCCGGCCCGACCCGGGCTGGATCGCGTGGTGTACCACGCATGAAGTAGTAAGGAACCGCCATGAGTGACGCTGCAGCTGACCTGCTCCTCCGAATGACCGGGGTGTTCGCCTCCGAGGACGGCATGGGAACGTCGACCGGGGCAGCAGCCAAGGTCGCCGACGATGCGTGGCCTGCGATGCAGCAACGGGAGCCTTCGATCGCTGACGCCGAGGCGTGCCGGATAGCACAGCTGTCGTCTGCGATGGCCGAGAACCACACCGCAACCCGCCTGTGGCGCGCTCGCAGCCTGGCTCGGGCGGTCGCCGTCGGCTGGCGTGAAGGTGTCGCTGCTCTCATCATGTCTGACGCATTCACGTTGCTGGCCCAAGCGAACGACGATTACGCGCGTGGACGGACCATCGATGTCATGCAGCCCGCCCCCGCAGCCCGGGGCGTCATCGAGGCCGTTCTGACGGCTCTACCCAATGATCAGGACGCCTCCGAACCCCCCGCCCGGACTGCCCCCTCCTTGCGGTCAATGCGTCGGATGGTCGAGGAGAAGACGGGCTTCCTCCTGCTCCTCGAAGGAGCCCACGCCCAAGCCCGGGACGCATACGCGCGCGCCGCTCACTGGGCGGAGGGTCGCGAACGGGATGAAATCAAAGTGGCCCTGGGAGCCGCGCTGGTCGACTATCTAGATCCCCGGGACGATGATGAAGCCGCTGATGCGCGTGTGCGAACGAAGTCCTTGGCCGGCCGTGCCACTGCGGCGGACATCGCAGACCTCTCCGCCACGGCCACACACAATGCCGCCGTCATGGCAGAGGGCGGCAAGGCGCTCCGCCCCTACGAAATCCTCTAGGGCGTGTCTCGTTACCCTGCAGGGGCTTCTCGGGCAGGGTGAGGTCCCGTGAGTCGGATGCCGGTGTTGACCGATGAGGACTGGGCTCGGTTGGCGCCGTTGATGCCCCGAGCCGGTGCCAGG
>NZ_JACJFX010000001.1:0-396720 GCF_014164675.1 Propioniciclava sp. MC1683 | reverse complement strand
CCGTCAAGCGGTAACCAACCCGCGCATGTCAGTCTGACCATCCGCGTCGACGACCACGCCGAACGTCACCAAGCACCGTGCCAAAAGCGAAGTGGCGTCCCCCAACCAGGAGGACGCCACTTCGTCACGCCCCCTTGACAAAAGGGCCTACATATCAGTCGAGGTCCGTCGAGACCACCAGGTCGGCCTTCGCGCGGGTGCGGTCGGCGCCGAACAGCGCCCGCTCCTGCTGGGCCCACCGGTCCCACCACGGGGCGTAGGCCTCGCCATCACGGGCGAGGCCGCGCTGCTTGCGCACGTCGGTGGGGGCGTCCACCCAGACGCGGACGGCGGCGAGCTCACCCGCTCGGCCTACCGTGGCGCCGCACCCCTCCACGACGAGGACGGGCACCGGCGCGACCGTCCGCCAGCCGTCCCAGGCCGAGGCCAGCCAGTCCCACGCGCGGTAGCGCGCGACCTCGCCCCGGCACAGCGGTTCCAGCACCTGCTCCACCAGCAGCCGGACGCCCTCGGCCAGGCCGTCCCAGCCCGGGTAGAGGTCCTCGACGCGGACGACCGGGCAGTCGAGGTCGGTCGCCACGGCGTCGGCCAGGGTCGTCTTGCCCGCCCCGGAGGGCCCGTCGATCGCAACGACCACCACGTCGCCGCAACGAGGCGCCGCGGCCAGCGCCCGGGCGAGGACGGCGTCGGCGCTCAGTGCGCCGCCTCGTGCCAGGAGCGGCCCACGCCCACCGACACGTCGAGCGGCACCGCCATCTCGACGGCGTGGCCCATCCGCTCGCGGACGACCTCCTCCAGGGCCTCGCGCTCGCCGGGAGCCACCTCGAAGACGAGCTCGTCGTGCACCTGGAGCAGCATGCGCGAGCGCAGCCCGGCGCGGGCCAGGCCTGACTCGACGTCGAGCATGGCGACCTTGATGATGTCGGCGGCCGAGCCCTGGATCGGGGCGTTGAGGGCCATGCGCTCGGCCATCTCGCGGCGCTGCCGGTTCGAGCTGGTGAGGTCGGGCAGGTAGCGGCGCCGGCCCAGGATCGTCTCGGTGAAGCCGGTCTTGCGGGCATCGTCGACGATGCCGGTGAGGTAGTCGCGGACGTGGCCGAACCGCTCGAAGTACTCGTCCATCAGGCCGCGGGCCTCGGACACCGGGATCTTCAGCTGCCCCGACAGCCCGAACGCGCTCAGGCCGTAGGCCAGGCCGTAGTTCATCGCCTTGATCTTGGCGCGCATGCCGCCGCCGACCTCGTCGGGAGCGACCCCGAACACGCGCGAGGCCATCACGGTGTGGAAGTCGGCGCCGGACGTGAACGCCTCGATCAGCCCGGCGTCCTCGGACGCGTGCGCCATGATCCGCATCTCGATCTGGCTGTAGTCGGCCGTCATCAGCGACTCGTAGCCCTCGCCGACGACGAACGCCTCGCGGATGCGCCGGCCCGCCTCGGTGCGGATCGGGATGTTCTGCAGGTTCGGGTCGGTCGAGCTGAGCCGCCCGGTGGCCGCGACGGTCTGCAGGTAGGTGGTGTGCACGCGCCCGTCGTCGGCGACCGACTTCTGCAGCCCCTCGACGGTCTGGCGCAGCTTGATCTGGTCGCGGTGGCGCAGCAGCGCGGCGAGGAAGGGGTGCTCGGTCTTGGCGTAGAGGCCCTCGAGGGCGTCGGCGTCCGTCGTCCACCCCGTGCGGGTGCGGCGGGTCTTCGGCATGCCGAGCTCGTCGAACAGCACCACCTGCAGCTGCTTGGGCGAGCCGAGGTTGATGGGCTTGCCGATGGCGTCGTAGGCCTCCTGCTCGGCGCGGCGCACCTCGACGTCGAACTCGGTCCACAGCGACTCCAGCGCGCCGGTGTCGAGCGCGATGCCGTACCGCTCCATGGTGGCGAGGGTGCGCTGCAGGGGCAGCTCGACCTCCTCCAGCAGCGATGAGCCGCCGGCCGCAGCCAGCTCGACCTCGAGGGCGCCGGCCAGCTCGGCGACCGCGCGGGCGCGGACCATGGCGTCGTGGCCCTCGTCCGGGTCCTCGAAGTCGAAGGCCAGCTGGTCGGTCGCGCTGGACCCGCCGCCCTCGGCCGCGAGCTCGCGCTTGAGGTGGCGGACCGTCAGGTCGCCCAGGTCGTAGGTGCGCTGGTCGGGCCGCAGCAGGTAGGCGGCCAGGTGGGTGTCGGACGCCAGCCCCGCCAGGTCCCACCCCCGCGACCAGATCGCCTGCAGGGGGCCCTTGGCGTCGTGCATGGCCTTGGGCCGGGCCGGGTCGGCGAGCCACGCGGCCAGCGCCGCGTCGTCGGCGGGAGTCAGGTCGGTGACGCGCACCCAGGCGGCCGCGCCGTCGAGGGACGCCAGAGCCAGGCCGACCAGGTCCCCCTGGCCGCCCTTCCACGAGCCCTCGGGCTGCACCCCGACCAGGCCGGAGGCGTGGGCGTCCAGCCACCCCGGCAGGGCGCCGGGCGCGAGCACCTCGCCGGCCACCTCGAACCCACCCTCGGGCTCGGCCGCCTCGGCGGGCAGGGTCTCGAGCAGCCGCTCGCGCAGCACCCGGAACTCGAGCGAGTCGAACAGGGTGTGGACGGCCTCGCGGTCCCAGTCCCGCCGCTCGAGACCCGCCAAGGCGACCGGCAGGTCGAGCGTGCGCACCAGCGCGTTCAGCTGCCGGTTGCGGCGCACGTCCTCGATGCGCTCCCGCAGCGACTCCCCCGCCTTGCCGCGCAGGCCCTCGGCGTGCGCGAGCAGGTTCTCCAGGCCGTCGTACTCACCCAGCCACTTGGCTGCGGTCTTGGGGCCCACGCCGGGGACGCCGGGCAGGTTGTCGGAGGTCTCGCCCACCAGCGCCGCCAGCTCGGGGTAGCGCGTGGGCGCAACGAGGTACTTCTCCTCCACCGCCGCCGGGGTCATGCGGGCCAGGTCGGAGACGCCCTTGCGCGGGTAGAGCACGGTGGTGCGCTCGTCGACGAGCTGCATCGCGTCGCGGTCGCCGGTGCAGATCAGCGTCTGCCAGCCCGCCTGCTGGGCCTGCAGCGAGAGGGTGCCGATGATGTCGTCGGCCTCGTAGCCGTCGAGCTCGAGGTGCACGATGTTGAGCGCGTCCAGCACCTCCTTCACCAGCGCGACCTGGCCCTTGAACTCCTCGGGCGAGGTGGACCGGTTGGCCTTGTACTCGGGGTACGCCTCGGTGCGGAACGTCTGCCGGCTCACGTCGAACGCCACCGCCACGTGGGTGGGCTGCTCGTCGCGCAGCACGTTGATCAGCATCGACGTGAACCCGTACACCGCGTTGGTGTGCTGCCCGGTGCTGGTGGCGAAGTTCTCCACCGGCAGCGCGAAGAACGCGCGGTAGGCCACCGAGTGCCCGTCGATGAGCAGCAGGCGGGCGTCGGACGCCGCGGGTGCAGGGGTCTGGCTGGTCACCCACCGCAGCCTAGTGGCTCGCTCTGACACGATGGCCTGCATGGATCCGACCGACCTGGCAGCACTCATGACCGGCGGGCTCGACGAGCGGATGGGGATGGAGGTGCTCGAGGTGTCCCCCGAGCGCACCCGCGGGCGGATGCCCGTGGCGGGCAACACCCAGCCGTTCGGGCTGTGGCATGGCGGGGCGTCCTGCGTTATGGCCGAGTCGCTGGCCTCGATCGCGGCGGCGAGCGCGGTCGGGCGCGGCGGGCAAGCCTTCGGCGTGGACCTCAACGCCACCCACCACGCGCCCGTGCGCTCGGGCTGGGTGACCGGCGAGGCGCGCGCGATCCGCATCGGGGGCACGCTCGGCACGTGGGAGGTCGTGCTCACCGACGACGCCGGCGAGCGGGTCTGCACGGCGCGCGTGACGTGCGCGCTGAAGCGGCCGAAGCCCTAGGCCTCAGGCCTCGTCGTCGAACTCCTCGACCGGCTTGGCCTTCTTCTTCTTGCCCTTGGGGCCCTTGCCCGACTTGCTGTGGTCGATGACGCCCTCGGCGACCTCGCGCATCGACTTGCGCAGGTCCATGGCGGTCTTCTGGATCCAGCGGAACGCCTCGGCCTCGGACAGGCCCAGCCCCTCCTGCAGCAGGCCCTTGGCCTGGTCGACGGCCTTGCGGGAGGCCAGTCGCTCCTCGAGGTCGGCGACCTCGTCGTCCAGCGCGCGGATCTCGGCGTAGCGGGCCATGGCCAGCTCGATCGCGGGCACCACGTCGGAGGCGTCGAACGGCTTCACGACGTAGGCCATCGCGCCGGCCTCGCGGGCGCGATCGACGAGCTCGCGCTGGCTGAACGCGGTCAGCATCACCACGGGGGCGATCCGCTCCTCGGCGATGGCGGTGGCGGCGGTGATGCCGTCCATCGTCGGCATCTTCACGTCCATGACGACCAGGTCGGGCTCGAGCTCGCGGGCCAGCTTCACGGCCTCCTCGCCGTCACCGGCCTCGCCGACCACGTCGTACCCCTCGCCGGTCAGCAACTCGACCAGGTCGAGGCGGATGAGGGCCTCGTCCTCCGCGACGAGAACCCGGGGACGGTCTGCCGACGGCACGTTCGAGCTCACCTTGGATCACCGCTTCCTGCTTGATGACGACCTGGTCACAACGATTCGGACCCTACACCCCACAACACTAGGTCGGTCGAGCCGGGACGACCCGGAGTTGGCCGCATGTGGCACTATGTTGCACGCGACTTGCCGGGGTGGCGGAATGGTATACGCGGACGGCTCAAACCCGTCTGGGCTCTGGCCCGTAGGGGTTCGAATCCCCTTCCCGGTACGACACAGGCCCCCTCCCGCACGGGAGGGGGCCTGTCGCGTCGGTCACGGGATCTCGGCGACCCGGAGCGAGTTGGTCTTGCCGGAGGTGTGCTTGGGGTTGCCGGCCACGATCACGATCTTGTCGCCGGCCTCGACCATGCCGGACCCCTTGAGGGAGTTCTGCACGGCCTCGACCATGGCGTCCATCGAGTAGAACTCGGGCGTCGTGAACGACTTGATGCCCCACGCAATCGACATCCGCTGGGCGGTCTCGACGTAGGGGCTGAACGAGCAGACCTGGATCTGGGAGCGCAGCCGCGTCAGGCGCAGCGCGGTGTCGCCGCTCTTGGTGAACGCGACCAGGTACGTGGCGCCCACGCGCTCGGCCACCTCGACGGCCGCCTTGGCGATGATGCCCGAGGTGGTGTGCGGGTCCCAGTCGATCGGCGCGATCTTGTTGAGCCCCAGCGACTCGATCTTGCGGATGATCCTCCCCATCGTGTCGACGGTCACGATCGGCCACGCGCCGACGGCCGTCTCCCCCGACAGCATGACCGCGTCGGCGCCGTCCAGCACCGCGTTGGCGACGTCGGACGCCTCGGCCCGCGTCGGCCGCGGGGCCGAGATCATCGACTCGAGCATCTGCGTGGCCACGATCACCGGCTTGGCGACCAGGCGGGCCGCGGTGATGATGCGCTTCTGCACGCCGGGGACGTCCTCCAGCGGCAGCTCCACGCCCAGGTCGCCGCGGGCGACCATGATCGCGTCGAAGGCGCGGACGATGTCGTCGAGCGCGGCGACGGCCTGCGGCTTCTCGATCTTCGCGATGACGGGGATGCGCCGGCCGTGCTCGTCCATGATCCGGTGGACGTCCTCCACGTCGCGCGCCGAGCGGACGAACGACAGGGCGACCATGTCGACGCCGTGCTCCAGCGCCCAGACGAGGTCCTCGGCGTCCTTCTCGGTGAGGGCCGGGACGGAGACCGCCACGCCCGGCAGGTTGATGCCCTTGTGGTCGCTGACCCGGCCGCCGATCACGACCTCGGTCACGACGTCGGTGTCGGTCACCTCCAGGGCGAGCAGCTCGATGGCGCCGTCGTTGATCAGGATCTGGTCGCCGGGGCTCACGTCGTTGGTCAGGGTCTGCAGGGTGGTCCCTGCCCGCTCCTTCGTGCCCGGCACGTCGTCGGTCGTGATCGTGAACCGGTCACCGACCTCGAGATCCTGCGGCCCGTCGGGGAACTTGCCCAGCCGGATCTTCGGGCCCTGCAGGTCGGCGAAGACGCCGATGGGGCGTCCGACGCTCTCGGAGGCCTGGCGGACCCAGCGCAGGCGGCGCAGATGGGTGTCATGGTCGCCGTGGCTCATGTTGAGCCGGGCGACGTTCATGCCCGCCTCGACGAGCTCGATGACCCGCTCGAGCGAGTCGGTCGCGGGGCCCAGCGTGCAGACGATCTTCGCGCGGCGGTTCGGCAGTCCGTCGTTCTTCAGGTTCACCACGCGCTCGACCTTAGCGCACGGTGTGTTTGCGCGGAGGTGACGCTCAGGTGGCAACCGGGCGGCAACCCTCAGTCGGCCGGGTCGGCCACCCGCCGGAGCGCGTGGGCGAGGTCCTCGGGGTAGCCCGACTCGAACACCACCCACTCCCCCGTGCCCGGGTGGGTGAAGCCCAGCTCGACCGCGTGCAGCCACTGGCGCTCGAGCCCGAGGCGTGCGGCGAGGTTGGGGTCGGACCCGTAGAGGGGGTCGCCGACGCAGGGGTGCTTGATCGCCGCCATGTGCACCCGGATCTGGTGGGTGCGGCCGGTCTCGAGCTGGACCTCGAGCAGCGTCGCGGCCCGGAAGGCCTCGAGGGTGTCGTAGTGGGTGACCGAGTGCCGGCCCCCGTCGACGACCGCCATCTTCCAGTCGTGCCCGGGGTGCCGCGCGATGGGGGCGTCGATCGTGCCGGTGAAGGGGTCGGGGTGGCCCTGCACCAGCGTGTGGTAGACCTTGCTGACCTCGCGGTTGCGGAAGGCGCGCTTCAGGGCTGTGTAGGCCGGCTCGCTCTTCGCGACCACCATCAGCCCCGAGGTGCCCACGTCGAGGCGCTGCACGATGCCCTGCCGCTCGGACGCCCCCGACGTCGAGATCCGGAACCCGGCGGCGGCCAGGTGGGCGACCACGTCGGGACCGTCCCAGCCGAGCGACGGGTGGGCGGCGACGCCGGCCGGCTTGTCGACGACGACGATGTCGGCGTCGTCGTGGACGATGCGGATGCCCTCGACCTCGCGCGGGGTCACGGTCGCGACCCGCGGGGCGGGGATCTCGAGCTCCAGCAGGTCACCGGCACCCACGCGCGCGGACTTGGAGACGACCTCGCCGTTCAGCCGGACCAACCCCTCGGCCACCAGCTCGGCCACCCGACTGCGGCTGACGCCCGTCATCCGGGACGCCGCGGCGTCGACCCGCTCGCCGGCGAGCCCGTCGGGCACGAGGTGGACGCTCACGCGGCCTCGGTCTTCGGGGGCTCCTTGGTGCTGGCCCCGTCGAGGTCGACCTGCTTGATCGCGACGAGCCAGATGATCAGCACGGCCGCGAAGGTGATGCACATGTCGGCCACGTTGAAGATGGCGAAGTTGGGCAGCTGCAGGAAGTCGATGACGTGCCCGTGCAGGGGGGCCGGCGGGCGGAACAGGCGGTCGGTCAGGTTGCCCAGGATGCCGGCCAGGATCAGGCCGCTCGCGACCACCCAGCCGCGGTGCCGCGCACGCGGCAGCAGGAAGGCCAGGACGCCGACGAGGGCCGCGATCGCGATCAGGGTCAGGACGATCGTGAAGTCTTCCCCCATGCTGAACGCGGCGCCGGGGTTGAAGATCAGCTGCAGCCGCAGCAGCCCGCCCAGCAGGACGGGCGGGTTGGCGGGGTCGAGGTAGGCCAGCGCCAGCTGCTTGGTCAGCAGGTCGACGCCGTAGCCGAGGACGGCGATGCCGAGGCCCAGGGCCCAGGCGGCCCGGCCGGACAGGACCCCGCGCACGGGATGGGGGGAGGTCAGCGCCGTTCCTCCCGCTGCTTGCAGGTCACGCACATCGTGGCGCGCGGGAAGACCATCAGCCGGTCCTTGCCGATCGGCTGGCCGCAGGCGTCGCACCAGCCGTAGCCGCCGGTGTCGAACAGCCGTAGGGCGGTCTGGGCCTGGTCGAGCATGTCGCGGGCGTTCTGGACCAGCGACATCTCCTGGTCGCGTTCGAAGTTGGTCGACCCCACGTCGGCGGGGTCGCGACCGGCGCCCTCGGTCCCCTCGTCGAAGAGCTTCTCCAGCGCCTTCTCCGCGGTCCGGATCGCCCGCTCCATGCGCGCGATGTCGAAGACCAGGTCCTCGCGGATCTCCTCGAGTTCCTCGTCGGTCCACGGGTCCTCCCCGTCGAGGACGGGAACCCGGACGTCACCGTCGGCCGGCTTGGCCATGCGCCACCCCCTCCAGGTGCTTCACGCTGCGTTGTGAGCGCAGACAGTACCACCCGCACGGTGGCTCCGCGCAAAGCGAATGCGCGACGCCCCCGACCGGTCCGGTCGGGGGCGTCACACGTGGTGGTTGCTCAGTTGTCCTTGTTGAGCAGCGCGTCGAGGCGCGGGGTCGCGGACTGGCCGCGGAGGCCCTCACCCAGCAGCTCGGGCAGCTGCTCGGGGGCGAAGCTGCCGCTGCGCAGGGCCTCGAGCTGCTGCTCGAGGTTGCCCACGAAGGACTGGCGGAAGCGACCCTCGAACTCACGCAGGTGGTCGACGCGCGTCGACAGGTCGTCGCGCTCCGCCTCCAGCGTCGAGAACAGCTCGGCGCGGCGGGCGACGGCGTCTGCGTCGACCTGGGCGGCACGGGCCTCGGCGTCACCGGTGAGCTTCTCGGCGTTGACCCGGGCCTCGGACTCGACGCGCTCGCCGCGGGTCTGGGCGTCGGCGACGATCTCCTTGGCCTTCTGCTCGGCCTCGGTGGTCACGCGCTCGGCGGTCTCGTTGGCCTCAGTGGTCACACGCTCGGCGGTCTCGTTGGCCTCGGCGGTCACACGCTCAGCGGTCTCGTTGGCCTCGGCGGTCACACGCGCGGCGGTCTCGTTGGCCTCGGTGGTGAGCCGGGTGGCCTCCTCCTGCGCCTCGGCGACCAGGCGCTCGGCCTGCTCGGTGGCCATCTGCAGCAGGCGGGTGACGGCCGGGGAGGCCTCGGCTGCGGTGCGGACCACGATCTCCTGGGGGCCGTCGCCGACCGCACCGAAGGCGACCGGGGCGGCCGCGGGGGCTGCGGTGCGCAGCGACTCGACCTCGCCACGGAGGCCGTTCAGCTCGTCGTCGCGCTGGGCGAGCTGCTCGCGCAGGGACTCGGCCTCGGCGCGCAGCTGCTCGAGGTTGCCGTCGCGGTCGCCCAGCTCGCCACGCAGGTGGTTGAGCTCGTTGTCGCGGTTCTCCAGCTCGCCGCGCAGGTGCGCCGCCTCGTCGCCGCCACCGGACAGCGAGTTGTGGAGGTTCTGGATCTCCTCGTTCTTGCGGCCCAGCTCCTCGTCGCGAGCACGGAGCTCGGCGTCCTTCGCCTCGAGGGCGGCGCGGAGATCGGCGTCCTGGCCACCGGCCTCGGCCGCGGAGCGGAGCTGCTCGTCCTTGGCCTCGAGCTGCGCACGCGCCTCCTCGAGCTCGGCGCGCACGCGCTCGAGCTCGGCGTCACGCTCCTCCAGCGCGCGCTGGAGCTCACCGTCGTCGGCGCCCCCACCGGACGAGAGGGTCGCGACCTGCTGCTGCAGCGTCGCGTTCTCCTCCGCCAGCGCCACCAGCGTCGTCTCGACCTTGTCGACGAACGTGTCGACGTCGGCCGGGTCGTAGCCGTTGCGGCGGGCCAGGTGGAAACGCGTGTCGCGCACCTGTTCGATGGTCAGGGTCATCGTTCAACCTCACGTGATGGACAGTGTGTCGGGCTTGCCGAGGCGCGACGGGGCGCGCCGAAACCTCAGGCTAGTGTAGCCAGACGAGGACCGCCAAGGTGAGCGTCAGCTCTGGTTGAAGAAGCCCCCGACGATGCGCTCCTTGTCCTCGGCGGTGACGTTCACGCCGGCCGGCGACAGCAGGAACACCTTGCTGGTGACGCGTTCGATCGTGCCGCGCAGGCCGAAGATCAGGCCGGCCGCGAAGTCCACCAGGCGCTTGGCGTCGGCGTCCTCCATGTCGGACAGGTTCATGATCACGGGGATGCCGTCGCGGTAGTTCTCGCCGATCGTGCGCGCCTCGTTGTAGGTGCGCGGGTGCACGGTGACGATGCGGCTGAGGTCCGCGGTGCGGGGCACGGGGGCGGGACGCCGCTCCTCGAGGGCGGTCACGCTCGCCTCGGCGGGCGCCAGCGCGCGGTCCTCGCGGACCTGGTCGTGGCGCTCACGCTCACGGTCCCGGTCGTGGCGCACGGGCTCGACGGCCTCGGTGAGCTCGTCGTCACGCTCGTCGTAGGGTGCGTCCGACATGAGGCCCAGCCAGACGGCAGCCTTCTTGAAACCTTCTGCCATGGTTCCTCCGTTCAGGGATCGACCATCACACTAGCGCGAGGCACCCGCGCCCCCGACGCGGCACGCCCGGGGTTCGGCAACGGTTCAGCGCGGTGCGATCCAGACGAGGCCGACCTGCCGGCCGGCGTCCCCGCCCCGGTGGGAGTGCAGCCCGGTGCCGTGCAGCGTGCAGCCGCCCACGGCGGTGGCGTCGACCCCGGCCTCGCCCAGCTGGGCCAGCGCCGCGGCCCCCAGGTCGATGGAGGGGGTGCCCCAGCTCGTGGTGGTGGGGGCGATGCCGAGCCGGGCGACGGCGTCCTCGGCCATCGCGGCGGGCACCTCGTAGCAAGCGCCGCAGACGTGCGGGCCGACCCACCCCACGAGGTCGGCGTCGGTGTCGGCGCGCAGCCGGTCGACCGCCGCAGCGATGACCCCCTGCATCAGCCCGCTGCGGCCGGCATGGACGGCGGCCACCGCCGATCCGTCGGCCGCGGCGATGCAGATCGGAACACAGTCGGCGACCCGCACCGCGAGCGCGACGCCGGGCCGGGTCGTCACGAGCGCGTCCGCCTGCTGCCCGGTCAGGTCGACCAGCCCGGACGCCGCGGGCGCGGTCTGCTCCCCCACGGCCAGCACCCCGTCGGAGTGCACCTGCGTGGTCACGGCGACGGGCACGCCCAGGCTCGCCGCCAGCGCGGCGAAGGCGGCCTCACGGCCGGTCTCGCCCTGCCCGTCGGACAGGTCGAGGTCGGCGGACGTGAACGCGACCCCGACGCCGAGGTCGGCGTCGGGGTCGCGACGGAAGACGAACACGGGCTACTTCAGGAAGTCGGGGACGTCCAGCTCGTCGTCGGCGATGGGCTCGGGGCGCGGCGCCGGCCGGGACTGCTGCTGGACGGGAGCCTGCTGCTGCGCGGGGGCGGCGGGACGCTCCTCGACCGGGGACGGCTGCGGGGACGCCTCGGGCTGGCGCACCGGCGGCTGGGGCGGCGGCTGGCGCAGGTCGGGCTTGCGGGTCACGCCGGGCTGGCGGCGCGGCGGCTGCCCCCCGTCGAACCCGGCGGCGATGACCGTGACGCGCACCTCGTCGCCGAGGCTGTCGTCGATGACCGTGCCGAAGATGATGTTCGCGTCCTCGTGCGCGGCCTCCTCGATCAGGTTGGCCGCGGCCGAGACCTCGAACAGGCCCAGGTCGGAGCCACCGGCGATCGCCAGCAGGATGCCGTGCGCGCCGTCGATCGAGGTCTCCAGCAGCGGGCTGGACACGGCCATCTCGGCGGCGGCGCGGGCGCGGTCCTCACCGCGGGCCGAACCGATGCCCATGAGTGCCGAGCCGGCGTTGCTCATGACGGCCTTGACGTCGGCGAAGTCGAGGTTGATCAGGCCGGGCGTGGTGATCAGGTCGGTGATGCCCGAGACGCCCTGCATGAGCACCTGGTCGGCCTGCTTGAAGGCGTCCAGGATCGCGACGTGGTGGTCGGTCATCTCGAGCAGCTTGTCGTTCGGGATGACGATGAGGGTGTCGACCTCCTCGCGGAGGCGCGTGATGCCGTCCTCGGCCTGGGTCGAGCGGCGGCGGCCCTCGAAGCTGAACGGGCGCGTCACGACACCGATGGTCAGCGCGCCGAGCGAGCGGGCGATGCGGGCCACGACCGGGGCGCCGCCCGTGCCGGTGCCGCCACCCTCGCCGGCGGTCACGAAGACCATGTCGGCCCCCTTGAGGACCTCCTCGATCTCGTCCGCGTGGTCCTCGGCGGCCTGGCGACCCTTGTCGGGGTCGGCACCCGCCCCGAGACCGCGGGTCAGGTCGCGACCGATGTCGAGCTTCACGTCGGCGTCGCTCATCAGCAGCGCCTGCGCGTCGGTGTTCACCGCGATGAACTCGACACCGCGGAGCCCCGCCTCGATCATCCGGTTGACGGCGTTCACGCCGCCCCCACCCACGCCCACGACCTTGATGATCGCCAGGTAGTTCTGGGATGCACTCACCACGTTGGGTACCTGTCTTCTGTCGTCTTGCCGCCAATGCTTCGCTGAGCCCCACCTCGGCGTTCCGAGTGGGAAGGCAAACGGCGCGGTACGGGGCTGCAGGTCAGGTTATTGACCCGCGGCGTGCGGAGTCCATCACCGGGGGGTCGGCGGGCGCGCCCCTCAACCTGTGGTTGAGGGTTGAGGTCGAACCCTCGACCTCACCGGGTGGTCGGGTGGGTGGGCGCGGAGACGTCGTACTCCTTGGCCTCCACCTTCAGCAGCGGCACGACGACGTCCGCCTTGAGCTCGGCCTCCTCGGCGCTTCCCCACAGGATCCTGCGTCCGTCCTCGAGGGTGATCGTCACCGAGTCCACGGTGTCGGCCTGGATGTACTCGGCCTGGGACCGCACCTCGCCGGGCAGGCTCGTCGCCACGGCGGCCAGCGTCGCGAGGACGTTCTCGTCGGCCAGCCCGCCCCGGGCGACCATGACGCCCTCCGGGCGCTCCTCGCTCGTGTGGAACGACCGGCCCTCCCCGGAGACCCACACCCACGTGCCGGGCAGCTCCAGCACGAGCTGCGGCGTCCATTCGGTGACCGTGAGCAGGACGGCGTCGGGCCAGGCCCGCGTGGCGTGGACGGACGCGACCGCGGGCAGCGTGCCGGTCACCCGCGCCTCGGCGGCCGCGGCGTTCACCCGCGCCAGCGGCGTCCCCAGCGGGACGGCAGCCGCGGCCACGACCTGGTCGACCGGGACCAGCGTCGCGCCCTCGACGCGCACCTCGCGCACGGCCAGCCACGGCGAGCCCAGCACGACCCACGCCACGCCGCCGATGACGGCAAGGACCCCCGCCACGATCCCGGCGACGACGAGGCGGCGCCTCAGCCTCGCCCGGGCGCGCCGGCGGCGGGCCCCGGTGACGTCGACCAGCGGTTCAGTCACGCCCGCTCCTCCAGCAGGGCGACCAGGGCCGGACCGGCCGTGGTGATGCTGCCCGCGCCGATGGTCAGCACGAGGTCACCCGGTCGGACGAGGTCGGCCAGAATCGGGGCGACGTCGGCGAGATCCTCGACCACGGTGGCGTCGTGCCCCAGCGCGCGCACGCGGTCGGCGAGCGCGGTCGCCGTGACGCCCGGGAAGTCGGCCGCCTCCTCGCGGGCGGGGTAGATGCCGCAGACGACGACCTCGTCGGCCAGGGACAGCGCCGCGGCGAACTCGTCCAGGAAGTCGCGCGTGCGGCTGAACAGGTGGGGCTGGAAGCAGGCCACGAGGCGTCCACCCTCGACGACCCGGGGCCGGGCCGCCCGCAGCAGCGCGGCGACCTCGGTCGGGTGGTGGGCGTAGTCGTCGAAGACGCGCACGCCGCCGACCTCGCCCTTGGCCTCGAAGCGGCGGTGGGTGCCGGTGAAGGTGCCCAGCGCCTCGCGCAGGGCGGGACCGGGCAGGGCGAGCGCGCGGCCCACGGCGTAGGCGGCCGTCGCGTTGTGCAGGTTGTAGCGGCCGGGGACGGCCAGCGCGAGGCGTCCGGTGTCGTCGGCGGCGGTCAGCGTGGCCGCCGTCACGTCGGGGGTGAGCTCGAGCTGGGTCAGGCGCACGTCGGCGTCGGCGGACTCGCCGTAGGTCACCACGGTGCGGCCGAGCCCGCGCAGGGTGTCGGCCACCTCCCGTGAGACGGGTTCGTCGGCGGTCATCACGACGACCTCGACGCCCTCGGCCGAGCCGAGCCGCACGAAGCCGTCGACGTAGGCGGCGGGCGTGCCCCAGTTGTCGAGGTGGTCGGCCTCGATGTTGGTGATCACCACGACCTGGGCCGGGTACTGCAGGAAGGAGCCGTCGGACTCGTCGGCCTCGACCACGAAGGCCTCGCCGGTGCCGAGCGCCGCGCTCTCCCCCGTCGTGGCCAGGGGCGAGCCGATCACGTAGCCGGGGTCGGTCCCGAGTCGGGTCAGCATGGTGGCCACCATCCCGGTGGTCGTGGTCTTGCCGTGGGTCCCGGTGATGGCGACGCCGCGGCGTCCGAGCATGAGGGCCCCGAGGGCCGCGGACCGGTGCCAGACGCGCAGGCCGCGGCGGTGGGCCTCGTCCAGCTCGGGGTTGCCGGGCTTGATCGCCGACGACACCACGACGGTGCGCGCGTCCCCCAGTTGGGCGGCGTCGTGGCCGACATGGGTGCGGACGCCGGCCGCGGCCAGCTTGCGGAGCGCGGCGGAGTCGTCGCGGTCCGAGCCGGAGACCTCGAGCCCCAGGTCGGCGTAGGCCTGGGCGATGCCGCTCATGCCGGCGCCGCCGATGGCGATGAAGTGGACGGGCCCGACCTCGGCGGCCGGGACCAGGTCGACGGGCTGCACCAGGGGCATGTCAGGCACCCGCCTGCTCGAGGACGAGGCGGGCCAGGTCGGCGGCGGCGTCGCGCGGGACGAGCCCGGCCAGGCGCTCGCGCATCCCGGTGAGCCGCTGGGGGTCGGTCAGCAGCGGCAGCGCCTCGGCCAGCAGGCGCGGGCCGTCGAACTCGCTGTTCGGCACCACGACCCCGGCGTCGGCCTCGACGATGAAGTCGGCGTTGCGCGCCTGCTCCCCGTTGCCGTGGGGGAGGGGGACGAACACGACCGGGAGTCCGACCGTCGCGGTCTCGACCACCGTGCCGGCCCCCGAGCGCCCGACCATCAGGTCGGCGGCGGCGTAGGCCTGCTCCATGGCATCGACGTAGCCGACCGGTACGTAGCGGGCGCCCGTGCCCGGGTCCTCGATCGTGGTGTGCGCGTCGGTGAGGTTCTTCGGGCCGAGCACGTGCAGGATGTCGACCCCCGCGGCCAGGAGCTCGGCGCGCGCCGCCTCGGTGGCCTTGTTGATCGCCACCGCGCCCTGCGAACCGCCCGAGACGAGCAGAAGCGGGCGGTCGCTGCCGAAGCCCAGCGCCTCGCGGGCGGCCGCGCGGTCAGCGACCGGGTCGAGGTCGGTGATGGCGGCCCGGACGGGCAGGCCGACGAAGCGGGCGTGCGGCAGGGGCGTCTTCGGGAAGGAGACCGCGACCACCTTGGCGAAGCGCGCCGCGATCTTGTTGGCCAGCCCGGGCACCGCGTTCTGCTCGTGGAGCACGACCGGGACGCGCCGCGCGAGGGCGGCGAGGTACACCGGCAGGGAGACGTAACCGCCGAAGCCGACGACGGCGTCCGCGTCCACGTCGTCGAGGATGCCGATGGCCTGCTGGACGGCACCCGCGAGACGTCCGGGGACGCGGAGCAGCTCGGGGGTCGCCTTCCGCGGGAGCGGGACCGGCGGGATCATCCGCAGTTCGAGGCCGGCGGCCGGGATCACCCGGGACTCCAGGCCCTTCGGCGTGCCGACACAGGTCAGCCGGACGCCGGGGTGCGCCTCACGCAGCCGCTCGGCCGTCGCGATGAGCGGCGAGGTGTGGCCGGCGGTGCCCCCGCCGGCCAGGACGATCGAAACCATGGGTCTCCTCCATCAGGACGGGCTGCGGGCCGGCAGGATCGCCGACAGCCTGCGCCGGGGTGCCTTCGCCTTGGCGCGTCGCCGCAGCCAGGCCTTCGCCTCGGGCTCGTCGCGCGCGCAGGCCACGAGAATGCCGACGGCCATGACGTTGGCCAGCAGCGCCGACCCACCGTACGACAGGAACGGCAGCGGGACGCCCAGCACGGGCAGCAGGCCCAGCACCACGAGGATGTTGATCGAGGCCTGCATGAGCAGCCAGGCGGTGATGCCGGCCGCGACCCAGCGGGTGAAGAAGGTGGAGCCGCGCAGGGCGATCCGGACGCCGGCCCAGGCGAGCATGACGAACAGGCCGAGCACGAGGAGGGTGCCGATGAGGCCGAGCTCCTCGCCGATGATCGCGAGCACGTAGTCGGTGTGAGCCTCGGCCAGGCTGCCCCACTTCTGGCGGCTGCGCCCGAGGCCCACGCCCAGCCAGCCGCCGCTAGCCAGCCCGTAGAGGGCCTGCAGCGGCTGGTGGTTGATGCCGGTCGGGTCGGACGTCGGGTCGAGGAAGCCCAGGATGCGGGCGACGCGTGACTCGTTGAGGGTGACGAGCACGCCCGCGGCCACGACGATCATGGCCATCATGCCGCCCAGCACCTTCAGCGGTGCGCCCACGCACCACAGGATCGCGAGCATGAGGGCGCCGAGGATGATCGCGGTGCCGAGGTCGCGCTGGAGGACGACGAGGCCGATGAGCAGCAGGGAGAACGGGACGAACGGCACCAGCAGGTGCTTGGGTTCGTTGAGCAGCTTCCGCTTGTTGGCCAGCACCGCGCTGCCCCACACCACCAGGGCCAGCTTGGCCAGCTCGGCGGGCTGCAGCCGGAGCATCTGGCCGGGGCCGCCGAAGTTGAGCCAGTTCTTGTTGCCGCCGACGCCGTAGCCCAGGCCGGGCACGAAGGTCAGGCACAGCAACAACGCGGCGAGCCCGAAGGCCACCCAACCCAGGGCGCGGAGCTTCTCGGGCGGCACCCGCGAGGCCACGAAGCCGGCGATCAGCGCCACGACCAGGAAGACCAGGTGGCGCTCCATGAAGTAGAAGGCGTCCCCGAACTGGCGGTACGCGAAGACAGTGGACGCCGACCACACCATGAGGGCGCCGAGGCCGAGCAGGATGGCGGTGGGCACGGTGACCAGGACCACGTCGGCCATCGGGTGCGACAGCCAGCCCGAGGCCGTGTCGGCGATGGTGTTCTCGCGACCCTTGCGGCGGGCGCTCGACGGCTTGGGGGGCCTGCTGGGGGTCAGGATCGCCACCGCCGTCCTCCTGTCTGCTCGTCTAGTCCTGTGCCCGGGCCCGGGCCGCCTCGGTGAAGTCGCGCCCGCGGGCGTCGTACCCGGTCCACATGTCCCTGCTGGCACATCCGGGCGCCAGGAGGACCGTGTCGCCCGGGGAAGCCAGGCCCGCCGCGGCAGCGACTGCCTCGGCCATGGCCCCAGTCTCGCCGTTGTCGATCACGATCACCGGGACGTCGGGCGCGTGTCGGGCAAGCGCGCCGGCGATCACCGCGCGGTCGACGCCAAGCAGCACCGCGCCCTTCAGCTTGGGGCCGTAGGTGGTGACGAGATCGTCGAAGGAGGTGCCCTTGGCCTGCCCGCCGGCGATCCACACGATCGAGTCGAACGCGCGCATCGAGGACGCCGCGGCGTGCGGGTTGGTCGCCTTGGAGTCGTCGACCCAGCGCACACCGCCGCCCTCGGCCACGGTCTGGATCCGGTGGTCGCCGATCTCGAGGTCGCGCAGCCCCTGCGCGACCGCTTGGGGCGGGACGCCGAAGCTGCGGGCCAGCGCGGCCGCGGCCAGCGCGTTCTCCACGTTGTGCGGCGCGAACGGGCGGACGTCGGAGAGCTCGGCCAGCGGCATCGCCGAGTCGCGGCGCTGCTCGACGAACGCGCGGTCGACCAGGAGGTCGTCGACGACGCCGAGCATCGACGGGGCCGGCACCTCGAGGCGGAACCCGATCGCCCGGGCGCCCTCGGTGACGTCGGCCTCCTCGACCATCTTCTCGGTGGCCGGGTCGGCGACGTTGTAGACGCAGGAGTGCGTCACCCGCTCGTAGATCTTCGCCTTGTCGGCGGCGTAGGCCGCGTAGGGGTCGTCCTCGTGGGCGTACCACTCCAGGTGGTCGGCCTGCAGGTTGAGGACGGCGGCCGAGTGCAGGGCCAGCGTGTCGGACCAGTGCAGCTGGAAGCTCGACAGCTCCACGGCGAACACGTCGTAGTCGACCTCGTCGAGGATCGCCTCGATGATGGGGCGTCCGACGTTGCCGACCGCGGCGGCCTTGAGGCCCGCCGCCAGCAGCATCGACTCGAGCATGTTCGTGGTGGTGGTCTTGCCGTTGGTGCCGGTGATGCCGAGCCACGGCACCACGCGGTCGGGCTGCATCATGCGCCAGGCCAGCTCGACCTCGCCCCACACCGGGACGCCCCGCTCGGCGGCCCGCAGCAGCAGCGGCGCCGTCGGGCGCCACCCGGGCGAGGTGACGACGAGGTGGACGCCCTCGGGCAGGGTGCCCGTCGCTCCGGCGCCGAGGGTGACCTCGACGTCGAGCGCGCGCAGCAGCTCGGCCTTGTCGCGGTTGGCGGGGGTGTCGGCCTCGTCGAGCACGACGATCCGGCCGGCGCCCAGGGCCATGAGCCCGTCGGCGGCCGCGTAGCCGGAGGTGCCGAGGCCTGCCACCACGACCGTGGCCTCGCGCCACGGGGAGAGGCGGTCGGCGGACGCGATCCAGTCGAGGGTCACAGGTTCACCACCCATTCGGCGTAGAAGATGCCGGTGCCGAGCGCGACGAAGATGCCGCAGATGATCCAGAAGCGGACGACGACGGTCTGCTCGGCCCAGCCGACCATCTCGAAGTGGTGGTGCAGGGGCGCCATCTTGAACAGGCGCTTGCCCTTGGACAGCTTGAAGAAGCCCACCTGGAGGACCACCGACAGGGTGATGAGCACGAACATGCCGCCGAGGATGACGACGAGCAGCTCGGTGCGGGTGAGGATCGCCAGGCCGGCGACGGCACCGCCGAGGGCCAGCGAGCCCGAGTCGCCCATGAAGATCTTGGCCGGGGAGGCGTTCCACCACAGGAAGCCGAAGCAGGCGCCGGCCAGCGCCATGGAGATGGCGGCCAGGTCGTTGGGGTCGCGCACCTCGTAGCACAGCGGGCCGGTGGTCGACAGGGTCGCGCACCACTGGTTGTACTGCCACAGGTTCACCAGCGCGAAGGCGGCGAACACCATGGTGGACAGGCCGGTGGCGAGGCCGTCGAGGCCGTCGGAGAGGTTCACGCCGTTGGAGAGCGCCGCGATGATGAAGACGATCCAGGCCAGGCCGAGCCACGGCCCCAGGTCGAGCCACTGGATGTCGCGCAGGAACGACACGTAGGTCGAGGCGGGCGTGAGGCCGCGCTCGTTGGGGAACTGGAAGGCCGCATAACCGAACGCCACCGCGATCAGCGTCTGCAGGATCAGCTTGGCCTTGCTGTTGAGGCCCAGGCTGCGGGCGCGGGAGATCTTGATCCAGTCGTCGAGGAAGCCCACGAAGCCCAGGCCGGTGAACAGCCCGAGCAGGAGCAGGCCGGACACGGTCGGGGGCCGCCACAGGATCAGGTGCGCCAGCGTGTAGGCCAGCAGGACGCTGAGGATGATCGCGATGCCGCCCATCGTGGGCGTGCCCGCCTTCTTCAGGTGCTCCTTGGGGCCGTCGTCACGGACGTACTGCCCGTACCCGCGGCTCACCAGGACGTGGATGGCCAGACGGGTGCCCACGAGTGTCCCGACGAGGCCGAGCGCGCCGGCCAGCAGCATCATGATCATCGGTGCGATTCTCCTTCGTCGTCGGCGCCCGCCAGGGCCTCCGCCACGGTCTCGAGTGCGAGGCCGCGGGACGCCTTGACCAGCACCACATCGCGAGGACCCAGGCTCGCGCGCAGGTGGCGCGTGAGCTCGTCCTTGCCCTCTAGATACTGGCCGCGGCCGCCCCCGGCGGCAACTGCGTCGATGACGTGGTTGCCAAACGCGCCGATCGCCAGGACCTCGTCGACCCCCAGGCGCGCGGCGAGCTCCCCCACCGCGCGGTGTGCCTGTGCGGAGGTGTCGCCGAGCTCCAGCATGTCCCCCACCGCGGCGACGACCCGGCCGCCGTCGCGGCGCAGGCCGGCGAGGCTGGTCAGGGCGGCGGCCATGGAGTCGGGGTTGGCGTTGTAGGCGTCGTTGAGGATGGCCAGGCCGTCGGCGCGGGTGACCAGCTCCATGCGCCAGCGCGACTGTGGGCGCGCGCTGGTGAGGGCCTCCGCCACGCCCGGCAGGTCGCAGCCGGCCGCCAGCGCGACCGCGGCGGCGGCCAGCGCGTTGGCCACGTTGTGGCGACCGAGGACGCCCAGGGCCACCGGCTCGCTGCCGGTGACGGCGCCGTCGGCGTGGAGGGTGAACGAGAAGCGCTGCAGGTCGTCGGCGACGACATCGGACGCCCACACGCGCAGGTCGCCCCCCTCCGGCTCGCCGGCGTCGGCGAACCAGGCGACGCGGGCGCGCCTCCGCGACGCCATGGCGGCGACGAGGGGGTCGGCGGCGTTGAGGACGGCCCAGCCGTCGGCGTCCAGCGCCTCGACGAGCTCGCCCTTGGCCTGCGCGATGCCCTCCACGGAGCCGAACTCCCCCACGTGGGCGTGGCCGACGTTGAGGACCGCGCCGATGTCGGGCGGGGTGACCTCCGTGAGCGCGCGCACGTGGCCGATGCCGCGCGCGCCCATCTCGGCGACGAGGAAGCGGGTGGCGCCGTCCACGCGGCAGGCGGTCAGCGGCGCCCCGATCTCGTTGTTGAACGAGCCGGGCGGCACCACGGTCGCGCCGAAGCGGCCGAGCACCTGCCCGATGAGGTCCTTGGTCGAGGTCTTGCCCGAGGAACCGGTCACCCCGACGACCACGAGGCCACCGGCGTGGCCGGCGTCGACGGTGTGTCGCGCCAGGCGCTGCAGGGCGGCGACCGGGTCGTCGACGACCACCTGGGCCAGGTCGGCGTCCACCTCGCGGGCGGTCAGCGCGGCGGCCGCACCCCCGGACGCCGCGGCGTCCAGGTAGTCGTGGCCGTCGACGCGCTCGCCCGGGATGGCCACGAAGACCGAGCCGGGCGTGGCCCGGCGGGAGTCGATGACGACGTCGGGCCCCACGCGGGCACCGGGGTCGGCGGCGCGGACCAGGCGCCCGCCCGTCGCGCGGGCCAGCTCGTCGAGCGTGATGGGTTCCACGTCACTCCCCCCAGGTCTCGCGGATCACCGCGACGTCGTCGAACGGGCTGATGACGCCAGCGACGTCCTGCCCCGTCTCGTGGCCCTTGCCGAGCACCGCCACCCAGTCGGCGGGCCGGGCCAGGCGCAGGGCCCGCGCGATCGCGGCGCGGCGGTCGCCGCCGTCGACGACCTCGGCGCCTCCGGCCTCCCGGGCACCGGCCAGCACGGCGGCCCGGATCGCGGCCGGTTCCTCGCTGCGCGGGTTGTCGTCGGTGACGACGACCAGGTCGGCCGCCTCCGCGGCGGCGCGCCCCATCGGGCCGCGCTTGCTCGGGTCGCGGTCGCCGCCGGCGCCGAGCACGGCGATGCGGCGTCCGGTGCGCGGCAGCGCCGCCAGGGCGGCGGCCACGGCCTGCGGGGTGTGGGCGAAGTCGACCACGGCGTGCGGGGCGTCCGGCCCCAGGTCGACGCGCTGCATCCGGCCCGGGACCTGGGCCGCGGCGAGCCCGGCGGCCGCGGCGTCCACGTCGAGGCCGGCCGCGTGCACGAGCCCGAGCGCGGTGACCGCGTTGGCGACGTTGAAGTCGCCCAGCATGGAGAGGTCGAAGACCGTCTCCCCGCCCGGGTGTGCGAGGCGGACGCGGGAGCCCCCGTCGGCCAGCGGCTCGGCCGCCACCACGCGCAGGTCGGCGTCGGCGGCCAGCGTGGTGACCACCCGGGTGCCGTCGGCGCGGGCGAGGTCGGCCAGGCGGCGGCCCCACGGGTCGTCGGTGTTCACGACCGCCGCGCGGGTGCGCCCGTCGACGAACAGGCGGGCCTTCGCCGCGAAGTACTCCTCGAGCGTGTGGTGGAACTCGAGGTGGTCCTGGCCCAGCATGGTGAAGCCGGCGGCGTCGAAGGTGAGGGCGTCCGCGCGGTGGAGGGCCAGCGCGTGGCTGCTGACCTCCATGGCGACGGTGTCGGCCCCCCGCTCGCGCAGGACGGCGAGGAGGGCCTGCAGGTCGGGCGCCTCGGGCGTGGTGATGGTGGTGCGGGCCACGTCGAGCGGCTGCCCGGCGACCCGGAACCCGATGGTGCCGATCGTGGCCACGGTGCGGCCGAGGGCGGCCAGCGCGGCCTCGAGGAGGAACACGGTGGAGGTCTTGCCGTTGGTGCCGGTCACGGCGAACAGGTCGAGGGCCTCCCCCGGACGCCCGTACACGTCGGCGACCAGCGGCGCCATCGCGGCCCGCGGGTCGTCGACGACCAGGACGGGCAGGCCGGCGGGCTCGGCGAGGGCCGCACCTGCGGCGTCCGTGAGCACGGCCAGCGCCCCGGCGGCCGCGGCCTGGGCGGCGAAGGAGGCGCCGTGCGCCCGCGCCCCCGGCAGCCCGACGTAGAGGTCGCCCGGGGCCACCGCACGGGAGTCGACGGCCACGCCGGTGAGGACACCTGACGCCCCCGGCAGCAGGTGTGCCAGGGGCAGTCCGGGTGCGGCGGAGGGCCGCAGGGCGCTCGGGTCGGACGTCACGGGAGGCATCATTCCTTGAAGAGGGGCAGCTTCGCCTGGTCGACGTCGTTGCTCGGCTGCACGCCGTAGCGCGGCAGGGCCAGCGACATGATGTCCCGGTAGACCGGGCCCGCCATGCCGAGGCCGGCGCCGAGGGTGTCGGGGCGGGCGATCAGCACGTAGACCAGGATCTGCGGGTCCTCGACGGGTGCCACGCCGACGATCGAGGCCACCTGGCCGGCGTAGCCGCCGGTGGCGGCCTGCAGGCGGGCGGTGCCGGTCTTGGTGCCGGTCCGGTAGCCGGGGATCTTCAGCTGCGCCTCGCTGTCGAGCGTGCGCTGCTCCATCATCTCGACGGTGGCGCGGGCGGCCTCCTCCGAGACCACGCGGTGCGTCTCCGGCGCGGCCACCGGGACGAGCGGACCCCCGTGGTCACCGGTCGCCTTGATGATCGAGGGGGCCGTGTACACGCCGTCGTTCGCGACCGCCGAGATGGCCGAGGCCATCTGCAGCGACGTCACCGACAGTCCGTAGCCGTAGGCGATGGAGTCGGCCTGGAACTGCGGCATGCCGGCGCCGGGGAGGCTGCCGGGCTGCTCGCCGGGCAGGCCGAGCGTCGTCTTCTGGCCGAGGCCGAAGCCGGCCATGTAGTCGCGCAGCTGGGCGGGCTCGAGCTCGCGCGCCGCGGTGATCGCGCCGATGTTGGACGACTTGACCAGGATGCCGCGCGTGGTGATGTCGATGTCGCCGTGCTTGAACGCGTCCCGCACGGTGTGCTCGCCCACCTTGACGGTGTCCTTGATCGCGTAGGTGCGGTCGGGGGTGGTGAGGCCGGCGTCCAGCAGCGAGGCGAGGGTGAGCACCTTCTGCACCGAACCCGGCTCGTACATCGCGGTGACCGCACGGTTGCCGGTGTCGCCGGGCGCGGCGTCCCCCGGCTTGTTGGAGTCGTAGGAGGGGTAGTTGGCCAGGGACAGCAGCTCGCCGGTCTCGACGTCCTGCACGATCGCGACGCCCCAGTTGCCGCCGACCTCGTCGACGCGCTCGGCCAGCCGGCGCTCGACCATCCACTGGAGGTCGGCGTCGATGGTCAGTTGGAAGTCCTTGCCGTCGACCGCGGGCGTCAGCGTCTGGTTGCCCAGCGGGATGCGGCCGTTCGGCGAGGTCTCGAACTGCTCGCGGCCCTTGGTGCCGGCCAGCGCGTCCTCCTGCGCGGCCTCCAGGCCGGTGCGGCCCTTGCCCTCGCTCATGAAGCCGACGATGTTGCTGGCCACGCTGCCCATCGGGTAGACGCGCTTGGGGTTGGACTCGCGGAACACGCCGACGTACTTGCCCTTGTTGAGCGCGGCGTTGAGCTCGACCCACACGCTGGAGCGCACCTGCCGGGCCAGGATCGTGTACTTGACCGGGACGGTCTCGCCCTTGGCGTTCGACGTCGTCGCGGTGCGCAGCTTCGCCTCGACCTCCTCGGCAGAAGCGCCCGTGTGGGCGGCGATGATCGCGGCCATCTCCGTCGGGGCGACCGCCGCCTTCGCGCGGTCCGAGTCGCGCATCGCCTCCGGCTCCTTGCCGTTGGTGGCGATCATCGACGGGTCGGCGATCACGTTGACGGTGGCCTCGGTCAGGGCGAGCACTTGGCCGTCACGGCCGGTGATGGTGCCCCGCTGGGCGGGGACGTCGCGGGCCACCGTCATGCGCTGGGCGGCCTCGGAGGCCATCGCCTCGGCGCTGACCACCTGGATCTGCACGGCACGGGCCGCCGCGACCGAGAACAGGATCGCGACGGCGAGGACGAGCACGCGCAGGCGGAACGCGGTCGCCGCCATGCGGGCACGGCCCGAGACGCGAGCCGGCTTGCGACGGGGGGTGGTCGGGCGGGTCATCCCTGGCCTCCCGTGGCGTCGGCGGGGATCGGCTCGGCCGGCGCTTCACCGGCCGGCGGCTGGTCGGCGGGCACGCCCTCGGCGGGGGCCTCGGCCTGGGCCGGGTCGACCGGCGCGGTGGCACCCTCCTCGGGGGTGGTGCCCTCCGCCGGGGCGGCGCCATCCACGGGCGCAGCCTCACCCTCGGCCGGCTCGACGGGGGCCACCGGGGCCGGGCGGACCTTCAGCGAGGGCATCTCGTCGCCGCGGGCCGCGATGGGCTCGCCGAGCACCTCGCCGGAGCTGACGTCGATGAACACCGCGTGCGGGTTGGGCACCATGCCCAGCTCGGTCGCGCGCAGGCCGAGCGACTCGGGGGCCTTCACTCGGTTGACCTGCGCCTCGAGGTCGGAGGCCCGGTAGCCGAGCTCGCTCGCGGTCAGCTGGGCGTCGCGCACCTCGAAGGCCTGGTTCTGCAGCACGGTGGTGAGCACGAGCATGCCCACCATGCCGGAGACGACGATGCCGACCACGAGCACGGCGAAGGTGACCGGCGACAGGCGCCGGGGCGGGCTGATGATGCCCCGCAGCTGCGGGCGGGCCTGGCTGGCCGCCTCACCGATCCGCCGGGGGGTCTCACGGATGGTCTGCCACGCGGTCACGCCGCCACCTCCTGGAGTCGTTCGGTCGCGCGCAGGCGTGCGGACGCCGCGCGGGGGTTGTCGGCCTCTTCCTCGGGGCTGGGACGTTCGGCACCGCGGGTGAGCAGGCGGAAGGCGGCCCGGTGCTCGACCGGGACGATGGGCAGGCCGCGCGGGGCGGTGTCGGTGGACGCCGCGGCGAACGACTGCTTCACCAGGCGGTCCTCCAGGGAGTGGTAGGACAGCACGGCGAGGCGGCCGCCGGGCGCGAGGGCGTCCAGCGCCGCCGGCAGGAGGCCCTCCAGGGCCTCGAGCTCGCGGTTGACCTCGATCCGCAGCGCCTGGAAGGTGCGCTTGGCCGGGTGGCCACCCGTGTGGCGGGCGGCCGCGGGGATGGCGTCCGAGATCACCTGCACCATGCGCGCCGACGTGGTGAACGGGGTCGCCGCGCGCTCGCGGACCAGGGCCCGGGCGATGCGGTCGGCGAAGCGCTCCTCGCCGTAGGTGCGCAGGATGCGGGTCAGCTCGCGCTCGCCGTACGTGTTCACGACGTCGGCGGCGGTGGGGCCGGAGGCCTGCGTCATGCGCATGTCGAGCGGGGCGTCGACGGAGTAGGCGAAGCCGCGCTCGCGCCGGTCGATCTGGAGGCTGGAGAGCCCGAGGTCGGCCAGGATCGCCTGCACCTTCGGCGTCCCGTCCTCGGCCAGAACGTCGGGGAGCTCGTCGTAGACGGCCTCGTAGAGGGCGACGCGGTCGCCGAACTCGGCGAGGCGCTCGCGGGCGATGGCCAGCGCGTCGGCGTCCCGATCGATGCCGACGAGGCGGGCGTGGGGGGAAGTGGAGAGGATCATCCGTGCGTGGCCGGCGAGGCCCAGGGTGCAGTCGACGTAGGTGCCCCCGTCGGCCAGCGCCGGGGAGAGCAGTTCGACGATGCGCGCGGCCATGACGGGAACGTGTCCCGCCTCGACGGCCTGCACCATGCCTGCTCCTCCTTCGTCCCTGCTGAGGGGTTTCGATCCGGGAGGACCACTTGGCACCGGGGAAGTGGTGTCAGGGGGTCCGACCGGGTCGAAGCCTCACGGCAGGGCTCCTGCCTCAGTCCTGCAGGCGGGTCGCCCCGCCCGGGAAGATCTCCTCGTCCATCCGCGCGAACTCCTCGTCCTGCGCGGCCTGGTACGCCTCCCAGGCGGCGAGGTCCCAGACCTCGACCCGGTTGAACGCACCGATCACGGCGATCTCCTTGTCCAGCCCCGCGTAGCCCCTGAGGACCGGCGGGATCGTCACGCGCCCCTGGCTGTCGAGCACCTCCTGTGAGGCACCCGCGGCGAACATGCGCTGGAAGTCACGGATCCCCCTCAGGGTCGAGGGACCGCTCATCGCCGCCTGCGCCTGCCGCTGGAACTCCTCGACGGTGTAGATCGCCAGGCAGCGCTCCTGCCCCTTGGCGATCACCAGTCCGCCACGGAGTTCCTCACGGAACTTCGCCGGGAGGACGAAGCGGTTCTTGTCGTCCACCTTGGGGAAATGGGTGCCCAAGAACATCGGGACCCCTCCCTTCGGCCGCCTTGCTCCTCCACTTCGCCCCACTCTAACCCACTCTCCCCCACCCGAGGCAACGGCACGCCCCTTTTTTCGGTGTCGGCAGCCCCTGTGACGGGATCGGGCGGCCGGTAGGGTGGCGTGGGTGACCACGAACACCACAGCCGTCGACGTGACCGAGGTGACCGGGCTGGCCCAGCGGCTCCGCGACTCCGTGGGGACGGTGATCGAGGGCAAGCCGGACGCCGTGGAGATGGCGCTGGTCGTCCTCCTCGCCGGGGGCCACCTGCTCATCGAGGACGTTCCGGGCGTCGGCAAGACGATGCTCGCCCGCACCCTGGCCCGCTCGATCGACTGCTCCGTCCGCCGGATCCAGTTCACGGCCGACCTGCTGCCCAGCGACATCACCGGCGTGTCGGTGTTCAACCCCCAGACCCGCGGCTTCGAGTTCAAGCCGGGCGGGGTGTTCGCCAACATCGTCATCGGCGACGAGATCAACCGGGCCTCGCCCAAGACCCAGTCGGCGCTGCTCGAGGCGATGGAGGAGGCCCGCGTCTCCGTCGACGGCACGACGCACGAGCTGCCCAGCCCGTTCATGGTGTTCGCCACCCAGAACCCGATCGAGATGCAGGGCACCTATCCCCTGCCCGAGGCGCAGCGCGACCGGTTCATGGCGTCGATCTCGATGGGCTACCCGACCCGGGCCGCCGAGCTGGACATGCTCGAGCACCACGGCGCCAGCAACCCCCTGGACGACCTGCGCCCCGTGACCGACGCCGCGGGCATCCTCGCCGCCCGCCGCCAGGTCGGCGAGGTCTTCGTCCACTCGGCGCTCAAGGACTACGTGGTGTCGATCGTCTCCGCCACGCGCACCTCCGACTCCCTGCGCCTGGGCGCCTCGCCGCGCGCCAGCCTGCAGCTGCTCCGGGCCTCCCGGGCGCGCGCCGCCATGCAGGGCCGCGGCTACGTCATCCCCGAGGACGTGGACGTGCTCACCGTGCCGGTCCTGGCCCACCGCGTCCTGCTGAGCCACCGCGCCCACACGTCGCAGGCGTCCACCGCCGACGTGCTGGCCTCGATCGTCGCGGCGATCCCGACCCCGCGCCGCACTTGAGGGAGCGCATGAGGTCCCTGCCGACGCCCACCCCGCGCACGCTCGCCCTCTGGGTGGGCGGTGCGCTGCTGATGACCCTCGGCGTCGCCCTGGGCAACCAGGACGTCGTGTGGCCGGCCCTGTTCCTCGTCCTGCTCCCCCTGCTCGCGCTGCTGACGGTGCTGGTGCTGCGGCCCCACTTCACCGTCGAGCGCACCATCACCCCGCCGGTCGTCGGCGCCGGCGAGCCCGCCACCGTGCACACGGTCGCGCGGGTCACGCGCCCGAGCCCGGCGGGCACGGTCGTCGCCGAGGACGACCCGGGCCACCGCCTCGGCACCCCCCACCACGCGCGCCTGGAGGCCTCGAGGGCGGGGCAGGCCACCGGCACCACGTACCCGATCCGCGGGCGTCACCGCGGGCGGTACACGCTGGACGGGTTCCGGATCCGGTTCAGCGACCTCCTCGGCTTCTGGGTGCACACCGTGCGCCTGCCGCAGCCCACGCCCTTCGTGGTCACGCCCGCCGTGGTGCCGCTGCCCCCGGCGCGCGCCAGCGCCTACGGCGCGACCGGCGAGACGCCGATCCCGCAGACGGCCATCTCCGGCCCCGACGACGCCATGGTCCGCGAGTACCAGCCGCGCGATGACGTCCGGCGCATCCACTGGCCGTCCACGGCCCGCAGCGGCACGCTCATGGTGCGCCGCGAGGAGGCGGCCTGGGACCCGACGGCCTGGGTGATGCTCGACTCGCGCGCCGGCGTCCACGACGAGGAGCGCGGGGAGCGCCCGACCTTCGAGTGGCTGGTGTCCGCGGCGGCGTCCGTGGGCCTGCGCCTGCTCGCCGACGGCTACACGGTCACGCTCGTCGACGCGAGCGGGACCCGCCACGACGTCGCGGCCGACCGACCCGCGGCCCGCGCCGAGTGGCTCGACCCGCTGGTCGACGTGCAGGTGAGCGCCGCGCTCGACCTGCACGAGGCCACCGTGCGCATGGCGCAGGCCACGTCCGAGCACCTCTTCGTCGCGCTGGTCGGCCTGCTCGACCGCGGGACCGCCGACCTGCTCGCCGCCACGACTGCCTCCCGCCAGCGCCGGCTGGTGCTGGTGGTGGCCCCCCGACCCGCGGCGCGTCCGGCCTTCGAGGACGGGCGGGCCATCCTGGTCGACCACGGCTGGACCGTGCACGAGGTGTCCGTCGACGCCGACCTCGCCGAGGTCTGGGAGTCGGCGTCGGGGGGTGTCGCATGAGCTTCGACACCCGGGTGGGCCTCGCGCTCGCCGTCGCCCTCCCTCTGCAGCTGCTGCCGTGGGTGCAGATGACCCGGCACCACGCCGTCCTCCAGTGGTCGGCCCTCGCGATCGTCGCCGTGCTGGCCATCGGCTGGGCGGCCCGGCGCTTCCGGCTGCCGCCCTACGTGGTGCTCGCGGCCCAACTCGTGGCCGTGGCCGCGGCGACCTGGGCCGGGGTGTGGCTCCTGCACGGCCGCGAGCAGGTGCGCCGGCTCCCGGAGCTCCCCGGCCAGGGCCTCGACTTCTTCCGCGACAGCGCGGCGCCGCTGTTCCCCAACCCGGGGGCGTCCCTGCTCATCGTGGCCGGCGTGGCCCTGGTCGCCGTCCTGGCGGACTGGCTCGCCATCACCTGGGAGCGGCCCGCGTGGGCGATCGCGCCGCTCGTCGCGCTGCACCTGGTCGTGGCGCTGGGGCTGACCACGCCCACGATCTTCAGCGAGTTCGTGCTGCTGGCCGCCGGCATCGCCCTGGTCCTGGCGGCGGCGAGCCCCTGGGGCGCCAACGCCCGCCCCGGCCGGCGGGCCACTGCCTGGCTCGTCGTGCTCGCCCTGACCGCCGGCGCGATCGGCCTGACCTGGGTCACCGCGCGGTTCGTGCCGACCTTCGAGCCGCGCAGCGCGTCCGAGCCGCTGCAGATGAGCGACCCGTCGCTGGACCTGAAGCGCAACCTGGTGCAGGGGTCCGACGACGTGGTGATCCGCTACACCACCGACAGCCCGGGGGGCACCTACCTCAAGCTCGCGTCCCTGCCGGCCCTCTCGGCCGGCGGCTTCGCGCTGTCCGACGTGCGGGTCGCCACCGGCCGGATGCCCGCCCCGCCCGGGTCACCGCCGGGCGAGCGCCGCACCACCCGCATCGAGGTGGGCGAGTTCGCCAGCGAGTGGCTGCCGGTGCCGTACGCCCCGACCTCGTTCGACGCGCCCGGCGAGTGGGGGTTCGCCCTCGACACCCTCGACGTCATGGCGATGGCCGGGCCCGAGCGTGGGACCGCCACCGAGGGCATCAGCTACGAGGTGACCAGCCTCGAGGTGCGACCGGACGCCGCCACGATCGGGCAGGCGGGTTCCGGCGGGGCCCCCGACCGGGAGCTCACGACCTCGCTGCCCAACGACCTGCCGATGCGGGTGCGCGAGCTGGCCCACGAGGTGACCGAGGCAGCCCCGACGCCGGGCGCCAAGGCCCAGGCGCTGGAGGCCTTCCTCCGCTCGGACCGCTTCACCTACTCCACCGCCCCGAGCACGGGCACGGGCGACGGCCTGGCCACCATCGACGACTTCCTCTTCGACTCCCGCACCGGGTACTGCGAGCAGTACGCGGGCGCGATGGCGATCATGGCCCGCGAGCTGGGCATCCCGACCCGCATGGCCGTCGGCTTCGTGCCCGGTGTGCAGGAGGGCGACGCCTGGGCGGTGACGGCCCGCGACCTGCACACCTGGCCCGAGCTGTGGCTCGAGGGCCTGGGCTGGGTCGCGTTCGAGCCGACGCCGTCACGCGGCGACGGCGCCCCGGGGACGGGTGGGGCGGAGGCGCCCCCCGAGAGCGCGGCGCCGGAACCCGGCGTCGAGGAGCCGACCATCGACCCCACCGTGCCCGAGGAGCCCGAGGTTCCCGAGCCGACGGCCACCCCGGTCCCGCCCGCGCAGGAGGTCGTGACCACCCTGCTGCCGTGGCTCGTCGTGGCCCTCGTCGTCGGGCTGCTGGGCCTCAGCGCCCTCCTGTCCCCCCGGGTGCTGCGAGCGCGCCGCCGCACCCAGCGGCTGGCCGGCACGGGCGACGCCCGGGTCGACACCCTCTCGGCGTGGGAGGAGGTCCGCGAGGTCGTGGGCGACCTGCGGCTGTCCTGGCCCGACGGCTCCCCGCGCTTCGCGGCCGAGCGCCTGGTCCCGTCGCTGGGCGGGGACGAGCGCGCAGCCGAGGCCCTGCGCGGTCTCGCCGCGGCGTCCGAGCGCGCCCTGTTCGACCGCAGCGAGAACTACGACCTGCCGGGCACGTGGGCCGACGAGGTGGCGGCCGTCACCGCCGCCCTGACGGCACAGGCCCGCGCCCAGGCACAGAGCCACCAACGGCGGAACGCGCGCCCCCGGAGGGCCGCGCGTTCCTGACTGGTTGTTCGGAGGAGCTGGTCAGAAGCCCTCGTCGCGCCGCCACCGGTCGTCGAGGTCGGTGAGCGCCGAGTCGGGGGCCCGGCCCCGGGACTGGGCCTCGGTCTCGACGACGCGCCACGAGCTGAGCGCGACGACGGTCGAGACGAGCATGACCACGAAACCGATCACGCTGACGAAGATCGAGAGCTGCATGCCACCGATGAGGGCGGCCAGGCCGATCACGAAGCCCAGGCCGGCGATCGCGGCGCGGCGCCGGTGCAACGTGCGGGTGGTGGTGCCGCGCAGGGTGTTGGCCAGCTTCGGATCCTCAGCCGCGAGGGCAGCCTCGAGCTGCTCGAGCAGACGTTGCTCCTTGTCGGACAGTGCCATCGCGCCTCCCTTCTCTGGGACTGGACCCGGGTCGACGGGCGTGGGACAAGTGTAGGCGTCGCGCGCCTCAAACGGAACCGGCGCGTCTCGCCAGACTGGCCCGCGAGACGGCGTGCGGCCCGAACCGGGCGATCGCGGCGTCGGCGGCCCGCTCCGCCTCGCGCCAGCCGCGCTCGGGTTCGTCGAGCGCGGGCTGCGTGGACACCTGGTCGGCGTCCAGCACGTGCTCGACCCGGATGCCGATGCGCCGCAGTCGCGGGCGCTCGAGCCGGAACGCCCGCAACAGGCGGACCGCCGCCGCGTACACCTCGTCGGTCGCATCGGTCGGGTACGGCAGGGTCAGCGACTTCTGCACGGTGCGGAAGTCGGCGAACCGCAGGCTGAGCGTCACCGTGCGCCCCACAACCCGGGCCATCCGCATGCGGGACGCGACCCGGGCGGCCGTGCGCAGCAGCTCGGTGCGGACCTGGTCGAGGTCGTCGGTGTCCTTGCCGAACGTCTCCTGGCTGCCCACGCTGCGGTCGCCGGGCTCGGTCGCCACCACGCGGCGGCCGTCGATGCCCCACGCGAACTCCCACAGCTCGCCACCCGCCCGGGCCCCGAACGCCCGCTGCAGCGTCGACTTCGGGGTGTGGGCCAGGTCGGCGATCGTGTACAGGCCCAGCTTGTTCAGCTTCTCGGTGGTGGACGGCCCCACGCCCCAGATCTTCTCCACCGGCTGGGGGTGCAGGAACGGCACCACCTCCCCCGGCGGGACCTGGTGCAGCCCGTTGGGCTTGGCCTTGTTGGAGGCCATCTTGGCGATCAGCTTGGTGGGCCCGAGACCCACCGAGCACGGGATGCCCTGCTCGTCGGCCACCAGCGCGCGGATGAGCTCGCCCACCTCGGCCGGCTCGCCCAGGAGGCGCCGGGTGCCGGTGATGTCGAGGAAGCCCTCATCCAGGCTGACCCGCTCGACGTGCGGCGTGATCGTGTCGAAGATCGCGAACACCCCGTCGGAGGCCGCCTCGTAGGCGTCGTAGTCGGGCGAGATCGCGACCGCGTCGGGGCACAGCCGGCGGGCCCGCGTGGACGACATACCGCCCTGCACCCCGTAGGCCCGCGCCTCGTAGGAGGCCGATAGCACCACCCCGCGGTGGGCGCCGCCCACCCACACCGGGCGCCCCCGCAGCTCGGGGCGGCTGCGGAGCTCGACGGCGACGTAGAAGGCATCCATGTCGACGTGTGCGATGACCGGCATGACCCCTCCTTTGATTCGAACACCCCTGCGAAATCCATGGTAGGCCGGGCCTCCGACAAAACGCTCAGCGGCCCGAGGACCCCGGGCTGGAGTGCCACAGCTTGCGGCCCGGGTCGGCGAACTTCCTCGGCACCGACCGCGGCGACTCCCCCGCCGGCGCCACGTCGGTGTAGGGCGACTGCACGAACCCGCTGGGGTGGATGAGCACCCGGCGCTGCCCCATGCCGCCGGCCGCGCCGGCGTGCTCGGTGTCGGCGCGCCGACGGGCCCGCTCGCCCTGCGACCCGCCGTCGCCGTCGGCGTAGGGCCGGTCCTGGGCCCTGGCGTTCCAGTCGGCCCGCGCGCGCTCCCCCTCCGCCACGGCCGCCGCCCGCGCGGCCAGGTCGGCGTCGACCAGCTCGTGCACCGCGGCCACCGCCGCCCGGGGGTCGCCGGTCGCCTCCAGCGTCGAGCGCCACAGGGCCTCCAGGTGCAGCAGGTCCCAGGCGCCGAGCGCCCGCAACGACACGCCCCGCGCCCCGGTGCGGCGCAGTTCCCCCACCCCGACCAGCAGCCAGGAGTTGAACACGGTGGTGGCGAAGGGGCCCTGGGCGTCCTCGAAGAAGGTGAGGTCGACGGGGCCGGTGCCGTCGTCGAGGGTGAGGAACACCACCCGCTTGCCCGACTTCACCGGCGGGGTCTGGGTGGCGACCTTCACCCCGGCCACGAGCAGGCGGCTGCCGCTGCGCCGCTTCACCTGCTCATCGGCGTGCGTCACCCCGATCGCCTCGACGAACTCGCGGTGGTCCTCCATGACGTGGCGGGTGGCGTCCATGCCCAGCACGGCCAGCTCGGCGGCCATCCGCTCCTCGGCGGTCATCTCGGGCAGCCCGGAGACCACCACGTCGCAGGTCGCCGGCTCGGTGAAGTCGAGGGCCAGCTGCACCGCCTGGTGGCCGGTCGCGCCGCCCGACCCCAGCCCGCGCGCCCGGCCGTGGGCGCGGGCGTCGACCCGGTCGAGGCGCTCGAGGTCGGCCAGGGTGAGCAGCAGGTCGCGCCGGGTGACCCGCCCCCGCGCGCCCGGCCCGCGCACCGACCCGATGCCGTACAGCGCGTCGAACGCCCCGGCCAGCACGAGGTGCTCGGCCACGTCGGAGCCCGGTCGCGCCCGCTGCCAGAAGTCGACCAGCCCCGCGTACGGCTGGCCGGCCACGATGCGCTCCACCTCGGCGGCGCTGATGTTCTTCACGTCGGTCAGGGCCAGCCGGACGCCCAGGGTGCCGTCGCCCTCCGCCGCCTCCACCCGGTACACCTCGCCGGACGCGTTGACGTCCAGCGGCAGCACGGGCACGCCCATGCGCCGTGCCTCGGCGAGGATGAGCCGCTTGGGGTACATGCCCGGGTCGTGGGTGAGCAGCCCGGAGACGAAGGCGGCCGGGTGGTGCCACTTCAGCCATGCCGACTGGTAGGTCGGCAGCGCGAACGCGGCCGCGTGCGCCTTGCAGAACCCGAACGAGGCGAACGAGACCAGGATCGCCCACACGTCGTCGATCAGCGCCTCCGCGTACCCCTGCGCCCGGGCAGCCGGGTAGAACCAGTGCCGCACGTCCTCCTGCCCCTCGGGCGAGCCCAGCGCCCGGCGCGCCTCGTCGCCGTAGGCCAGCGAGCACCCGGTCATGACGGCGACGACCTTGATCACCTGCTCGTGGAACACGATCACCCCGCGCGTCTCGGCCAGCGCCGGCACCAGGTCGGGGTGCAGGTAGGTCGCCTCGCTCCACCCGTTGCGCGCCCGCAGGAACGGCACCACCATGTCGGACTTCACCGGCCCCGGCCGGAACAGGCTGATGTCGATGACGAGGTCGTTGAACTCGCTCGGCGAGAACTTGCCCACCAGCTCGCGCTGCCCGGGCGACTCGATCTGGAAGCAGCCGATCGTCTCGGCGCGGCTGATCATGCCGTACACGTCCGGGTCGTCGTAGGGCGCCAGCGCGTCGATGTCGATGCGCTCCCCCGAGATCCGCTCGACCTCGTCCAGCGCGTGGGCCATCGAGCTCTGCATCCGGATGCCGAGGATGTCGAGCTTGAGCAGGCCCAGGTCCTCCACGTCGTCCTTGTCGAACTGGCTCATCGCGTACCCACCGAAGGACGACTCCACCGGCGTCCGCTCCCCCAGCGTCGCATCCGACAGGATCACCCCGCACGGGTGCAGCGCCACGTGCCGCGGCAGCCCGTCGAGCCCCTCGACGAGCTCGAACAGCACCCGCAACTGCTCGTCGCCGAGGTTGGCCCGGCGCAGCTCGGGCAGCTCACGCAGGGCGTGGCGCACGTCGCGCGCGCGGATGTGCGGGAACGACTTCGCGATCTGGTCGATGTCGCCCGGCGGCAGGCTCATCGCCGCCCCCACGTCACGGATCGCGTGCCGCACCCGGTAGGTGTCGAGCATCGCCACCGCGGCCACCCTGTCGGCGCCGAAGTCGGCGAACACCCGGTCGTACACCTCGAGCCGGCGCGCGGACTCGACGTCGATGTCGATGTCGGGCAGCGCCCGGCGCAGCGGCGACAGGAACCGCTCCATGATCAGGTCGTAGGCGATCGGGTCGACCCCCGAGATGCCCAGGCAGTAGTTGACCAGCGAGCCGGCCCCCGACCCGCGCGCGGCCACCCGGATGCCCATCTCCCTCACGCTGTCGACCACCTGCGCCACGGTGAGGAAGTAGGCGGCGAACCCCATCTGCTCGATCACGGCCAGCTCGTCGTCGAGCCGGTCGACCGTGGACGCCGCGGGTGCGGCGTAGCGGGCCCCCAGCCCCGCCTCGCACCGGGCCCGCAGCTCGGCGATGCCGCCCGGGAACTCGGGCAGGTGGATCTCGCCGATGCCGAGGTCGGCCACCGGGTCCAGCCGACAGCGCAGGGCCAGGTGGCGGGTGTCGGCGACCAGCCTCGCGGGGTCGCGGCGCCCGGCGAGCAGGGTGACCTCCTCGACGGTGGCGAGCATCTCCTTCCCCGACTTGAGGTACCCCTCCGCGTTGCGCCGGTCGACGTTGCGGACGTCGAGGGGCACGAGGCGACGGGCGGCGTCCAGCACGTCGGCGACGGGGGCGTCGGACTTGCGCGCCATGCGCACCGCGTTGGTGAGCACCCCGGCCACCCCGTGCGCGTCGGCGAACGCCAGCATGCGCCCGGCCAGCCGCGCGCTGCCGACCCCGGCGCCGGCGAGGTGGTGGTCGGTGACCCCGATGACGAGCTGGTGGGCCTCGACCACCTCCAGCCACCCGCGCAGCGCCGCCTCGGCGCGGCGCTCGTCGCGGGCCACCAGCGCCGACCCGAGGTCGGAGTCGGGGCCCAGCACGACGACCACGTCGTCGCGGTGCTCCCCCACCAGCGACCGCGTCGTGACCGGTGCCCCCCGCTCGCCGCGGGCGTGCGTCGCCGTGACCAGCCGGCACAGCGACCCCCAGCCGCGCCGCGACTCGGCCAGCACCACCGCCCGCCCGGCGCCCTCGACGGCAAGGTCGGCGCCCACGACGGGGGCGACGCCGCTGGCCATGCACGCCTTGGCGAACCGGACCGCGCCGTACAGCCCGTCGCGGTCGGTCAGCGCCAGCGTGTCCATGTCGTGGCCGGCGGCGGCCTCGACCAGCACGCTGGGGTGCGAGGCGCCGTACTGCAACGAGTACCCCGACGCCACGCGCAGGTGGACGAAGGGGTCAGTCATGGGCGGCCGCCGCGAACGCCTGCGCGTCGCGCAGCAGGTCGTCGGCCTCGCGCACGGTGACCAGCCCGACCGCGCCGGCCTGCACCGCCTCGACCTTCAGCTGGAGCATCGCGAAGTACTCGGCCCACTCGCCCAGCTCGGGCGCAACCTGGGCCACCACCGTCCAGATGGGGCGCCGCTCGCGCAGCCGCGGCCGCCGGCGGGCCAGCACGCCCGCGGCCACCCGCAGGGCGGCCCGGTGGGCGGCGAGGTAGCGCTCGGCCGGGCGCACCGCGTCCTCCGCCGCCGCCAGCGCGGCGGCGACGTCGTCGAACAGCAGCTCGGCGGGCTGCCAGGCCCGGGTGGGGTCGGCCGACATCAGTCCACCACCGCCCGCAGGAACCACTCCTCGCCGGCGACCGGGTGGGCCAGCTCGTACACCCCCGGCAGGCTGGTGCGCCCGGCGCTGGCCACCACCCGGAACACCTCCGACTCGGCCAGCAGGTCCTCGGACGGCCGGCTCCACCAGTCGGCCGTCTCGCGCCACCGGCTCTCGACGTCGAGCACCCGCCAGTAACGGCGCCGCCACAGGAACTCCACCGGGGCGGGCTCGCCGCCCACCTCGCCCGACCGCACCGCGATCGGTTCGTCGTACCGCCGCATGACCACCTCCGCGAGACCACTTTCGAACATGCGTTCGAAGGGATCACCACTATACGAGCGGCCTCCGACAATCCGTCAAGGGCGTCGCGACGACACCGATCCGGGCTCCTGCGGGCCCAGCAATTGCGACACGGTCACCAGCGTGAACCCGCGCTCGCGCAGGCCGGCGACCACGCGCGGGACGGCGTCCACAGTCGGGGCGTGGATGTCGTGCATCAGCACGATCGAGCCCGCCCTCGCGTCGCCCACGGCCGACGCGACGGTCGCGTCGGTCGACCGCGTCCTCCAGTCCAGGGTGTCGACGTCCCACAGGATCATCGGCGCCCCCACGACCTTCCGGGTGGTCGCGTTGTAGGACCCGTACGGGGGCCGGAACACCGTCGGCGTCACCCCGGCCTCCTCCACGGCCCGGACGCCCCGCTGCACCTCCCGGCGCTGGCCCTCCTCGCCGAGCTTGGTCAGCTGCTTGTGCGACCACGTGTGGGTGCCGACCTCGTGGCCCTCGGCGGCCATCCGGCGGACCAGGTCGGGGTGGGCCCGCACCGAGGTGCCGAGCACGAAGAACGTCGCCGGCGCGCCCGCGGCGGCCAGGTCGTCCAGCAGCCGCCCGGTCTCCTTGCCCGGCCCGTCGTCGAAGGTCAGGGCCACGCACGCCACGACCGCGCAGTCCACGGACGCCGCGGGCCGCTGTGACACCGGGGCCGCTGGCGTGGGCGTGGGCGAGGCCGGGCCGACCAGGCCGACCACCGCGTCGCGGAGGTCGCGGCCCTGCTCGGACAGCACCCCCTCGGCGACGGACGGGGCGAGCGTGACGTCGACGACGCCCTCGCTGAACGGCAGCACGAGCCCCTCGCCCACCCGGACGACGAGCTCACCCCGCGGGCCGACCACCACGTCGTCGAACAGGCGCGTCTCGAGGTCGGGCGCGTCGGCGAGGTCGTCGAGCACCTCGTGGCCGTCGGCGCGCAGGGCCGCGACCACGGCGTCCACCGCCGTGCGCCGCGCGGTCGGGGCCAGCAGGTCGACCGAGCGCAGCGCGGTCCCCGACAGCTTCTCCCCGTAGAGCACGGACGTCGACGCCCGCCCCGACGCCCCGGCGAACTCATAGAGGTCGACCCGGACGCCGGCCCAGGCGGGGGCGTCCAGCACCGTCTCCCACGTGCCGCTCAGCTCGGGCGGTACCTCGGGGTTGGGCACCGAGTCGGCCAGGAAGGCGCGGGCACGGGCGTCCATGTCCTCGGCCAGCATCGCGTTCAGCGCGGTCGCGCCCGGCACCACCGGCCACTGGAGGTGCACCGGCAGGGCGGGGTCGTTGTTCGACCACGTCTCCACGGTCCAGCCGGGCGGGGCCGGGCTCGCCGTCGGCGACGGCGCGGGGGCGACGGTGGTCGGCGACGGGATTCCCGGGGTCGGCGACGCGACCGGACCCGACGGCGGCGTGGGCGCGCACCCCGACAGCGCGAGGCCGAGGGCGCAGGCCCCGGCCAGCGCCCGCAGGCGGCTCACTGCTGCTTGAAGGTGTCGTCCATCACGTCGACGCGCGGCGGCCGGAGGATGGACCGGGCGACGTTGCGGAAGTCGTAGTTGTCGAGGACCCGCGCGGCCTCCTCGTCGGTCAGGTCGTAGGCGTGCGCCAGCATCCGCACGTGCTCGGTGTAGAAGGCGTGCAACTTGTCGACGCCCTTGATGAACTCGAGCGCATTGCCCATCCGAACGGCCTCCCGGGGGTCATGGCCCACCCGGGTGGGCGGGCCTCGTGCATCACCGTAGTCGCTACCCTGATCGCCATGGAGATGCTTCCTGCCGCGTTCGCCTCGGGTTGGGCCAGCGGCATCAACGCGTGGGGCACCGTGCTCGTGCTCGGGGTGCTGGGCCGGTTCGCCGGCATCGAGGGGATCCCCGCCGGGTTCCAGCGCACCGACGTCCTCATCATCGTGGCGGTCCTGTGCGCGATCGAGCTGGTCGTCGACAAGATCCCGTACATCGACAGCGCGTGGGACACCATCTCCACCGTCATCCGGCCCATCGCCGGCGCCGCGATCGGCGCCATCTACGCCGGCGCGACCGGCCACCTCGCCACCATCACGCTGGCGTCGGTCGGTGGCATCACCGCCCTGGTCAGCCACCTCACCAAGGCCGGCCTGAGGCTGGCGGTGAACACCTCCCCCGAGCCCTTCACCAACGTCGCCGCCTCGGCGGCCGGGGACGTCGCCGTGACCGGCGTGGCCACGCTCGTCGCGCTGGCCCCCGTGGCCGCGGCCATCGTGGTCGCCGTCCTCCTCGTGCTCGGATTGCTCGCCCTGTGGGCCATCGCGACCAGGATCCGGCGCGGCTGGCTGGCCTACCAACGCTGGCTGAGCCGGCGCAAGAACCCGGCCCCGGCCTGATGGGCCGCGTCACCGTCGTCGGCCGCACCTTCGCCGGCGTCGCGGCCGCGGTGCGCCTCGCCCGGGTCGGCCACGACGTCACCCTCGTCGACACCCCCGGTGGGGCGGCGGCCATGCGCGCGGCGCTCGGTGACACCCTCGACTTCCCGGCCCCGTGGCGCGACCTGTTCAAGAAGTCGGGGCGACCCGCCGCCGGCGCGCTCGGACTGCACGGCCTGGACCTCGTCGCCGACCCCGACGGCCCGCCCACCGAGCGCGCCGCGACCTGGTACGCCCACGTGGACGCCCTCGGCGAGTCGGCCGCCCGCGCCTGGCGCGACCTCGTGGACGCCGCCGACGACATCTGGCAGGCCGTGCGGCCCCTCGGCCTGGAGGCCGAGCTGACCCCGGACGCCGTCGCCCGCGCCGGCCTCCACCCGCGCCGCAGTCTCGAGGACGTCGCCCGCACGCTGGACCACCCGGTCCTGGCCGAACGGGTCCGGGCCGTGGCCCGTGCGCGGGGCCTCGAGCCCGCCGCGGCCCCCGCGTGGTTCTCCTCCCGGCTGGCCGTCGAGCGCACCTTCGGCCGGTGGCGCCTGCAGGATGTCGAGGGGCGACCCGCCCCGGCGTCCGGGCTCGTCGACGTGCTCGAGGACCGCCTGGCCGAGCGCGGTGTGACCCTCACCCCCGACGCGGCCGCCACCGAGGGCGCCGACGCGGTGGTCGACACCGTCGACCCGGGCGTGGCCTGGCACCGCCCCTCCCGCTGGAGCCGCCGCGACTCGTTCCCCGACCAGTTGCTGGCGCGCCCCGCCCTGCGCGACCCGCGGCGTCCGGGCTGGTTCCACGCCTCGGCGTCCTCGCCCGGCGGGTCCGAGCCGTGGGCCCAGCTGCTGTCGGGCGCGCTGGCCACGTACGCGGCGCACGAGTTCCTCACCGGCGACGACATCCGGCCGACGAACAAGGCGCTCGCCCGCTGAGGGGAGTAGTGTTGGTCTCTGGTCGAAACCAGACAAGGGAAACTCCACCTTGAACGAACCTGAACTGCTCGCCCACGAACTGGCCCACGAACAGGCCCATGTGGACGCCGTGTACGCCCGCCTCGAGGAAGCGACCCAGTCGGCCCGCAGCGCAGCGGCCAGCGGACAGGAGATCTTCCGGTCCAACCGCGAGACGTGGGTCCGCGAGGAGGACGGCACCGCCCTCTTCGAGCGCGACGCCTTCACCTTCCAGGCCGCCAAGCGGCTGGCCGTCCTCGACGCCGAGCACGAGGGGCTCGTGTTCGGCCGCCTCGACCTGGAGGAGCCCGAGGAGCGCGAGGTCCGCTACATCGGCCGCATCGGCGTGCGCGACGAGGAGTACGAGCCGCTCGTGATCGACTGGCGCGCCCGCGCCGCCGAGCCGTTCTACCGCGCCACCCCCCAGCAGCCCATGGACGTCGTGCGCCGCCGCGTGCTGCGCTGCCGCAACGACCGCGTCATCGGCATCGAGGACGACCTGCTCGACGCGCAGGCCAACACCGACGACCTCCCGATCATCGGCGAGGGCGCGCTCATGGCCGCCCTGTCGCGGTCGCGCGGCACCCGGATGAAGGACATCGTCGCCACCATCCAGGCCGAGCAGGACCTCGCGATCCGCGCCGAGTACCCGGGCGTGACGATCATCAGCGGTGGCCCGGGCACCGGCAAGACCGTGGTCGCCCTGCACCGCGCCGCCTACCTGCTCTACTCCAACCGCCGGCGCTTCGAGCGCGGCGGCATCCTGGTCGTCGGCCCAGGCCCGGTGTTCATGAACTACATCGAGCGGGTGCTGCCCTCCCTGGGTGAGGACTCCGTGACCCTGCGCGCCATCGGCCAGGTGGCCTCCGACGTGCTCGACGGGTTGTCGGCCGACCGGGTCGACGACGCCGACACCGCCTTCGTCAAGGGCAGCCTGCGCATGGTCGGGGTGCTGAAGAACCTCGTGAACCTGCCCCTGGGCGACCCGGACGCCCCCGCCCCCTCCCTGCTCGTCACGGTCAAGGGCAACGTCCTGAAGCTGGACGCCCACCAGCTGGGCCGGATCCGCGCCGGCGTGCTGGCCCACCAGCGGGTCAACCTGGCGCGGGAGTCCGCCGAGAAGGCGCTCGTCGCCGCCCTGGTGACCCAGGTGCCCGAGGACGTCGACGTCGACCCCGAGGCGATCCCCGAGCTGATCACCGACTCCGCGGCCTACCAGGAGTTCGTCGAGGCCTGGTGGCCGGCGCTGTCCGCGACCGGCGTGTTGCGCCGGCTCGTCGACCCCCGGGTCACCGCGCGGGCGGCCGACGGCGTCCTCGACGCGACCGAGCAGGCGCTGCTCGCCGCCTCCTACGCCCACGAGGGCGAGGACGCCGACTGGACCGTCGCCGACACCGCCCTGCTCGACGAGCTCGTCGCGATCCTCGGCCCCGAGCCGATCGACCACGACGCGGGCCCGTCGCTGTTCATCGAGGGCGGCGCCGACGTCACCGAGTTCGTCACCACGGCCGACCGGCTGGCCCGCACCGTCGAGCACGACTTCCGCGAGGACCGGCACGAGACCTACGCGCACATGCTCGTCGACGAGAGCCAGGACATCACGCCCATGCAGTGGCGGATGCTGCGCCGCCGCGGCTCGCAGGCGTCGTGGACGATCGTGGGCGACCTCGCCCAGAGCTCGTGGCCCGACCTCGACGAGGTGGGCCGCGCGGTCCGCGACCTCATCGGGACCGCCCCGCACCGCGACTTCCGGCTGTCGGTGAACTACCGCTCCCCGGCCGAGGTGTTCGACCTCGCCGCCAAGGTGGTCAAGGCGCACTTCCCCAAGGCCGACCTGCCCCGCGCGGTGCGCTCGACCGGCCACCAGCCGGAGTTGCTGCACACGTCGGAGTCGGCGCTGGTCAGCGACCTGGTCCGCATCGTCGACCGCCTCACCGATTCGGTCGGCGGCACGGTGGGTGTCATCGCTCCCCCGTCGCGGCTGGACCACCTGCGCACCGCCCTGCCCCCGCGCCTGTCGACCCGGATGAACCCGGCCAACCTGGCCCGCGTCATCTTCGTGTCCCCGCTCGAGGCCAAGGGCCTGGAGTACGACGCGGTCGTGGCGGTCTCCCCGGATGAGGTCGTCGAGCAGAGCCCCGGCGGGGTGCGCGTCCTCTACGTCGCCCTCACCCGCGCCACGCAGATGCTGGTCACGCTCGACGTGGGCGGCCCGGGCGCGTGGCGTCCGGAGGAGTGAGCGGGTCCGTCCCCGGTCCGCCCGTCCCGGTCCCGCTCGTCCCGGCCACCCCCTCGGACGCCGCGGACGCGGCCCGCTGGGTGGCCTCGGCCGAGGACGTCCTGGTCTTCGCCGGACCGCGCCTGGCGTACCCGCTCGACCCGGCGTCCCTGCTGGAGCCGGGGCCCGAGGGCTGGGCGGCCCACGCGCTGCACGACGGCGACCGGCTCGTGGGCATCGGCTCGGTGCGCCGCGTCGACGCCACCACCGCCCGGGTCGGCCGCGTGCTCGTCGACCCGTCCCGGCGGGGCGAGGGCTGGGGCCGGGCGCTGATGGTCGCGCTGGTCGAGGCCGCGGCCGCCCTCCCCGGCGTGCGCACCGTCACCCTGGGCGTGTGGCGCACCAACACGGGCGCGCTGGCGTTGTACCGCACGTTGGGCTTCGTCGATACCGGCGTGCGCGAGACCCGTGTGGGCGACGCCGTGTGGGAGAGCCTCGAGATGGCCCTCCCCGTCTGACGCGGCTCAGGCCTCGGTGCGCAGCCGGCCCAGGATCTCGGCGGTCGCGGTCGACCGGTTGAGCGTGAAGAACTGGAGGCCGGGGGCGCCGGCGTCCAGCACGTCGCGGCACAGCTGGGTGACCAGGTCGATGCCGACCGCCCGGAACGCCGCCTTGTCGTCGGCCACCGCGCGCAGCCGCGCCTCGAAGTCGGCCGGCATCGCCGAGCCCGACAGGCCGGCGAACCGCTCGATCTGGCTGGGCACGGTCACCGGCATGATGCCCGCGATGATCGGCATGGTGCCGCCCAAGGCCCGGAAGCGTCCGACCAGCGACACGTAGGCGGCCGGGTCGAAGAACAGCTGGGTGATGGCGAACTCGGCGCCGGCCTGCTCCTTGGCGAGCAGGATCCGCGCGTCGAGGTCGAGGTCGCCCTCGGGGTGGCCGTCGGGGAACGCGGCGACGCCGACGGTGAAGTCACCCAGCGACTTCACCAGCCGCACGAGGTCGGTGGCCGTGCGCAGGCCCTCGGGGTGCGGCGCGAACCGGCCGCCCGACGGCGGGTCGCCGCGCAGGGCGAGGATGTGGGTGACGCCGAGCCGCTCGTAGGCCTGGATGGCGCGCACCACCTCGGCGGCGCTCTGCCCCGCAATGGTGAGGTGCCCCATGGTCGAGACGGCGGTCTGGCCACGGATCGCGCCCACCGCCGAGAACGTCTTGTACCGGCTCGCGCCCGTCGCGCCGTAGGTCACCGAGACCCAGTCCGGCTGCAGCCCCTGCAGCTGGTCGACCGTGCCGATCAGCTGCTGGACGCCCGCGTCGTCGGAGGGCGGGAAGAACTCGACGCTGAACGTCGGACCGTCACTGGAGCGCAGTCGGTCGACGATCGTCTCGGGCATGCGGGCCACCCTAGTTCAGCCGCCCGCGCGGGCCGCCGGTAGGCTCGCAGCGTGGTCAGACTGGTCAGCGCCAACCCTGTGTCCGACGATTTCCGCGCCGCGGTGGCCGGGTCGATCGACGCGTTCCTCGACGCCCAGGCCCCCGTCCTGGCCGACATCCACCCGGCGACCGCGCCGCTGCTCGAGCGCGCCCGCCTGTTCACCCGCGGCGGCAAGCGCCTCCGCCCCGCGTTCTGCGCGTGGGCGTACGCGGCGGTCGCCGGCAGCCTCGACCTGCCCGAGGCGGTGGCCACGGCCGCGGCGTCCCTCGACGTGCTGCACGTGTCGGCCCTCATGCACGACGACGTGATGGACGCCTCGGACTTCCGTCGCGGCGTCCCCGCCGCCCACCGCCAGTTCGAGGCAGACCACCGCGACGCCGACTGGCGCGGCGACCCCGAGCAGTTCGGCCGCGCCGGGGCGATCCTGCTGGGCGACCTGTTGCTGGTCTGGTCGGAGGAGATGTTCCGCCGCTCGGGCCTGGACCCCGCCCAGCTGGAGCGGGGGCGTCCGCACCTCGAGGCGGTGCGCACCGAGGTGACCGCCGGGCAGTACCTCGACGTGCTCGCGCAGGCCCGCGACCCGTACACGATCAGCCGCACCGACGCCGGGCGCGAGCAGCTCGCCGACCTGGTGAGGACGGTGGTCACGTGGAAGTCCGCCTCCTACACGATCCGCCGGCCGCTGCTGCTGGGCGCCGCCCTGGCCGGGGCGGACGCCGCCCAGCTGGGCGCGCTCACCTCGTTCGGCCAGCCGCTGGGCCGCGCGTTCCAGTACCGCGACGACGTGCTCGGCATCTACGGCGACGAGTCGCTGACGGGCAAGGACTCCGGCGAGGACCTGCGCGTCGGCAAGCTCACCCTGCTGGCCGCCGAGGCCTTCGGGCGGGCGGGCGAGGCCGAGGCGTCCGAGCTGGCGGGCCTGTTCGGCAACCCCGACCTGGACGCCGACGGCGTGGCGCGTGCCCGCGAGATCATCGACGCCTCGGGGGCCCGTGCGGCCGTCGAGGAGGAGATTCGCCGTGAGTTCGACCTGGCCCTGGCCGCGCTGGCCGCCGCCGACCTGTTCGAGCCCGCGCGCGAGGGCCTCGTCGCCCTGGCGACCGCGGCGGTGACGCGAAAGTTCTGACCCCTACAGGTGCAGGTCGGTCGGCGGCGGGCTGACCGGCTTGCCGAAGCTGAGGTTCGGCGAGGGGCCGAACGCGGACGCCGTGACGGCCTCCATGCGCTCGTCGTCGTTCCACGCCTCGCGGAGGATGTCCTTGAGCGCCATCGCCGCGGCCTCGGGGTTGGACGCCCGGGTGATCGCCCCGCCCACAGCCGCGCGCTTCGCGCCGCCGCGGATGACGGCGGGCAGCGACTCCAGCGTGATGCCGCCCACGGCGAACCACGGCTTGGACTTCGGGTCGTGCTGCGGCGCGTGCTCGGCGGCGTGGCGGATCAGCGGCAGGCCCGGACCCACGAGCAGGAAGTCGACGTCGGGGTGCGCCAGCGCCGCCTCGGTCTCCTCGGTGGTGTTGCAGCGGCGGCCGATGAGCGTCCACTCCCCCACCAGCTTGCGGGTGCGGGCCGGGTTGGCCTCGTCGTCGGAAAGCACGAACAGGTCGGGTGACAGCGCGGCCGCGCGCACGGGGCGCCCGAAGTAGGCGGTCAGGCCCTGGGTCGCGCGGGCGGCCTCGGTGATCGCGTCGAGCCCGGCCTGCGCCGAGTCGTCGAACACGACCTCGGCGAGCCCCTCGTCGAGCATCACGGCGTCGGCCCCGCCGGCGTACGACGCGCGGGCCAGCGGGCCCACCGTGTCGCCCTCGTCGGCGACGATGTGGATCAGGCGGGCGAGCTTCAGCCGGGTGGCAATCCCCATCAGTGCGGTCACGGGTCCAGCCTGCCACACCCCGGCGGGTCGGCGCCGTCGTCGCGGCGGTCGCGTGCCACACTCGGATCGGGCCTGGCATGCCTTCCCTTCCCCGATCCATGCCGGAGATTCGTGTTGACGACTGACCGCAACAGTGGCCTGGTTGGCCACGTGCTCGACGACCGGTACGAGGTCGTCAAGAAGCTTGCGCGCGGCGGCATGGCCACGGTCTACGTCGCGAACGACCTGCGCCTGAGCCGCACCGTCGCCGTCAAGGTGATGAACGACGGGCTCGGCGACGCCGACGACTTCGCGATCCGCTTCGACACCGAGGCCCGCGCGGCCGCGCACCTGTCCCACGCCAACGTGGTCAGCGTGTTCGACCAGGGCAGCGACGGCGGGCGCCCCTACATCGTCATGGAGTACGTGCAGGGCTTCACCCTGCGCAACCTCATCACCCGCGAGGCCCCCATGGACCCGCGCCGGGCCATCGAGCTCGTCGAGCCCGTGGCGTCCGCGCTGGCCGCCGCCCACGCGGCCGGGCTGATCCACCGCGACATCAAGCCCGAGAACGTCCTGATCTCCGACCGCGGCCAGGTCAAGGTCGCCGACTTCGGCCTCGCCCGCGCGGTCACCGCGAACTCCAACGCCGCCACCACCGGCCTCGTGATCGGCACCGTGAGCTACATCGCCCCGGAGCTGGTCACCAAGGGCCGCGCCGACGCGCGGTCCGACGTCTACTCGCTCGGCATCGTGCTCTACGAGATGCTGACCGGCCGCAAGCCCCATCAGGGCGAGACCCCCATCCAGGTCGCCTACAGCCACGTGCACAACCAGATCTCGGCGCCGTCGATGGAGGTCTCCTCCACGTGGCAGGGCGGCCGGGGCGGTATCCCGCCCTACGTCGACGCCCTCGTCACCGCCGCCGCCAACAAGGACCGGCACAACCGCCCGCTGGACGCCGGCGTGCTGCTCGGCCACCTGCGCGCGGCCAAGGACGCCCTGGCCCGTGGCGTGGTCGACGACCCCGCCCTCGTCGCCCGGATGCGCCGCACCGAGCCCGAGCCGACCGACAGCCACACCACCCCGGTGCCGACGCTGCCGCCGCGGCTGGGCGCGGAGCGCCGGTTCACGCCGGTGACGCCCGTCTCGCCGACCTTCGACGTCTCGATCGACGGCGCGCCGTTCTACAGCACCGGCCCGGTCCCCTACTCGCCGCAGTCGCCGCACACGCGGGCGCTGCCCGAGCTGTCGGCCGCCCCCACCCCGTCGACCTCGTCCCGCGCACCGCGGCCCGAGGCGTCCGGACGCCGTTGGCGGCGGTTGGTCGCCGTCCTGGCCGTGCTCGCCGTGCTGGGCGGCGCGGGCTGGGGCGGCTGGTACCTGCTCGAGGGCCGCTGGACGACGGCCCCCGCGATGGCCACCCTGACCCAGGCCGATGCCGAGGCCGCCGCCGCGCTCGCCGAACTGCACGTCACGTTCCAGCAGGACTACAGCGAGGACGTCCCCGCCGGCCAGGTCATCCGCACCGAGCCCGCCGAGGGCGGACGCGTGCTGCGGGACGGCACGATGACCGCGTGGATCTCCCGCGGGCCCGAGCGTTTCGCGGTGCCCGAGGTCACCGGCCAGACCCGCGCCGACGCCGAGCAGCTGATCGCCTCGGGATCGCTGGCCCTCGGCACCGTCACCGACGAGCACCACGACACGGTCCCCGCCGGCACCGTCATCTCCCAGGGCGTGGCGCCCGGCGAGCAGGTCAAGCGCGGCACCACCGTCGACCTCGTCGTGTCGCAGGGCCCGGCCCCGGTCGAGGTCGTCAGCTTCGCCGAGAAGCCGCTCGCCGAGCTGCAGGCCTGGGCCAAGGCGAACCTGATCACCCTCGAGACCACCGACGAGAACCACGACACTGTCCCGCAGGGCGCGGTCATCTCTCAGAACCCGGCCGAGGGCCAGCTGCACCGCGGCGGGTCGATGACGGCCGTCGTGTCCAAGGGCCCGGTCATGGTCAAGGTGCCCACCGGCCTGCGCGGCCAGGGCGCCGAGACGGTCGCGCAGAAGATCCGCGACGCGGGGCTCGTGCCCCAGTTCAAGCGCCTGGTCAACGGCGGCTTCGGCATGGTGCTGAGCGTCGAGCCCGGCGAGGGCACCAGCGTGCGCAAGGGCTCGACGGTGGTGATCAACCTCGTCTGAGGTGCTCAACCAGCCGCCCGATGAAGGCCTCGCACTGGGCGAGCTGGTCCAGCTCGACGAACTCGTCGGGCTTGTGCGCCTGCGCGATGTCGCCCGGCCCGCACACCACGGTCGAGATGCCCGCGTTCGCGTAGATGCCGGCCTCGGTGCCGTAGGTGACCTTGTCGTCCTGGACGGCGAGCCCCAGCTCCTGCCCGAGCAGCACCGCGGGCGCGTCGGACGGGGTGTCCAAGCCGGCGGTCATCGTCTGCACGTCGACCTCGACGGACACCTCCTGGTCGGGCGCCTCGGCCCGCATCCGCTCCTCCACCGTGCGGCAGAAGGCGATGAGGGCGTCGACGTCGGCGCGGTCGTCGTCCGGCGTCCCGATGGAGCGGAACTCGAGCGTGACCGAGCATTCGGCGGGGATGATGTTGACCCCGTTGCCGCCCTCGATGAGGTTGACCGACCCGGTCGTGTACGGGATCGGGTACGCCTCGTCGAACGGCCCGTCGGCCCGCCACGCGTCGCTGCGCTCGCGCCAGTACCGCACCACGGACGCCGCGTGCTCGATGGCGTTTACCCCCTGCGCGGTCAGTGACGAGTGCGCGGCGAGGCCGCGGACGGTGACCCGGACGAGGTTGATCGACTTGTGCCCGCGGATCATCCGCATCGAGGTGGGCTCGCCGACGAAGCACACGCGCGGGTGGATGCCGACCGACGCCATCCCGTCGACGAGGGGTTGGGCGCCGATGCAGCCGACCTCCTCGTCGTAGGACAGCGCGACGTGTACGGGCTCGCTCAGCGGTTCCGCCACGAGGTCGGCCAGGGCCGCCACGACGATCGCGTCGAAGCCCTTCATGTCGGCGGTCCCCCGGCCATAGGCCTTGTCGCCGCGCACGTCGAGGGTGAACGGGTCGGAGCTCCAGGCCTGCCCGTCCACGGGCACGACGTCGCTGTGGCCGCTGAGCATGATGCCGCCGGAGGTCGAGCCCGCGGCGTCCGGGACGCTGACGACCAGCCCGGCCTTCGTGCCGTCCGCGGTCGGGAACAGGTGCGGCTCCAGGCCGAGCGAGCGCGCGTGCTCGGCCACGGCCTCGACCAGCGGCAGGTTGCTGTCGCGGCTGGTGGTGTCGATCGCGATCAGCCGGGAGAGCCAGTCGAGGACGGCCGGGGACGGTGCGGTCATGCCCCCTTTCCTACCACCCTCAGGCGGTGGGCTCCCACGGCGTGCCCGCGCGCAGGTCGTGGACGGTGGTGGGGGTCATCTCGTTGTACCGGCCGTGGGACAGCTTCCAGCCGCGCTCGGACAGCAGCGCCTCGTGGATGCCGAAGCCCTGCCCCGCCCCGAGCTCACGCAGGAAGTCGATGTGCTCCTTCATCGCCGCCCACGGCCCCATCACCGGGACCGCGACCACGTCGACACCCGCCGGCGCCGTGTCGAGGGAGTCGCCGGGGTGGAAGAACGTGGGCTCCCCCTCGGCGGTGACGACCAGCCCGACGTTGCCGATGCGCGGGATGTCGCGGTGGATCACCGCGTGCAGCCCGCCGACCGCGTCGATGCGGACGCCGCCGAGCTCGACCGACTCGTCCTCGGCGATCCCGTGGCCGCGGTCGCCGAGGTCCACGGCGTCCAGAACGCCGGGCTCGACCCAGACCTGGGCGTAGGGGTTGGCCGCGAGCAGCGCGCCGACGTGCTCGGGGTCGACGTGGTCGGGGTGCAGGTGGGTGACGACGATCGCGTCGAGGTCGGTGAGCGCGTGCCAGCGGTCGGAGAAGTTGCCCGGGTCGAACAGGACCCGCCGGTCCGCCACCTCGAGGAGGACGGCCGCGTGTCCGAGGTGCGTGATCTTCATGGCGGCCAGCCTAGGCTGTGCGCATGGCTACGGGATACGAGGAAGAGCAGCTGACCCGCGACGAGGTCGACGCGACCACCGGGCCGGTCGTGGTCGAGTTCGGCACGGACTGGTGCGGCTACTGCATCGCGGCGTCCCGGTTCATCGAGCCGGCGCTGGCCGAGCAGCCGCAGGTGCGCCGCATCCGGGTCGAGGACGGCAAGGGGCGCCCCCTGGGCCGCTCCTACCGGGTGAAGCTGTGGCCGACGCTGGTGTTCCTGCACGACGGCGTCGAGGTCGCGCGCGTCGTGCGGCCGGGCAACCGGGCGGTGCTCGACGAGGCCCTGGCCACGCAGGCGGCCGCCGCTCAGGCCTGAAGCACCTCGGCGAGGATCGCCCCGGCGTCGGCGCACTGCGCGGTCGTGACGTCGAGGTGGGTCGCCGCGCGCACCACGCGCGCCCCCACCGTCGACACCCGGACGCCGCGGGCTGCGGCCCGCGCCACCACCTCCGTGGCCGGGAGCGACCCGGTCGGGACGACGACGATGTTGGTCTCCGGATCGGCCAGGGTCACGGACGACCCGGCCGTGACCGCGGCGGCGAACGCCGAGGCGGCTGCGTGGTCGTCGGCCAGCCGTTCGACGTGGTGGTCGAGCGCGTACAGGCAGCCGGCGGCGAGCAGGCCGGCCTGGCGCCAGCCCCCGCCGAGCCGCTTGCGCAGCACGCGGGCGTTCGCCATCGCCTCGGCCGATCCGACCAGCACCGAGCCGACCGGTGCGCCCAGCCCCTTGCTGAAGCAGACGCTGACCGTGTCGAAGAGGGTGCCGTAGTCGGCGAGCGGGGTGCCGGTGGCGACGTGGGCGTTCCACAGCCGGGCGCCGTCCAGGTGCAGCCGGACGCCGGCGTCCCGGCACAGCGCGCTGGTCTGCGTGAGGGCGTCCAGGGGCTGCACCGTGCCGCCGCCGAAGTTGTGGGTGTTCTCGATCGCGACGCAGGCGGTCGACACCAGGTACGGGCCGGCGTCGGGGGCCAGCAGCTCCTCGACGAGCTCGGGCTCGGTCCTGCCGTCGTGCGTCACCCAGGTGCGCATGGTGACGCCGGTCAGCGCCCCGTGCGCGCCCATCTCGGCGCGGGCGATGTGCGCGCCCGAGTCGCACAGCACCTCCTGCCCGGGGCGCACGTGCTGCGCGACGCCGAGCACGTTCGCCAGCGAGCCGGTGGCGCAGAACAGGCCCGCCTCGTGGCCGAGCAGCTCGGCGACGCGCTGCTCGAGCTCACCGATCGTCGGGTCCTCGGCGTAGACGTCGTCGCCCACCGGTGCGGCGGCCATGGCCGCGCGCATCGCCTCCGACGGCTGGGTGAGCGTGTCGGAGCGGAGGTCGATCATCACATCTCCTGCGGCTCGAAGTCCTGCACGGGGTTGTAGCCGCGCCGGCGGATGTCCTCGCGGAGGCGCTCGGCGAGGTAGAACGCCAGCTCGATGCCCTGGTTGCGGTTCAGGCGGGGGTCGCAGGCGGTCTCGTAGCGGTCGAAGAGGGTGTCCTCGTCGAGTTCGTCGACGCCGCCCACGCACTCGGTGACGTCGTTGCCGGTCAGCTCGATGTGGACGCCGCCGGGCCACGTCCCCAGCTCGGCGTGGACGTCGAAGAAGCCGTCGACCTCGTCCCAGATCACCGGGAACGCGCGGGTCTTGTGGCCCTTGGCCGTGGAGTAGGTGTTGCCGTGCATCGGGTCGCACACCCACGCGACCTTGCGGCCGGTGTTCTCGACGGCCTCGACGATCGGCGGCAGCGCGTCGCGGACCTTGCCCGCCCCCATGCGGGTGATGAGCGTGAGGCGTCCGGGCTCGAGGTCGGGGTCGAGCTTCTCGACCAAGGCGCGGACGTCGTCGGGCGTGACGCTCGGGCCGAGCTTGATGCCGATCGGGTTGCGCAGCTTGCTGAGCAGCTCCACGTGGGCGCCGTCGAGCTGGCGGGTGCGCTCGCCGATCCACAGCAGGTGGCCCGAAGTGCCGTAGGCCAGGCCGGTGCGGGAGTCGATGCGGGTGAGCGCGTGCTCGTACTCCATCAGCAGGGCCTCGTGAGAGGCCCAGTAGTTGACCGTCCGGAAGGCGTCGTCGGGCACGCCGCAGGCGACCATGAAGCCCATCGCGCGCTCGATCTCCTCCGACAGGGCCTCGTACTTGGCCTCGACCCGGGAGTTGCGGACGAAGTCGGTGTTCCAGGTGTGCACCGTGCGCAGGTCGGCGAACCCGCCGTTGACGAACGCGCGGACCAGGTTCAGCGTCGCCGCCGAGGAGTTGTAGACCTCCTGCAGGCGGCGGGGGTCGTGGGCGCGGGCCTCGGGGGTGAAGTCGAGGCCGTTCACGGCGTCCCCGCGGTAGGACGGCAGGGTCACGCCGTCGCGGGTCTCGTCGTCGCTGCTGCGCGGCTTGGCGTACTGGCCGGCGATGCGGCCGACCTTCACCACCGGCACCTGGGCGGCGTACTGGAGGACGACAGCCATCGACAGCTGCACGCGCAGGGCGTTGCGGATGTTGACCGCGGTGACGTTGCCGAACGTCTCGGCGCAGTCCCCCGCCTGGAGCATGAACGCGCGGCCGGCGGCGACGTCGGCGATGCGGGACTTGAGGGCGTCGGCCTCACCCGCGAAGACCAACGGCGGGCGCTGGCGCAGCTCGGACACGACCGTCGCGAGTTCCGCGGCGTCGGGATAGGTCGGCTGCTGGGCCGCACCGCGCGCGTGGAGTTCGGTCAGGGCAGGGATCGTCGTCGACACCGGGTCAGGATAGTCCGCCCGTGGGCTCCTTCGGCGGGGGCCCACCACCCGGGCGCTCCCGGACGCGGCGGTCCGCCTCGGCGGCGTCCATCGACCCCGACTTCACCGAGGCGGCGTAGGCCTGCACGTAGGTCTGGCCGGTCAGCTTCTGGATGGCGGCCATGACCTCGTCGGTCACCCAGCGGCCCATCGCCCGGTCGTCCTGCATGCCCTTCCAGACCGAGAAGTCGAGGGGCTCGCCGACGATGATGCGGGGGCGCTCGACCCACGGGATGCCGAACTTCGTGCCGGCGATGTCGGCGTCCAGGATGCCGACCGGGACCACGGGTGCCCCCGTGGACAGCGCGAGGCGTGCCACGCCGGTCTTGCCCTGGTAGAGGCGGCCGTCGGGCGAGCGGGTGCCCTCGGGGTAGATGCCGACCACGCGGCCCTGCTCGAGGGCCTCGATGACCGGGCCGAGCCCGTCGAGCGCGGCGCGCCCTCCGCTGCGGTCGAGCGGCACCATGCCGACGGCCCTGAGGAACCATGCGATGACCGACCACGTGAAGCCCTGGTCGCGGCGGAACGCCTCGGCCTTGACCGGCAGCGTCACCTGGCGCTTGATGAGGGCGGGGGTCAGGAAGGTGTCGGCGTACGAGACGTGGTTGCTGGCCAGGATGACCGGACCCGTCGCCGGGATGTTCTCGGCTCCCGTGATCGTCGCCTTGTAGCCGTGCTTGACGAACTGCGTGAAGGGCACCTTGAAGAACCCGTACCAACTCATTGCTGACCTCCTGCCGCGCCAGCCTAGTGCCCGGCCCCGTACGATGACGCCATGGCACTCCCGGACCAGATGGCCCCGTTCCACGCACCCGGCGGACCCGTGGGCGTCCTGTTCTGCCACGGCTTCACCGGCAGCCCCGCCTCGCTGCGCGGTTGGGCCGAGCAGACGGCCGAGGCCGGGTACACCGTGTCGCTGCCCGTGCTGCCGGGGCACGCCACGGTGTGGCAGGAGCTCAACGTCACCAGCTGGCGCGACTGGTACGACGCCGTGGACGCCGAGTACCGCAGCCTGCGCGAGACCTGCGACACGGTCTTCGTGGCCGGGCTGTCGATGGGCGGCTCGCTGACCCTGCGTCTGGCCCAGCACCACACCGACGTCGCCGGCCTGCTGCTGGTCAACCCCGCGCTCGGCGCGGTCGACCCGCTGGCGAGGTTCGCCGGCGTGCTGAAGTACCTCGTGCCCGCCACCCCCTCCATCGGCAACGACATCGCCAAGGAGGGCGTCGACGAGGGCGCCTACGACATGACGCCGGTGGCCGGGGTGCACGAGCTGCACAAGCTGTGGGCCGACGTGCGCTCGTGCCTGGACCTCGTCACCTGCCCGATCGCGCTGTTCCGCTCGGAGGTCGACAACGTGGTGCCCGGCTCGTCGTCAGACACCGTGCTGCGCCTGGTCTCCTCGGACGACATCACCGAGGTGCGCCTGGCGAACAGCTACCACGTGGCGACCCTGGATCACGACGCCAACCTCATCGTCAAGACCTCCCTGCAGTTCATCGAACGGGTGGCGGCCGCGCACACGGCGTGACCCCACCGCCCTCGGGGGCGCCATCAGGCCGGCCCCGACCAGCAAATCCAACGCCGCCCGCTCGTCGGCGCTGAGCCGCGTGCACGACGTGTACTCCATCACCTGCGTGTCCATGCCGCCACGCTCGCAGGCGGGTCTGACAAAATGCGCACATGCGTTCCGATCGTTCAATTGTCGGAGCCGGGACCTAGGGTCCGGGGCCATGACAACCAGCCCTGTCCCCCACCCGGTGCAGCCCAGCTTCGACGACCTGGGCCGCCACCTGGCGACCACGGCGTTCGTGGTCGTCGACCTCGAGACGACCGGCGCCGGCCCCGACGCCACGATCACCGAGGTCGGTGCGGTGCGGGTACAGAGTGGCGAGGTGGTGGGCGAGTTCCAGACGCTGGTGAACCCCTGCACGCACATCCCGCCCCTGATCCAGGTGCTCACCGGCATCACCGACGCGATGGTCGCCGACGCCCCGCGCCTGGACCAGGTCGTGCCGCCGTTCCTGGAGTTCGCCCGCGACGCGGTGCTGGTGGCGCACAACGCCGGCTTCGACGTGGGCTTCCTCAAGCGGGCGTGCGCCGCACAGGGGCTCGCGTGGCCCGGCTTCCCGGTCGTCGACACGGTGGGGCTGGCCCGCGGCGTCCTGATGCGCGACGAGGTGCCCAACGTGAAGCTGGCCACCCTCGCGCGCCACTTCCGCTCCCCCGAGGCGCCCAACCACCGGGCGCTGACCGACGCCCGCGCCACCGTCCACGTGCTCCACGGATTGTTGGAGCGCATCGGCAACCTCGGCGTCCACACGCTGGAGGACCTGCTGGAGTTCACCCGTGGGGTCTCCCCCGAGCGGCGCGCCAAGCGCACGATGGCGTCCGACGTCCCGGCCGCCCCCGGCGTCTACCGGTTCGTCGCCGACCTGCCCGACCGCGACGGCGTGACCCGGCGGCAGGTGCTCTACGTCGGCAAGAGCGTGAACCTGCGCAACCGCGTGCGCAGCTACTTCACCGCCGCCGAGAAGCGACCGCGGATGGAGGAGATGGTGCGCATCAGCACCGGCGTCGAGACGACCGTGTGCCGCACGCCGCTCGAGGCCGAGGTGCTCGAGCTGCGCCTGATCGCGGCCCACGCTCCGCGGTACAACCGGCGCTCGAAGTTCCCCGAGCGCCAGCAGTGGCTGAAGCTCACCGACGAGGCGTTCCCGCGGCTGTCGATCGTCCGCCAGGTCGCCGACGACGGCGCGACCTACTTCGGGCCGTTCTCCCGGCGCGAGGCGGCCGAGCAGACGATGCTGGCGGTCTACGAGGCGTTCCCGATCCGACAGTGCACCGCGCGGCTCTCGGAGCGGCGGCCGTCGGGCAGCTGCGCGCTCGGCGAGCTCGGCAAGTGCCTCTCCCCCTGTGACGGCACCACCGGCCGCGCCGCCTACGCCGACGTGGTGGAGGCGGTGCGCACCTGCCTCACCGTCGACGTGCGCGGGGTGCTGTCGGGGCCCCGGGCCAGGCTGGCGGCCCTGATCGCGCAGGAGCGGTTCGAGGAGGCCCAGCGCCTGACCGCACGGCTCGAGTCGTTCGTCCGGGCCTCGACCCGGGCGCGGCGCATCGAGGCGCTGGCAGCCTGCCCCGAGCTCGTGGCGGCCAGGCGGTCCGACGAGGGGTGGGAGATCCACGTCGTCCGCCACGCACGGCTCGCGGCGGCCGCCCTGGCGCGGCCCGGCGAGGTGCCCCAGGCGGTCGCGCGGGACGCCGTGCGCGCGGCCGAGCACGTCCCCGCCCCGCTGCCGGGCCAGCCGGCAGGGACGGTGGAGGAGGCGGAACGGATCGCCGCGTGGCTGGAGAGCCCCGGCGTCCGGATCATGGAGGTGCAGGGCGACTGGGCCTGGCCGCTGCACGGGTCGATCCGCATCGAGGACCTGCCCCGGCACGCACTCGCTAGTGTGGCCCCATGAACACCGCCATCGTCTTCATCACCACGGCCGTCGACCAGGTGAGCGAGGTGGCCGAGGAGGTCGCCGCGCTGGACAGCGTCACCGAGGTCTACTCGGTGACCGGCGACGTCGACCTGATCGCGGTGGTGCGCACCCGCGACGTCGAGGCGATCGCCGACGTCGTGACGGGGCGGATCAACAAGGTCCTGGGCGTCACCGGCACCCAGACCCACCTGGCATTCCGGGCGTACTCGACCCACGACCTCGAGGCCGCCTTCTCCCTGGGCGACTGACACCCCATGGGCAGAAACTGACACCGGGGACGCGACGTGACGCGTCCCCGGTGTCAGGAGAGTGGTGTCGGCGCGGGCGCCGGGTGGATCAGCCCTCGGTGACCTCGACCGACTCCATCACGACCGGGTCGACCGGGCGGTCGCCACGGCCGGTGCGGACCTTGGCGATCGCGTCCACGACGTCGCGGCTGGCCTGGTCGGCCACCTCGCCGAAGATCGTGTGGCGGAAGTTCAGGTGCGGGGTCTGGGTGACCGTGATGAAGAACTGCGAGCCGTTCGTGCCGGGGCCGGCGTTCGCCATGGCCAGCAGGTAGGGCTTGTTGAAGGCCAGGTCGGGGTGGAACTCGTCACCGAAGCGGTAGCCGGGGCCACCGGTGCCGGTGCCCAGCGGGCAGCCACCCTGGATCATGAAGCCGTCGATGATGCGGTGGAACGTCAGGCCGTCGTAGAAGTTGCCCGTGGTGGCCGCGCCCGTCTCGGGGTGGCGGTACTCCTTGGTGCCGGTCGCCAGGCCGACGAAGTTCTCGACGGTCTTCGGCGCCTGCTCCGGGAACAGGTTGATGACGATGTCGCCGTGGTTGGTGTGAAGCGTCGCCTGCTGGGCCACGGTGCTTCCTTTCGATCGATGGAGCGCAGAAGAGCGCACATGCCCGGCCAAGGTTACCCGTCGTTCGTCCTGTTGCGGTGAGGGTCCCTTGGGTACGGTGGACGCACGCGATCACGCGAACAACCCAACCGTTACGGAGGAAACCGTGAACCGGAAGCAGTTCGAACGCGCCGTCGGTGACACCACCCACGCCGCGACCGACCTCGGCAAGGAGGCCCTCGCCCAGGCGAGCGCCTACCTGCAGCAGGCCCAGGAGTACCTGGCCCCGCGCGCCCAGGACGCCTACAGGGAGGCCAGCGACCGCATCGGTCCGCTCGCCAAGGACGTCAAGAAGAAGGGCGCCCGCATCGCGGCCGACGCCATGGACGCCGTCCAGCCCAAGCTCGACGAGGTCCTGGACCGCGTCACCCCCGCTGTCGACGACGCCTACGCCCGCTTCGCCCCGAAGCTCGACGGCGCGCGCAGCAAGGTCCAGTACGGCTTCCTGCCGGCGCTGAGCGACATGCTGCACAGCGCGGCCGACGACATCGCCAAGGTCGACCTGCCGCAGGTGCCGGCCCCGGCGAAGAAGAAGTCCGCCTGGTCCACGGTCGGTCAGGTCCTCCTGGCCGGTGGCCTGCTCGCCGTGATCGCCTTCGCGATCAAGAAGTTCCTGGCCCCCGACGACTCCGGGTGGCAGGCCCACGAGCCGAGCCAGCCGTACGTCCCCACGACCCCGCAGAAGATCGTCGACGACCTGGCCACCGCCGCCGCCGACGAGGAGACCGAGGTCGACGCCGCCGAGCAGTGGATCGAGGACGGCGGCCAGCCGCTGCCCAGCGACGAGCCGGTCGCGGCCGACGCCGACGACGCCGACGACGTCGAGAAGGCCGCGGAGGGCGATGCTGACCCTTTCGTTCCTAGCCCTCACGGGGACGGGTCCTATGTCGGGTCCGAGCCGCCGGAGGGCTTCGTCATCAAGGGCAACGAGCGCTCGATGAAGTTCCACGTCAAGGGGAACGCCGGGTACGAGCGCACGATCGCCGACGTCTGGTTCAACAGTGAGGAGGCCGCCGAGGCGGCCGGCTTCACCAAGGCCCAGCGCTGAGGCACCCGCACCACCCGACCCGGACGGGGCGCGACCACCACGGTCGCGCCCCGTTCGTCGTCTCCGGGATCTCGTCCCCGCCGGCCGCTCACAATCGGGCGCACGCGCGGGCCTTCTGGGTAGCAGTTCCCCCCAGGAGGCCCCATGTCCCGTCCCGTCACCCCGGTCGACCCGTCGCTGTGGGTCGACGCCGCACCCTTCGCCGCCCACCTGCTCCACCTGTCCGCGTCGAGCGGCGTGCCCTGGGCGATGGTCGCCGCGCACGCCCACGTGCCGCTGCGCGCGGCCGAGCGCCTGGTGGGCGTGCCCGGCACGCGGCGCCTGCGCAAGCTGCCGCGGGCGCTGGCCCAGCGCCTGCTGGCGATCGACCCCGTCGAGCTGTCCCGGCTCCGCAGCGTGTGGGTGGCCGCGGGCCCGGCCAGCAACCGCGTGGCCGAACTCGTGGCCCGCGGGGTTCCCGTCACCCGGGTCGCGCGGGTGCTGGCCTGCTCGCCCGACCTGGTCGCCCGGCTGGCCGACGGCACGCCCGCGAGCGTGCCCGCCGACATCGCCCTGCGCGCCCGCGTCGCCGCCGAGACCGCCGACCGGGCGTTCCTGCGGCGAGCGACGCGCGCCGCCTAGGCTGGCCCGGTGCTCTGGCCCACCCCCGCCACGGCGCTCGCCGGCGCCCTGCTCACGGTCGTCCTGACCGTCCCGGTCCTGCGCGCCCTGCCCGAGCCGCGGGCCGAGGACGCGGACGGCAAGCCCCCGTACGCCGACCTGGCGACCCCCGCCTTCGTCCTCACGGTGGGGGCGGTGGCGCTGGCCGCCGGCCTGCTGGCGACGGCGGTCCTGCCGTGGCCGCACTGGCTCGCCTGGGCGTCCCTGTGCACCGTGGGAGTGGTCGCCGTCGGGATCGACGCCCGCACCACCTGGCTGCCCCTGCCGCTCGCCCGCGCGGGCTGGGCCGTGGCGGCGATGGGCGCCGGGGTGGTGGCCGTCTCCGCCGACGCGTGGACGCCCCTGCTCGCCTCGGCTGTCGGCGCCGCCTGCCTGGGCGGGCTGTTCCACCTGCTGTGGAGGTTGACCGGCGCGTTCGGCTACGGGGACGTCCGGCTGGCCGCGAACATCGGCGCGGTGACGGCCCTCCACTCGGTGGAGCTGGTGGTCACCTCGCTCGTGCTCGGCACCGCCGCGAGCGCGCTGGTCGGCGTCGTGCACCGTCTGGCGGGCGGCCGCGGGGCCTTCCCCTACGGGCCGGGCCTGCTGGCCGGACCGTTCCTGGCCCTGGCCCTCCGCGCCGTCGCCGGGTGACCCCGGCGGGGTCAGGCGGCCAGGTCGCGGGTCAGGGCGACCCAGCGCTCGAGCACCGCGGTCGCGGCACCGCTGTCCACAGCGGCGGCGGCCCGCTCCAGGGGCCCGACCAGCTGGCCGGCGAGGTCGGCGTCCGGGTCGGGGCCCTCGAAGGCGAGGATCGCGGCGGCGGCGTTGAGCAGCACGATGTCGCGGACAGGGCCGGGCTGCCCGGCGAAGGTGTCGCGGACGACCTGCGCGTTGTGGGGCGGCCCCCCGCCGACGAGCGAGTCCTTGGTGGTGCGCGGGATGCCGAGGTCGAGCGGGTCGAGCGTGGTCCTGACCACGCGACCACCGCCGACCACCCACACGTCGCTCGTGGTGGTGGTCGTCAGCTCGTCCAGCCCGTCGCCGCCGTGGAACACCAGCCCGCGGTTGCCGCGGTCGGCGAGCACCGAGGCGACGAGCTCGGCCATCTGCAGGTCGGCGACCCCGATGGCCTGGGCCAGGGGGCGGGCCGGGTTGGCCAGCGGGCCGAGGAAGTTGAAGGTCGTCCGGATCCCCAGCTCGCGCCGGGGGACGGCGGCGTGCCGCAGGGACGGGTGGTAGTGGGAGGCGAAGAGGAACACGATGCCGGCCTCGTCGAACACGCGCCCCTGGACCGCGGGGTCGAGGTCGAGGACGACGCCCAGTTCCTCGAGGCAGTCGGCGGTGCCGCAGGCCGACGAGGCGGCGCGGTTGCCGTGCTTGACGACCTTCGCCCCGGCGGCGGTGGCGACCAGCGCGGCCATGGTCGAGACGTTGACGGTGTTGGCGCGGTCGCCGCCGGTGCCGACGATGTCGACGGCCTCACGGCTCGGGAGGCTGATCGGCCGGGCGTTGGCGAGCATGGCCGACACCAGTCCGTTGAGTTCGTCGGGGGTCGCGCCCTTCGCCTGGAGGGCGACCATGAACCCGGCGACCTGCACCGGCGTCGCGGCACCGGACAGGATCTCGCCCATGGCCCACGACGTGCCGTCGCGATCGAGGTCCTGACCGGTGACGAGGGAGGTGAGCAGGTCGGGCCAGGTCCGGGTCACCGGGCGTTCGCCTCGCTGGCCAGACGGGTGCGCAGGACGTCGGCGACCGAGGTGGGCAGGCGCACGGGGTCGATCGGGTACGGGACCACGGCCTCCGCCCTCGACCATGTGGCGAGCCACGCGTCGGCGACGCGGGCGACCAGCAGCACGACGGGCGGGCAGTTGGCGACCTCGTCCTTCACCTGGCGGCACAGGCCGATGCCGCCGGCCGGGACGGCCTCGCCGTCCATGATGACCAGGTCGATGCCACCGGCGGCCAGCGTCCGGCTGACGGCCTGGTGGGTCGCGCACTCGACGACCTCGATCTCGGGCAGGTCGGCCGCGACACGGCGGCCCAACGCCACGCGCACCTGGCCGCGCGTGCTCCTGTCGTCGGAGTAGACCAGGATGGTCGCCTTGCCGGCGGGTGCGACTTCGCTCATCGGGTCCTCACTTGTAGAAGGTCGGTCCCGTCATCGTAGCCCCGGTGCGGGACACGCGCACGGCAGCCCATCCCGACGCGAAACGGTCACGGGCAGGTAACGAACGGACACCTTTTGTGCACCGGGGCTCGGGCCGACGTGACCCGGAGAAGGTTCCCCGGTAATAATGACGCCCGTGGCGAATACATCGAAGTCGAGCGCGGTCCCGGTCATCCCTCACGGTGCCATCCACCCGATTGCCCCTGCACGCCTCCACGGCGTCAAGGGCAAGCCGGACATGCTGGCCGTCGGCACGGTGATCTGGCTTGCCAGCGAACTCATGTTCTTCGCAGCGTTGTTCGCGGCGTACTTCAACCTCCGCAACCACACCACCGCCATGGCGGTGGCCGGTGAGCCGACGATGTGGGAGTGGGGCACGTCCCACTTCATGCAGGACTGGTTCGGCATCAACCTGCCGTGGTTCTCGCTGATCAACACGACGATCCTGGTGCTGAGCTCCATCACCTGCCAGATCGGCGTGTTCCGTGCGGAGAAGGGCTACGTCTCCCGCACCGGCAGCATCCTCAACCCGGCGTCGTGGGGCATGCGCGAGTGGTACATCCTCACCTTCATCATGGGAGCCTTCTTCATCGGCGGCCAGGCCTACGAGTACTTCCTCCTGACCTCCGAGGGCTTCGTGCTCCAGACCAACGCCTACACCTCGGCGTTCTACCTCGCCACCGGCTTCCACGGCCTGCACGTGCTCGGTGGCCTCATCGCCTTCCTGCTCATGATCGGGCGCACCTACCTGGCACGCACGTTCACCCATGAGCAGCGGGTCCACGCGATCGTGACGTCGTACTACTGGCACTTCGTCGACATCGTGTGGATCATCCTCTTCGCGGTGATCTACCTCATCCGCTGACCTGTCCCCGACTTCGAAAGGCGCATCGATGCGACTCGGATCCTCCAGAAGGCGGCACAGGGCGGCACGTCCCCTCTCGCTGGTGCTCGCGCTCTTCCTCATGGGAGCGCTGTACGCCGCCCTCTCCCCCGCCACCCAAGTGGCCGCCGACACGGGCATGTCCGCCCAGGTCGCCGAGGGCAAGGCACTGTTCCAGGTGACGTGCTCCTCGTGCCACGGCCTCAACGGTGAAGGCACCACCCAGGGTCCGTCCCTGGTCGGCGTCGGCGCCGCCGCGGTCGAGTTCCAAATGGCGACGAACCGCATGCCGATGGCGAAGCCCGGTGCGCAGGCTCCCCGCAAGGTGGTGCAGTACACCGCCGAGGAGATCAACAACATCGCCCGCTACGTGCACACCCTCGGCCCCGGCCCCGACATCCCCAACAGCTCGGCGTACGACTACAGCGCGCTGACCGATGAGGACATCGCCAGGGGCGGCGAGCTCTTCCGCACCAACTGCTCGGCCTGCCACCAAGCCGCGGCCAACGGCGGCGCCCTGCCCAACGGCAAGTACGCCCCCGCACTGCACGGCGTCGAGCCGCTTCACATCTACGAGGCCATGCGCACCGGCCCCCAGCAGATGCCGGTCTTCTCCGCCGGGGCCATCCCCGACGAGGACGTCGCCGCCATCATCGGCTACCTCAAGGGCATCGAGGAGCAGCCGTCCTCCGGCTTCTCGCTCGGCGGCCTCGGCCCGGTGACCGAGGGCTTCGCCGGCTGGGTCATCGGCATCGGCGGCCTCTGCCTGATCGCCACCTGGATCGCTTCGACGGGAGCACGCGCGAAATGACGCCTGAACACTCCACTTCCCTCGCCACGACCGAGGACGACGCCCTGCTGCACCCGATCCCCAACCCGGGCATCGAGCACCACGCCGAGCGTTACACCGACGTCGACGCGAAGGCCGCCGACCGCGCCTACAAGCAGGTCGTGGGCATCTTCGGGCTGGTCCCGCTGCTGGCGATCGCCTTCGTGGTGATCTACTTCGCGGTCCCGCGCCACGCGACGGCCAACCTCCTGGGCGTCAACTGGCACGTGCACACCTTGCTGCTCGGCCTCACGGGCGGCCTCGCCGTCCTGCTCATCGGTGTCGGCGCCATCCACTGGTCGCGCCAGTTGATGAACGACACCGAGATCGCGGAGGAACGGCACGCCGCCGCGTCCACCGACGAAGAGAAGGACGCGTTCGTCGAGAAGCTCAACGCGGGCATCGCCGACGCGGGCGTCCATCGCCGTGGCCTGCTGGTCACCTCGCTCGGCGGCGCGCTCGGCATCCTCGCCGTGCCGGCGCTGGTGACGCTGGCCGACCTCGGTCCCTGGCCGACCGCGGCCGTCCGCCGCGAGACCATCGAGAAGACCGTCTGGGCCGACGGCGTCCGCGTCGTCAACGACGCCAACCGCCTGCCCCTGAAGGCCTCCGACATCGAGATCGGCCAGCTGGTCAACGCCGAGCCCGAGAACCTCTGGGACCTGCACGGCAAGGACTACATGAACATGAAGTCCAAGACGCCGCTGGTCGTGGTCCGCATGGACCCGAACACGATCAAGATCCCCGAGTCCCGCAAGGACTGGCACGTCGGCGGCATCCTGGCCTACAGCAAGATCTGCACCCACGTCGGTTGCCCGATCTCGCTGTGGGAGCAGCAGACGCACCACCTGCTGTGCCCCTGCCACCAGTCGACGTTCGACCTGGGCAACTCCGGCGTCGTGGTCTTCGGCCCCGCCGCCCGCGCGTTGCCCCAGCTGCCGCTGAAGGTGGACGCCGAGGGTTACCTCGTCGCCCAGAGCGACTTCACGGTGCCGGTCGGCCCCAGCTACTTCGAGCGCGACTCGCGCAACGACTACAAGGACGGTGACGAGTGATGGCCAAGCCCACTGGCATCGCAGCGGAGGGCGAGGTCCTCCAGACCCGTACCCCCGACCAGGGTGGCGCCCTCAAGACCATGCCCGCCCCGGCCACGTGGCTCGACGAGCGCATCGGCCTGGCCAAGCTCGGCAAGGCCGCGCTGCGCAAGGTCTTCCCCGACCACTGGTCGTTCCTGCTGGGCGAGATCGCCCTGTACAGCTTCATCGTCCTGCTGCTCACGGGCATCTTCCTGACGATCTGGTTCCGTCCGTCGATGGCCGAGATCGAGTACCAGGGCAGCTACGAGCTCATGCGCGGCCTGCACATGAGCCAGGCGTTCGAGTCGACGCTGCAGATCAGCTTCGACGTCCGCGGTGGCATGCTGGTCCGCCAGATCCACCACTGGGGCGCCATCCTCTTCATGGCCGCCATGACCGCGCACATGCTCCGCGTGTTCTTCACCGGTGCGTTCCGCAAGCCGCGTGAGCTCAACTGGCTCATCGGTGTCGTCCTGCTCAGCCTCGGCATGATCGCCGGCATGACCGGTTACTCCCTGCCCGACGACCTGCTGTCCGGCACCGGCCTCCGGTTCACCGACGGCGCGATCCGCTCCATCCCGCTGGTGGGCACCTGGATCGAGTTCTTCGTCTTCGGTGGCGAGTACCCCGGCGACATGATCATCGCCCGCTTCTACATGGCGCACATCCTGCTGCTGCCGGCGATCCTCCTCGGCCTGATCTCGGCGCACATGGCGCTGGTCGTGTACCACAAGCACACCCAGTTCCCCGGCCCCGGCCGCACCGAGAACAACGTGGTCGGCTACCCGCTGTTCCCCGTCTACATGGCCAAGGCCGGCGGCTTCTTCTTCATCGTGTTCGGCGTGCTGGTCCTCATGGGCGCCACGATGTCGATCAACCAGGTCTGGCTCTACGGCCCGTACAACCCCGCCCAGGTCACCGCCGGCTCGCAGCCCGACTGGTACATGGGCTGGGTCGAGGGCGCGGTCCGCATCATGCCGGGCTGGGAGTCGCACTGGGGGGGCACCACGTGGTCCTGGAACATCTTCCTGCCGTTCGCCGTCCTGATGGGCATCTTCTACACCGCCCTCGCGGTGTGGCCCTTCGTCGAGGCGTGGCTGACCGGCGACAAGCGCCCGCACCACATCCTCGACCGCCCGCGCAACGCGCCCACGCGCACCGCGCTCGGCGTGGCCGGCATGACCTTCTACGGCCTCATGTGGGCTGGCGGTGGCAACGACATCATCGCGACGCAGTTCAACGTCTCGCTGAATGCCGTGACCTACTTCCTCCGCGTTGCGGTCTTCGTCGGCCCCGTGATCGCGTTCATCATCACCAAGCGCCTGTGCCTGTCGCTGCAGCGCGCCGACCGTGAGCGCGTCCTCCACGGGTCCGAGTCCGGCATCATCGTCCGGAGCCCGGCCGGCGGCTACTCCGAGCCGCACGTGCCGATCTCCGACGACGAGGCGTTCACGCTCACCCAGCACCGGCAGTACCCGCCGCTGGAGGAGACCCCGTCCCACGACGAGCACGGCGTCAAGACCAGCGACCCGAACAAGGTCAGCGGCCTCCGCGCCCGCCTGTCCGCCTGGTACACCGGTGACGACATCGTCAAGCCCACGCGTGACGAGATCGCCGCCTCCCACCACCACGAGGACGAGCCCAAGCAGATCCACTGAGTGGCCTGACCACGAAGGGCCCCCTCCCACGGGAGGGGGCCCTTCGCCGTTCCGGGCCCACTAGCCTGACCCCCGTGGGACAGGACGCCGCCACCCTCTTGGGTGCCTACGACGAGCACCTGCGCGGGCCGGTCGAGCTCGCCGGGGCAACGGACGTCGCCACCGACGGCCCCCTCTACCGCGGGCGCTTCAGCGACACCGGCTTCGTCACCCATCGGCCCCTGGCGCCAGGGGCCGACCTGCCTGCCCTGGTGGCCCGCACGATCGCCCACTTCGCGGCCACCGACGTGGTCGAGTTCGAGTGGAAGACCAGGGGCCACGACCTGCCCGGGCTCGCTCCCCTGCTGCGCGCGCACGGCCTGGTGCCCGGCCCGGAGGAGACCCTCATGGTCGGGCCCGTCGACCTCGCCCTCGGCGAGTCCGCGGGGCCGGTCACGGTCCGGCGCGCGGGTGCCGACGGGGACACCACGCTGTGGCTGGCCGAGGCCGACGGCGTCCTCGTCGGGACCGGACGGCTGGAGGTCGTGCCCGGGACCCCCTTCGCCGGGCTCTGGGGAGGGGCCGTGGACCCCGCGTGGCGGCATCGGGGCGTCTACCGGGCACTCACGGCCGCCCGCGCGCGGTATGCCCGGGCCCACGGCGTCCGGCTGCTGCACAGCGACTGCCTGCCGACCTCCCGGCCGATCCTGGAGCGGGCGGGCCTCGTCGCGGTGGGCACCACCACGCCGTGGGTGTGGCGTCGGTAGCATGGCGCGGTGCGTTTCACCACTGGCAAGCCCGAGTTCGACCTGACCTACGACGACGTCTTCATGTCGCCGACGCGTTCGTCGGTCCGCTCCCGCATGGACGTCGACCTCACCTCCACCGACGGCCTGTCCCTGCCCACCCCGCTGGTGGTGGCGAACATGACCGCGATCTCCGGCCGCCGCATGGCCGAGACGGTCGCGCGCCGCGGGGCGATCGCGATCATCCCCCAGGACCTGTCCCGCGCCGCGGCCTCCACGGCCATCGCGCGCGTGAAGGGCGGCCACCCGGTCTTCGACACCCCGATCACGATCACACCCGACACGATCGTGGCCGACGCGCTGCCCCTCGTGGCCAAGCGCGCCCACGGCGTCGCGGTGGTGCTCGAGGGTCGGCGTCCGGTCGGCCTGGTGTCGGTCTCGGAGGCGTCGGGCGTCGACCGGTTCGTGCCGGTGCACGAGGTGATGACGACCGACCTCACGCTGGTGCCGGCGACGGCCACCCCGGGCGAGGTGTTCGACACGCTCACCGAGACCCGCCGCAAGATCGCCATCGCCGTCGACGAGGCGGGCGACCTGGTCGGCGTGCTCACCACCAAGGGCGCCATGCGGTCGGCGATCTACTCCCCCGCCACCGACGCCCAGGGCCGGCTCGCCATCGGCGCGGCGGTCGGCATCTCCCGCGAGGCGGCGGACCGGGCGCGGCTCCTGCTCGAGCAGGGCGCCGACGTGCTGGTCATGGACACCGCGCACGGCCACCAGGACCGCATGCTCGAGACCATCGTGGCGGTCCGGGAGATCCGGGACGCGCACCAGGCGGCCACCGGCGTCCGGGTGCCGCTGGTCGGCGGCAACGTCGTCACGGGCGAGGGGACGCTGGACCTGATCGAGGCCGGCGCCGACATCGTGAAGGTCGGGGTCGGGCCCGGCGCCATGTGCACCACCCGCATGCAGACCGGCGTGGGGCGTCCGCAGTTCTCGGCCGTCATGGACTGTGCCGAGGCGGCCGCCGACGTGGGCAAGGCCATCTGGGCCGACGGCGGCGTCCGCCACCCCCGCGACGTCGCGCTCGCCCTCGCGGCCGGGGCCGGGGCGGTCATGATCGGCTCCTGGTTCGCCGGCACGCACGAGTCCACCGGCCCCCTGCTGCACGACCCCAACGGCCGGGCCTACAAGGAGTCGTTCGGCATGGCGTCCGCGCGCGCCGTGCGCGCCCGCACGCAGCAGCAGTCGTTCTTCGAGCGCGCCCGCGCGGGCCTGTTCGAGGAGGGCATCTCCAGCTCGCGCATGTACCTCGACCCGGCCCGCCCCGGCGTGGAGGACCTGATCGACTTCATCACCTCGGGCGTGCGCTCCTCGTGCACCTACGCCGGGGCCCGCACGCTGCCGGACTTCCACGCCCGGGCCACGATCGGCGTCCAGAGCCGCTCTGGCTACGAGGAGGGGCGCCCGCTGCACAGCAGTTGGTGACCCCCGCCCGACCCGACCCGTCTCGACACTCACCCTCCTGACACGCCAGAGGCCAGATTCGGCCCCTCAGGCGTCGGGAGGGTGAGTGTCGACCTTCCGGCCCGGTTCCACACAGAAACGCCTCAGGCGGCCCCTGAGGGCCGCCTGAGGCGTCTTGCGAGCCGGGTGGCTCAGTGCTTGTAGTCGCCGACGTAGAACTCGTACGCCCAGCCGCAGACGACCCAGATGCCGATGCCGATGCCCAGCAGGGTCAGCCACCAGCCGAACACCGGGCCCAGCAGGATGACCATGATGGCCACGGTCGACCAGAAGGGGACGATCGAGGTGGGCGGGAAGAAGCCCAGCGCACCGGCGCCCTCGATGATCTCGCTGTCGGCGCGGTCCTCGGGGCGGGGCCCCGTGGAGCGGCCGGTCAGGAAGAGCAGGCCCCAGACCATCGCCGAGAACAGGAGCGTCAGGATCAGGACCGTCGTGCCGATCGGCTCGGGGTGACCGGCCACCGAGTCCCACGTCATGAAGGCGTACACCGGTGCCACGATCGCGAAGAAGATGACCAGGAACAGGAAGAGCTTCGCTTCGGTCTTCATCGGGCGTTCTCCTCGTTGGCCTCGGACTCCTCGGCGACGATGGCCTCCTGCAGCGGGTTGACCGGGTGCGGGCCCATGCCGGAGATCTCAGGGTGGTGCAGGTCGAAGGCGGGAGCCTCGCTGCGGATGCGCGGCAGCTTGGTGAAGTTGTGCCGCGGCGGCGGGCAGGAGGTCGCCCACTCCAGCGAGCGTCCCCAGCCCCACGGGTCGTCCACCGTCACGCGCGGGGCGTTCTTGTGGCTCTTGTAGACGTTCCACAGGAACGGCAGCATCGAGATGCCCAGCAGGAACGAACCGACGGTCGAGACCTGGTTGAGGAAGGTGAAGTCCTCACCCGGGAGGTAGTCGGCGATACGACGCTGCATGCCCTCGATGCCCAGCCAGTGCTGCACGAGGAAGGTCAGGTGGAAGCCGGCGAACACGAGCCAGAAGTGCAGCTTGGCGAGCTTCTCGTCCAGCATGTAGCCGTACCACTTCGGCCACCAGAAGTAGAAGCCGGCGAACATCGAGAACACGACGGTGCCGAACAGCACGTAGTGGAAGTGCGCGACCACGAAGTAGGTGTCGGACACCTGGAAGTCCAGCGGCGGGGAGGCGAGGATGACGCCCGTCAGGCCACCGAAGAGGAACGTGGTCAGGAAGCCGACGGCCCACAGCATCGGGCTGTCGAGCCTGACCGAGCCGTTCCACATCGTGCCGATCCAGTTGAAGAACTTCACGCCCGTCGGGACGGCGATCATGAAGGTCATGAACGAGAAGAACGGCAGGTTGACCGCGCCGGTCACGTACATGTGGTGCGCCCACACCGAGATGGACAGGGCACCGATGGCCAGCGTGGCGCCGACCAGGCCGATGTAGCCGAAGATCGGCTTGCGGCTGAACACGGGGATGATCTCGGTGATGATGCCGAAGAACGGCAGCGCGAGGACGTAGACCTCGGGGTGGCCGAAGAACCAGAACAGGTGCTGCCACAGCATGGCGCCACCGGTGGCGGCGTCGAGGATGTGGGTGCCGAGCACGCGGTCGGACAGCAGCACCAGCAGGCCGGCGGCCAGCACCGGGAAGACGACCAGGATCAGGATGGACGTGACGAGGATGTTCCAGGTGAACATCGACATGCGGAACATCGTCATGCCGGGGGCGCGCATCGTCACGATGGTCGTGATGAAGTTCACGGCACCCAGGATCGAGGACAGGCCCAGCAGGTAGAGGCCGACCAGCCACAGGTCGCCACCGACACCCGGGGAGTGCACGGCGTCCGACAGCGGGACGTACGCGAACCACCCGAAGGAGGCGGCGCCGTCGGGGCTGAGGAAGCCGGCGCAGGCGAGCACCGAGCCGCCGACGTACAGCCAGTAGCTGAACATGTTCAGGCGCGGGAACGACACGTCGGGGGCGCCGATGTGCAGCGGCATGAGTGCGTTGGCGAACGCGGCGAACATCGGCGTCGCGAACATCAGCAGCATGATCGTGCCGTGCATGGTGAAGAACTGGTTGAAGGTCTCGTAGTACAGGTACTGCAGACCCGGGAACGCCAGCTCGGCACGGATGGCCAGCGCGAGCAGGCCACCGAAGGCGAAGAAGAACAGCGCCGTCCAGATGTACAGCTTGGCGATGACCTTGTGGTCGGTCGTGGTCATCCACGACCAGAAGATCGCGCCCAGGTTCTCCTTGCGGGCCGGGCGGACGGCGGTCGCGTCAACGCGTGCAGTGGTGGTCATGGGATCAGCCCTCCGTCTTCGGCCCGGTCTGGGGGAACTGCGGAATGATCGGCGCGGTGTCCTGACCGGTCTCGGCCAGCTCCTTGATCCGCGCGTTGTACTCCTCGACGGGCACGACCTCGACGTAGAACACCATGGCCGCGTGGTAGGTGCCGCAGAGCTCGGCGCACTTGCCGAGGAACGTGCCCTCCTTGGTCGCGGTGACGTCGAACGAGTTGGTGCGACCCGGGATCACGTCGAGCTTGAAGTAGAAGTCGGGGATCCAGAACGAGTGGATGACGTCAGCGGAGTCGAGCTTGAAGCGCACCGGCTCGTTGAGCGGCATGACCAGCGTCGGGATCTCCTCCAGGGTGCCGACGGTGTGCGCGTCGACGCCGACGGCGGGGTTGTCCGCCTCCTTGTAGCTGAAGCTCCACGACCACTTCTGGCCGATGACGTCGACCTTGTGGACCGCGTCGTCGCTCTCCTTGGCCAGGACGCCGTTCTGGGCCTGGACGGTGAAGAAGAACAGCACGCCGATGATCAGGAACGGCACCAGCGTGTACATGATCTCCATCGGGAGGTTGTACTTGATCTGGCGGGGCACCTCGTCATCGCTGCGGCGGCGGTAGCGGAAGACCGCCCACCCGATGAGGGCCCACACGATGACGCCGATCACCATCGAGGCGATCCACGCACCGTTCCAGAGGTTCCCGATGAAGGGGGCGCGGTCACTGGCCGCCTCTGGCAGGCCCCACCTGCCCCACTGCTCCATGGTTGCCTGGGTACAACCACTGAGTGCCACGGCGCCCACGATGGCGGCGGTGGCACCAGCGATGCGTCGTGCGGCCCTGGACGTTCGGTACGAAGCCACGTCACACCCTTCCGATGCTTGTCCGACCGGGCGCCACGTGAGGGCAGCACCCGGTCGAGCTGTCGATGCTCGGCGTCAGACTAACCCAAACAAGCATCCCGTCGCCTCTTGCGAAGCGACGGGATGTCGAAGCGTGGGACGAACGTGTCCCAACCGTGACCTGAGGGTCACGGCACCGATCAGTGGAAGCTGTCCCCACAGGCGCAGGAGCCACCGGCGTTCGGGTTGTCGATGGTGAAGCCCTGCTGCTGGATGGTGTCCACGAAGTCGATCGTGGCGCCGGCCAGGTAGGGGGCGCTCATGCGGTCGGTGACGACCTTGACGCCGTACCACTCCTTCTCGACGTCGCCGTCGAGCTCGCGGTCGTCGAGGGCCAGCTGGTAGCGCAGGCCCGAGCAGCCGCCGGGGGCCACGGAGATGCGCAGGGCCAGGCCCTCCTCGCCCTCGCTGGCCGCGAGGTCGGAGACCTTCTTGGCCGCGCCCTCGGTCAGGATGATGCCGTCGGCCAGGGCCTCGGTCTGGGTGTCAACGCTCATGGGAGTTCCTCCGGGTGAAGTCTTGTGTGCCGGTTCAACGCCCGGCGGGGCGCCCCGTATTCCGGCGGCGGACCCGACCAGTCTAGGTCACGTGGCAAGCTCACCAGGTCCAGCTCGCGGCGACCCCGGCCACGCGCCGCGTGAGCTCGGGCCCATCGAGGTCCTCGGGGCCACCCACGGGGTAGGCCACCTCCACGCCGAAGGTGCGCAGTTCGCGCCCCGAGATGTCGACCTCGCGGGCGACCACCACCACGGGGCGCATGGTCCGCTCCCCCAGCGCCGCGACCTCGGGCACGACGTCCCCGCCACGCGAGGCGAAGTCCACGTGGTCGGCCCCGGTGACCAGCACGTCGGCGAGGGACGCCGTGCGCTCCAGCCCGGCGACCGCCGAGCAGAGCGACGGACCGGACATCACGGTGGCGCCGAGCGCCGTCAGGGCGAGGACGGCACCACCGGCGGCGCCCAGGCCCGGGGCGTCCGGTTGGCCGAGCGCGCCCGCGAGGGTGCCGAGGGCGGCGTCGGTGGCCAGCATGAGGGCCGGGTCCGTCCCGGCGGCGCGACCGCGGCGGGAGGTGAGCCCGCGCAGGCCGAGCAGCATGTCCTGCAGCTCGGACGGGTCGACGACCGCGACGAGCTCCGTCCCTCCCACGCGCGCGCGGGCGGGCGCGAGGTCGAGGGTGGTGAGGCCGCCCAAGGCACCCGCCCCGGCGTCCAGCGGCACGTCGGCCGCCGCGCCCAGCGCGGCGAGGATGCCGGCCCCGCCGTCGTGGGTGACCAGCCCGGTCAGGTCGACCACCACCCGCTCCGGCCCGGACGCCAGCGCCTCGGCCAGCGCGCGCCCCACCCCCACCGAGGTGGAGTGCGGGTCGACGCCGGTCGGCTCCTCGTCGCCGTGGACGTGGTCGTGGTGGACGTGGCCGTGGGCGGCGCCGGGGTCGCGCACGACGGGCGACGCGTCGCCCAGCGCGGCCAGCGCGAGCGCCAGGTCGGGCCCGCCGGACGCGATCGGCACGACGGCCACCTGCGTGCCCGGACGGGCGGCGACGAAGGCACGACCGAGCGCGGCCCCCGCGTCGGCTGACGCGAGGGCCCCGATGCGGTCGGTGCAGACGACGACCCTCACTCCGGGATCAGCCCCGAGTGCTCGTCGCTGCGGCCGATCCACTCCCGCACCTGCTCCACGCCGGCGTCGGCGTCGGGCAGGATCAGGTCGGAGTCGATCAGGAGGTCGTCGTCGAGGACGACGCCCTGGCTGCGGACCTCGGCCAGCAGGCGCTCGAGGGCCCGCTTGAGCCACTCCTCGTCGCCGGCGACCGCCGCGGCCTCGACGTCGTCGTCCAGCGCGTTGAGGATGTCGAGCTCGGCGTCCTCGAGCCGGTACTGGCCCTCACCGAGGATGCGGACGATCACGTCACACCCCCTGGGCCGGCTTGCCCTGCTCGGGCGCGTGGCCCTCGGGGGCCTCCGCGGTGGGTGCGACCTCGTCGACCTCCGCGTCCACCGGCTCGGCCGGGGCCGACGGCAGCTGCGGGGTGGCCTGCGGGGCGGCACCGGTGGTCAGCTGGCCCATGGACGCCTTCAGCGCGGCCAGCTCGTTCTCGACCTGGGAGGAGGACGCCAGCGAGTCGAGCTCACGGGTGATGTCGTCCTTGAAGCTGCCGCTGGGGTCCTCCAGCGCGCCGGAGGCGAGCAGCTCGTCGATGGCACCGGCGCGGGCCTGCATCTGGGCCGTCTTGTCCTCGGCCCGCTGGATCGCCAGGCCGACGTCGCCCATCTCCTCGGAGATGCCGGTGAAGGCCTCGTTGATGCGGGTCTGTGCCTCGGCGGCGGAGTAGGTGGCCTTGATGGTCTCCTTGCGGGTGCGGAACGCGTCGACCTTGGCCTGCAGGCGGGTGGACGCCCGGACGAGCTTCTCCTCCTCGCCCTGCAGGGTCGCGTGCTGGGCCATCAGGTCGTCGAGCTGGCCCTGGAGGCCGGACTTGCGGGTGAGCGCCTCGCGGGCCAGGTCCTCGCGGTTGACCTCGAGGGCGCGGGACGCCGACAGCGTCAGCTTCTTCATCTCGGCGTCCAGCTGGTTGGCCTGGAGCTCCACCCGCTTGCGGCTGGTGGCCACGTCGGCGACGCCGCGACGCACCTTCTGCAGCAGCTCGAGCTGGCGCTGGTAGGAGTAGTCGAGGGTCTCGCGGGGATCCTCCAACTTGTCCAGCGCCTTGTCGGCCTTGGCGTTGAAGACAAGCTTGAGGCGTTCGAACAAACCGGCCATGGTGGTCGTGGGTCCTTCCGTGGGAACGGGGGTAACGCCCATCAGCCTAGCCGCGCTCCCCGGCACGCGGCAGGGCGCAGCCGCGGGTGGTGACCCGGAACGAACCCTGAGCCGTGGAATAGACTGGTCGGCGATCCGCACCCGTTGAGTCGAAGCAGAGGAACCGTGTCCCTGTTCAAGAAGTCCGCCGAGCCCGAGCCGACGCCCGAGCCCGAGGCGTCCGTGCACGCCCCCGGCGGCAAGAAGTCGGCGCCCACGCCCACCCGTCGCGAGGCCGAGGCGGCCCGCCGGGCGCGACTCAACCCCCAGCTCTCCCCCAAGGAGGCCCGCCGCCGCGAGCGCCAGGCCCAGTACGCGGTGCGCGACAAGCAGTTCGCCGCCGTCGAGGCCTCCCCGGCCCGCACGCTGATGCGCGACCACGTCGACGCCCGCTTCAACCCGGCCGAGTTCGCGATGCCGATCCTGCTCGGCATCATGGCGGCCACCCTGATCCCGGCGCTGCTCCCCCACATCCAGTGGTTCCTGTACGCCTCCTGGGCCTACATCGCGGTGATGGTCGCCGACGTGGTGCTGATGTGGCGCAGCTACAAGCGGCTGCTCGCCGAGCGCCACCCCGGCACGCCGCTGCGCGGCCTGCTGATGTACGGCTTCAACCGCCAGATGACGTTCCGCCGCTGGCGCCGTCCCGCGCCGCGGATCAAGCGGGGGGAGGCGTACTGATGCCGTTCACCTGGGCCGCCGACAACGCCCCCGACGCCGCGGCCGCCACCGAGGCGGGCCTCGGCCGGGAGTTCGCCACGCAGGCCGACGCCGAGGCGTGGCTGACCGAGTCCTTCGAGGACCTCGTGGACGCCGGCGTCGACGCCGTCACCCTCCTGGAGGAGGGCCGGGTCGTCTACGGCCCGATGAGCCTGCACGCCTGATTCAGGCGGTGCGCCTCCGGTCGGCGACCGCGAGCGCGGCGCCGAAGCCGGCCACGACCACCCCCGTGCCGACCATGACCGGCGTGGACAGCCGCAGCGCGTCCAGCCGGTCGTCGTAGGTCTGCACCTTCGTGCCCTCGGCGTTGTGGCACACGTCGCCGGGGCCCATCCGGACGCCCCGGCACTCGATCGTCGGGTTGAACCAGGTCAGGAGCGCCCACACGACCACGGCCACGCCGACCACGGCGAGGGCGACGTGGGCCCAGAAGCGGTGGCTCAAGCGGATCGCACCTGCGTCTGCACGAACGGGGGCTTCACGACCTCGAACTGCTCGACGTTGCGGCGCACCTGGACGCCGACCTGCGTCCCAGGCGTGTACTCGGGCGCCAGCAGCGCCAGGCCGATGCCGACCTGCAGCGTCGGGGAGAAGGTCCCGGACGTGACCGTCCCGACGACGTTGCCGTCGGCGTCCACGCACTCCATGCCGGGGCGCGGGATCGCGCGTCCGGACGATTTGATGGCGCGCGAGCGGCGGGCCGGGCCGGTCTCCTTGGCCGCGCGGAGGGCGTCCGCACCCCAGAAGGTGGGCTTGGACCACCCGACGGCCCAGCCGGCGCCGGCCTCGACCGGGTTGATCTCGAGCGACAGCTCGTGGCCGTGCAGCGGGTAGCCCATCTCGGTGCGCAGGGTGTCGCGGGCGCCGAGGCCGCACGGCAGCATGCCGAACTCCTCGCCGGCGGCGACCACGGCGTCCCAGACGGTCAGGGCGTCCTCGGTGCGGCAGACCAGCTCGTAGCCGCGCTCGCCGGTGTAGCCGGTGCGGCACACGGTCAGCGGGACGCCGTCGAAGGTGGCCTCGCGGAACTGCATGTAGTCGAAGTCGGCCACGACGCCGAGCTTCTCGAGCAGCTCGTCGGAGTGCGGGCCCTGGACGGCGATGATCGCGTAGTCGTCGTGCTCATTGGTGACGGTGATGCCCTCGGGGGCGGCCTCTTCGAGGCGGCGGACGACCTCGGTGGTGTTCGCCGCGTTCGGGATCAGGATGACCTCGTCGTCGGAGACCAGGTACTGGATGAGGTCGTCGACCACGCCGCCGTCCTCGGCGCAGCACAGCGTGTACTGGGCCTGCCCCGGGCCGATCTTGCCCAGGTCGTTGGTGAAGCAGGCGTTGACGAAGTCACGGGCGCCGGGGCCGGTGACCCGCGCGTTGCCCAGGTGGCTCACGTCGAAGATGCCCACGGCGTCGCGCACGGCCTTGTGCTCGGCGACGATCGAGGAGTACTGCAGCGGCATCGACCAGCCGCCGAACTCGGCGAACTTGGCCCCGAGCGCGACGTGGCGCTCGTGCAGGGGTGACGTCTTCAGATCAGCCATGATCGAGAACCTACCGCAGGTGGGTAGGGTGAGTGACCGGACCCCACTCGACGTACCCGCTGAAGGAGAAGGACCCCGTGCCCAACGCCGCGCTCCCCTCGATCACCGCTGCCGCGTCCCTGCCGAAGGAGGCCGACCTCCTCGTCGTCGGCCTGGCGGACGCCTCGGACGGCCCCGTCCTCGTCGGGGTTCCCGACGAGCTCGACAAGGCGTGGGCCAAGCGCCACGGGACGTCTCTGCTGGAGTCGGCGCAGTCGATGGGCGCCGCGGCCAAGCCCGGCACCACCGTGGTCCTCCCCGGCCAGCCCGGCCTGGTCGTCACGGGCATCGGCGGGGTCGACGTCACCCCCGAGCAGGTCCGCCGGGCCGCGGGCAACGCGGTGCGCGCCGCAGCCAAGGTGGCCGGCGACCGCACGCTGGCCGTCGCGCTCAGCTTCGAGGCCATCGAGCCCGAGGTGCTGCGCGGCGTCGCCGAGGGCGCGCTGCTCGGCGCGTACGGCTACGCCAAGGAGACCCGCCAGGAGGCCAAGCGGCCCCTCGGCTCGCTCGTGGTCGTCTCCCCCGCCAAGGACGCCAAGGCCCACGTCGACGAGGCGACCGTCGTCGCCACCGCCGTGTGCCGCGCCCGCGACTGGGTGAACACCCCGCCGAACGCCCTCTACCCCGAGACCTTCGCCGACGCCGCCCGTGCGCTGGCGCGCGACGCGCGCCTCGACGTCGAGGTGCTCGACGAGAAGGCGCTGGCCCGCGGCGGCTACGGCGGCATCCTCGGCGTCGGCGGCGGCTCGTCCCGCCCGCCGCGCCTGGTCCGCATCGAGTACAACCCCCGCGGCGCGAAGACCCACCTTGCCCTCGTCGGCAAGGGCATCACCTTCGACACCGGGGGCCTCAACCTCAAGCCCGCCGACGGCATGATCACCATGAAGTGCGACATGGCCGGCGCCGCCGCGGTGATCGCCGCCGTGCGCGCGATCGCCGACCTCAAGCTCAAGGTGCGCGTCACCGCCTACGCGGCCATGGCCGAGAACATGCCCTCGGGTACGGCCTACCGCCCCTCCGACGTGCTGACCATGTACGGCGGCAAGACGGTCGAGAACGCGAACTCGGACGCCGAGGGTCGCCTCGTCATGGCTGACGCGCTGGTCCGTGCCGGGGAGGACAACCCCGACCTGGTCGTCGACGTCGCCACCCTCACGGGCGCCTGCGTGGTCGCCCTGGGCGAGCGCGTGGCCGGGCTGATGGCGTCCGACGACGAGACCGCCGACGACCTGCTGGACGCCGCCGAGGCCTCCGGCGAGGCGTTCTGGCAGTTGCCGATCCCGGAGGAGATCCGCGACAACCTCAAGTCGGAGGTGGCCGACCTGGCCAGCTCGGGCAAGTCCCGCTACGGCGGTGCCCTCACGGCGGCGGCGTTCCTGCAGTCGTTCGTGCCCGAGGGGAACCGTTGGGCGCACCTCGACATCGCCGGCCCCGCGTGGAACGGCGGCGGCCCCTACGACTACGTGCCCACCGGTGGCACGGGGTCCGGGGTCCGCACCCTCATCTCCCTCGCCCGGCAGCTCGCCGGGTGAAATCCACCGTCCGCCAACCGGCGGATCCGGTGTGTGCAGTCCCCCGGCAGGGGGCTAGTCTGGGTCAGGAAACGGCCAGTCATCGAAGAAGGAGCCTGTGAGCATGCCGACCAATGTCCCCCTTCCCGCACTGGGTGAAAGCGTCACGGAAGGCACCATCTCCCGCTGGCTGAAGCAGGTCGGCGACACCGTCGAGGTCGACGAGGCGCTGGTGGAGGTGTCGACCGACAAGGTCGACACCGAGATCCCGTCGCCGGCGGCCGGCACGGTGCTCGAGATCCTCTTCCAGGAGGACGACACCGCCGAGGTCGGCGCCGTCCTGGCCGTGATCGGCGAGCCCGGCGAGGCCTCCGGCGGCGGCGACGCCCCCGCGGCCGCCCCGGCCGAGGAGGTCCAGGAGGTGGCCGACACCCCCGCCGAGGAGCAGGCCGCCCCGGTCGACCCGAGCGCGGCCGAGCAGCAGGCCGCCGCGGCCCCCTCCGGTGGTGCCGCGCAGGGCACCGAGGTGACCCTGCCCGCGCTGGGTGAGTCCGTCACCGAGGGCACCATCTCCCGCTGGCTCAAGGCCGTCGGCGACACCGTCGAGGCCGACGAGGCCCTGGTCGAGGTCTCCACCGACAAGGTCGACACCGAGATCCCCTCCCCCGCCGCCGGCACCCTCCTCGAGATCCGCGTCCAGGAGGACGAGACCGCCGAGGTCGGCGCCGTCCTGGCCATCATCGGCGACCCCACCGCCGCCGGCTCCGCCCCCGCCGAGGCCCCCGCGGCCCCCGCCCAGGAGGAGCCCAAGCAGCAGGAGGCCCCGAAGGAGGAGCCGAAGCAGGAGGCTCCCCAGGAGCCCAAGCAGGAGGCCCCGAAGCAGGAGGCTCCCAAGGAGGAGGCCGCGCCGCGCCGGGCCGCCGAGGCGCCCGACACCAGCTACGTGACCCCGCTGGTCCGCAAGCTCGCCGCCCAGCACGGCATCGACCTGAACTCGGTGCAGGGCTCCGGCGTCGGTGGCCGCATCCGCAAGCAGGACGTCCTGGCCGCCGCCGAGGCCGCCAAGGCCCCGAAGCAGGAGGCCCCCGCCGCCGCTCCGGCTGCTGCTCCCGCCGCCGCTGCACCGGCCGCCCCGGCCGCACCCGCGGCGTCCGCCCCGCAGGGTGACCCGGCCGCCGAGGCCAAGCGCGGCACGACCGAGAAGATGTCGCGCCTGCGCAAGATCATCGCCTCGCGCATGGTCGAGTCCCTGCAGGTCTCGGCGCAGCTCACGGCGACGGTCGAGGTCGACCTGACCAACATCAGCAAGATCCGCGCGAAGGCCAAGGACGCCTTCAAGGCCCGCGAGGGTGCCTCGCTGTCGTACCTGCCGTTCATCACGAAGGCGGCGGTCGAGGGCCTGAAGAACTTCCCGAAGCTCAACGCGCAGATCGACACCGAGGCCGGCGAGATCCACTACCGCGACTCCGAGCACGTCGGCATCGCCGTGGACACCGAGCGTGGCCTGCTGGTCCCGGTCGTCAAGGACGCGGGTGACCTCAACGTCACCGGCCTGGCCAAGAAGATCGCCGACATCGCGGCGCGGACCCGCACCAACAAGGTGGGCCCCGACGAGCTGTCCGGCGGCACCTTCACCATCACGAACTACGGGTCGGCGGGCACGCTGTTCGACACCCCGATCGTGAACCAGCCCGAGGTCGCCATCCTCGGCACCGGCGCGCTCGTGAAGCGCCCGGTCGTCGTGAACGACCCCGAGCTGGGTGAGGTCATCGCGATCCGCGACATGATGTACCTGTCGCTGTCCTACGACCACCGCCTGGTCGACGGTGCCGACGCCGCGCGCTTCCTCTCCTTCGTGAAGGCGCGCCTGGAGGAGGGCGACTTCGGGGCCGAGTTCGGCGCCTGATGCACACCGCAGCACACCGACGGGCCCGCTCCCAGCATGGGGGCGGCCCGTCGGCGTCCCGGGATGCGCGTACAGTGCCCGGCGTGCAGCATCCCTCCACCCGTGACGGGTTCACGTTCGAGTACCTGGGCTTCGACGGCACCGACCTGGCCCCCAGCGACTACCGCGCGACCTGGGACTACCAGCGCGCCGTCCACGCCCGGGTGGTCGCCGGAGAGGTCGGCCCGCAGGTGCTCTACGTGCAGCACCCGCCCGTCTACACCGCCGGACGCCGCACCCTCGACACCGAGCGCCCCTTCGACGGCACCCCGGTGATCGACGTCGACCGCGGCGGCAAGATCACCTACCACGGCCCCGGCCAGCTGGTCGGCTACCCGATCGTGACGCTGTCGCGCCAGATCGGACCCCTCGAGTACGTGCGCCGCCTCGAGCAGGCGGTGATCGACGTGCTGGCCCCGCTCGGCATCCGTGGTGGGCGGGTCGACGGGCGCACCGGCGTCTGGCTGCCCGCCGACGACGGACGCCCCGAGCGCAAGATCTGCGCCATCGGCATCCGGGTGTCACGGATGACGACCATGCACGGGTTCGCCCTCAACGTGTCCGCCGACTCGGTCGGCCCGTTCGGCAACATCGTGCCGTGCGGCATCGACGACGCCGGCGTGACCAGCATCGCCGACGAGGTCGGCTCGGCCGCCGCGCTGGTCGACGTCGCCCGGGACCTGGAGCCCCTGCTGGCCCGTGAGCTCGCCTTCGCCCTCGAGACAGGTGCGGCCGGTCGCGCCGCGCGACTCCCCGTGGAGGCCGCGGGGGCCTAGGGTTGGGTCCATGGCAGTGCGCATCGGTGTCCTGACCTCGGGCGGGGACGCCCCCGGCATGAACGCGGCCGTGCGGGCCGTGGTCCGCGCCGGCATCGGCGCCGGCGCCGAGGTCTACGGGATCCTCGAGGGTTGGAAGGGCGCCGTCGACGGGGGCGACCAGATCCGCCCGCTGTCGTGGGACGACGTGTCCGGCATCACCGCCGACGGCGGCACCGTGATCGGCACCGCCCGGTGCGCCGAGTTCCGCACCGAGGAGGGCCGGCGCCGGGCCGCGGCGAACCTCATCGGCCACGGCATCGACCGCATCATCGTGATCGGCGGCGACGGCTCCCTCACCGGCACCGACATGCTGCGCGCCGAGTGGCCCGACCACGTGGCCGCCCTGCGGGACGCCGGCGAGATCACCCCCGAGCAGGCCGAGCGCCACGGGCACCTGGTCATCGCCGGCCTCGTCGGGACGATCGACAACGACATGGTCGGCACCGACATGACGATCGGCACCGACTCCGCCCTCCACCGCATCACCGAGGCGATCGACGCCATCGCCAGCACCGCGGCGTCCCACCAGCGCATCTTCGTCGTCGAGGTGATGGGCCGCCACTGCGGCTACCTCGCCCTGATGAGCGCGATCGCGGGCGGTGCCGACTACGCGCTGGTGCCCGAGTTCCCGCCCGAGGCGGGCTGGCAGTCGCACCTGGCGTCGGTGCTGAAGCGATCCCGCGACGCAGGGCGGCGCAGCTCGATCGTCGTGGTGGCCGAGGGCGCCGCCGACCGGCAGGGGCGTCCCATCACGGCCGACGACGTGCGCAGCGCGCTGGCCGACGAGATGGGCGAGGACCCCCGCGTCACGATCCTGGGCCACGTCCAGCGCGGTGGCATCCCCTCGGCCTACGACCGGTGGATGGCGTCCCTGGTCGGGCACGCGGCCGTCGACGAGGTGCTGCGGGGCGATCGCGAGCCGCAGGTCATCGGCGTCCGGGCCAACCGCCCGCACCCCATGCCGCTGGCGGACGCCGTGGCCGCCACCCGCGCCGTGGCCACGTTCGTCGAGGAGGGGCGCTACGAGGAGGCCATGGCCGCCCGCGGCAGCTCCTTCGTCCAGATGCACAAGACCTTCCGCCGGCTGTCGGAGGCCCGCACCCGCGGTCCCGAGCACGCCACCGGCAAGCGCATCGCCGTCATGCACGCGGGCGGGCTCGCGCCGGGCATGAACCCCGCCGCGAAGGCCCTGGTCCGGCTGGGCGTCGACCGCGGGCACACGATGGTGGGGGTCGAGGGCGGCTTCCCGGGCCTGATCGCGGGCGACCTGCACGAGCTCGGGTGGGCCGACGTCGAGGGCTGGTCGTCGGCGGGCGGGGCCAACCTGGGCACCCAACGGTGGATCCCCGGCGAGGAGGACCTCTACGCCCTTGCGCGCTCGATCGAGACCCAGGCCCTGGACGGCATCGTCGTCATCGGCGGGTTCCAGGCCTACCGGGCGCTCACCCTGTTCCACGCCGAGCGCAAGCGGTTCCCCGCCCTGGGGATCCCGATGGTGGTCGTGCCGGCGTCCATCGACAACAACCTTCCCAGCCTGCAGATGGCCATCGGTGCCGACACCGCCCTCAACGTGGCGGTCGAGTCGGTGGACCGGATCAAGCGGTCCGCGTCGGCCACGCAGCGGGCGTTCGTGGTCGAGGTGATGGGACGCCGGTGCGGCTTCCTCGCCCTGACCACCGGTGTCGCCGCCGGCGCCGAGCGCGTCTACCTGCAGGAGGACGGGCTCACCATCGCCGACCTCAAGGAGGACGTGGACGCGATGATCGAGGCCTTCGCGTCCGGGCAGGACCGGTGGCTGGCGATCCGCAACGAGGAGGCGTCCGCGTTCTACACCACCGACCTGCTGACCCGGATGTTCGAGGCCGAGGGTCGGGGCGCGTTCAGCGTCCGCGGCGTGGTGCTCGGCCACGTCCAGCAGGGCGGCATCCCGACCCCCTTCGACCGCATCAACGGCGTCCGGCTGGCCGCGCAGGTGACCGACTGGATGACCGAGGCGCTGGCGTCCGGCGAGGCCGTGCACGGGTTCACCACACCGGAGGGCGTCCGGTCGGTGCGCGACCTGGACGACCTCGTGGACTGGGACGTGCGGCGTCCGAAGGAGCAGTGGTGGATGGTGCTGAAGCCGGTGCTGTCCGCCCTCGGGAGCCGCCCGACGGCATGACCCGTACCCGAGCCTAGGATGGTCGGGTGACCGACACCCAGCCACGTCGACTGCTGCGCATCGAGGCGCGCAACGCAGAGACCCCGATCGAACGCAAGCCGGCCTGGATCAAGACCAAGGCGGTGATGGGCCCGGAGTACCGGGACATGCAGTCACGGGTGAAGGGCGGCGGCCTGCACACGGTGTGCCAGGAGGCCGGGTGCCCCAACATCTTCGAGTGCTGGGAGGACCGCGAGGCCACCTTCCTCATCGGCGGCGACCAGTGCACGCGCCGCTGCGACTTCTGCCAGATCGCGACGGGGCGTCCGTCGGGCTACGACAAGGACGAGCCGCGCCGCGTCGCCGAGTCGGTGCGCGAGATGGGCCTGCGCTACGCGACCGTGACCGGCGTGGCCCGCGACGACCTGCCCGACGGCGCGTCGTGGCTGTACGCCGAGACCTGCCGCCAGATCAAGGAGCTCAACCCCGGTTGCGGCGTCGAGCTGCTGGTCGACGACTTCAAGGGCTCGCGCTCTGCGCTGGAGACGGTGTTCGAGGCGGCCCCCGAGGTGTTCGCGCACAACGTCGAGACCGTGCCACGGATCTTCAGGCGCATCCGTCCGGCGTTCGACTACGACCGCTCGCTGTCGGTGCTGGCCCAGGCCCGCGAGGCGGGGCTGGTGACCAAGTCGAACCTGATCCTGGGCATGGGCGAGACGCGCGAGGAGATCACTCAGGCCCTGGTCGACCTGCGCTCGGCGGGCACCGAGCTGGTCACGATCACGCAGTACCTGCGCCCGTCAGCCAAGCACCACCCGATCGACCGCTGGGTGACGCCCGAGGAGTTCGGTGAGCTTGAGACCGAGGCGAAGGCCCTAGGATATGCAGGAGTGCTCTCGGGGCCGCTCGTCCGCTCGTCCTACCGTGCGGGCCGGCTCTACCGCCAGGCGATCGATGCCCGGCGCAAGGCACCCGTGACGACCAGCGTGGAGTGAGAATGGCCAGCGAAAAGGCGAAGGAACTCGCCGCCAAGCAGAAGGCCGCCATCAAGGCGGAGAAGCTGCGGCGCAAGAACAGCGACGACCCGCGGGACTGGGGTCGTTGGCGCCAGTTCGTCGAGGCGTACAAGCGCACCGCCGAGGTCGACCCGTCGGTGACGTGGTGGATGCTCGGCGTCGGCCTGGGCCTCGTCGCCCTGATCGCCGTGCTGGGCATCGTGTCGAACATGGCCTGGTGGGCTTGGCTGCCCCTGGCGCTGGTCTCGGGCGTGCTCGGCGCCATGATCATGCTCACCCGGCGGGTGAAGTACGCGATGGTGAAGCGCTACGAGGGCCAGCCCGGTTCGGCCGAGGTCGCCCTGCAGCTGCTGAACAACAAGAAGTACACCTACGACATGGGCATCGCCGCGACCCGCCAGCTCGACCTGGTGCACCGCGTCGTCGGCCCCAGCGGCATCGTGCTCATCGGCGAGGGCACCGTGGGCCGCGTGCGTCCGCTGATCCAGGGCGAGGCCCGCAAGCACGAGCAGGTCTCGTACGGGACGCCCGTGACCCAGGTCCTGCTCGGCAAGGGCGACGGCCAGGTCAAGCTGGGCGACCTCGAGAAGCACATCAAGGCCCTGCCCAAGGCGCTGCAGCCCCACCAGGTGACCGAGGTGCGCCAGCGCCTGCGCGCCCTGGACGCCGTGCGCCCCAAGGCGCCGATGCCCAAGGGCCCAATGCCGACGCCCAAGGGCATCAACCGGGCGATGCGCGGGCGCTGAGCCTGGTTCGGGCCGCGGTCTGGTGCATGCGGCCCCTTGACTCGAACCCAACAGTGGATCGGGGTCGGACTACCGGCCCCGATCCACTGTTGTGTCAGGGTCAGTACAGCGAGCTCAGCCTTCGAGGGCTTCCGAGAGTTCCAGCCACTGGAGCTCGAGCTCCTCGACCTCGGACTCCATCGCGCCGATGGCGGCCATCTTCGTGGCGAGCCCTGCGTAGTCGGTGTGGTCGTGTTCGGCGAGGGCGACCTTGGCGGCGTCCACCTGGGCGGTGAGCTTGGCGATACGCCGCTCGACGGCGGCGACCTCCTTCTGGGCGGCGCGCAGTTCGGCGCCACTCAGCCCATTCCCGGACGCCGCAGGCGCAACTCCCCGCGCGGGGGCGGCAGCCCGCCCCGACCCGGACGCCGCAGGCGCAGCCTGGGCGCGCCGCAGGCGGAGGTACTCGTCGACGCCGCCGGGGAGGTGGCGCAGGTGCCCACCCATCACGGCGTACTGCTGGTCGGTGACGCGCTCGAGGAAGTACCGGTCGTGGGACACCACGATCAGGGTGCCCGGCCACGAGTCGAGGAGGTCCTCGACGGCGGCGAGCATGTCGGTGTCGAGGTCGTTGGTGGGCTCGTCGAGGATCAGCACGTTCGGCTGGGCGAGCAGGATCAGCAGCAGCTGCAGGCGACGCTGCTGGCCACCGGAGAGGTCCTTGATCGGGGTGCTCAGCTGGGCGTTGGTGAACCCGAGGCGCTCGAGCAGCTGGCTGGGCGTCATCTCCTGCGCCTTGGAACCCGACCCGAAGGTGTAGCTGGTGCGCAGGCGTCCGATCATCACCCGCACGGGCTCGTCGAGGTGCTCCTCCAGCCCGCCCAACTGCTGGCTGAGGGTGGCCACCTGCACGGTCTTGCCGCGCTTCACCCGGCCCGAAGACGGCTTAAGCGAGCCGTCGATGAGCTTCAGCAGCGTCGACTTGCCGGCGCCGTTGACGCCGAGGATGCCGGTGCGCTCGCCGGGAGCGAGGCGCCACTCGATGCCGCGCAGCACCTCGTTGTCGCCGTAGGAGACGCCGGCGTCGTGCAGGTCGATGACGTCCTTGCCGAGGCGGGCGACGGCCAGCGACTGCAGGCCGACGGTGTCGCGCAGCGGCGGCACGTCGGCGATGAGCGCGTTGGCGGCGTCGATACGGAACTTCGGCTTGGACGTACGCGCGGGCGCGCCGCGGCGGAGCCACGCGAGCTCCTTGCGGGCGAGGTTCTGGCGGCGCTGCTCGATGGCCGCGGCCTGCCGGTCGCGCTCGACGCGCTGGAGGATGTAGGCGGCGTACCCGCCCTCGAAGGGCTCGACGATGCGGTCGTGCACCTCCCAGGTCGCGGTGCACACCTCGTCGAGGAACCACCGGTCGTGGGTGACGACCATCAGCCCGCCGGCGTTGGCCGCCCAGCGCTGCTTGAGGTGGCCGGCGAGCCACGTGATCCCCTCGACGTCGAGGTGGTTGGTGGGCTCGTCCAGGGCGAGGACGTCCCACTCCCCCGCCAGCAGCGCAGCCAGCGACACGCGGCGGCGCTGGCCGCCCGAGAGGTCACCGACGACGCCGTTCCACGGCACGTCGGCGAGCAGCCCGGCGATGACGTCGCGCACCTTCGGGTCGCCGGCCCACTCGTGCTCGGGGGCGTCCCCGACGACGGCCTCCGCCACCGTCAGCGACTCGTCCAGCGTGTCGGCCTGGTCGAGCACGCCGATGCGCAGGTCGCGCCGGGTCGTGACCTTGCCGGCCATCGGCTCGAGGCGTCCGGCCAGCATGGCCAACAGCGACGACTTGCCGTCGCCGTTGCGCCCGACGATGCCGATGCGGTCGCCCTCGTTGACCCCGAGCGTGACGGAGTCGAAGACGACCTTGGTGGGGAATTCGAGGTGGAGCCCTTCGGCCCCGAGCAGGTGTGCCATGTCGGGGGCCAGACTAGCTGGACGAGGAGGGGCCGGTCCCGCCGGGACTGCGCTGAAACGGGCCCGAACATGGGTCAAGCCCGACACCACCGCTTTGTGGTGTCAGGCTTGGATTGTCGTTTCGCATCCCCTGGGCCGGGGAGCGGGGGGTTCAGGAACCCCGGGGTGTCCTCAGAGCTGGTGGGCCTGGGCCATCTCCTCGGAGACCTCGTTCCACATCTCGACGATGTCGCTGAGCTTCATGCTGCACCTCCTCGCTTTCCTTCTTCACGTCCTCCCCTCGAGGACACCTCCAATTTATAGTCACTCCGACTAATAGGCAAGCGAGGGGCCTCGCGGGGCGTGCAAACGATGACAACAGGCCATCCACAAGCCCGGATGCACCGGGCGAACCGGGGCGCGGACACAGACGCACCCCCAAAGTGAATCCGCACCCACTGGAGCAGGTGCGGATTCACTCGGGAGGTGCGTCTGCCGGGGCCGGCCAAGGCCCCCGGCGGTCAGCTGGGCTTCGGGGCGCCCGGGCGGGCGTAACGCCACCAGGTGAGCGCGACGCACAGGACGGCCCACACGACGCCGATCCAGTAGAACGGGACGACGCCGAGCGTGGTGAGGCCGATGCCGAACAGGAACGGGCCGAAGGCCGCGATGGCGGCGGTCCAACCGATGACGCCACCGGCCTGGCGCGGCTCGAAGATCATCGGCATCTGCTTGAACGTCGACGCGTTGCCGATCCCCGCGAACAGGAAGATCAGCAGCATGCCCCACAGGAAGCGGTTGAAGCCGGCCGAGAGCGTGGCCGCCGACGTCAGGTCGGGGGTCAGGCCGCCGATGGTCCACCAGATCGAACCGACGAGGCCGATGCCGGAGACCAGCGTCCAGATCGCGCCACCCATCTTGTCGGTGAGTGGGGCGAACAGCACGCGCGCACCGGCGCCGACGAGCGGGCCGAGGAAGACGTACTTGGCGGGGTCGGGCACGGTGTAGCCCTCGACCAGGATCTGCGCCGCGGCGCCGGTCCCCTCCACGATCGCGGCGTTGCCCGAGCCGTACAGCTGGTTCATCAGCAGGCCGAACTGGGCCGACAGGCCCGAGAACGTGCCGAACGTCATGATGTAGAGGATCGTCATCCACCAGGTGTCCTGGTTGGAGAAGATGTCGAACTGCTGGCGGATGTTGGCCTTGATCGGCACGGACTTCAAGTACTGCCAGGCCAGGTACGCACCGATGAGGATGAAGGGCAACCAGACGTAGGAGGCGGCCTGGTACCAGACCGTCTGGTCGGGCTTGCCGGGCAGCTTCATCTCCTGGCTGATGCCCATCCACCAGAACATGCCGAAGCCGATGATCCACGGGGTGAGCAGCTGCACCAGCGAGACACCGAAGTTGCCGATGCCGGCCTGCAGGCCCAGCGCGGTGCCCTGCATGCGCTTGGGGAAGAAGTAGGACGTCGAGGGCATGAAGCCCGAGAACGCGCCGCCGCCGATGCCAGCGAGGAACGCCAGTACGAGCAGTTCCCAGTAGGGCGCCGTGCCCGGCAGCATGGTGCGCACGCCCCAGCCGAGCACCGGGAAGAACAGCAGCAGCGTGGTCAGCGCCACCATCTTGCGGGTGCCCATGATCGGGGGCAGCACCATCCAGACCAGGCGCAGGAGGCCGGCCGACAGGCCCGGGGTCGCCGCGAGCCAGTACAGCTGGCCGGGCGTGAAGTTGTAGCCGATCGCGTTGAGCTTCGGGATGATCGCGCTGGGCAGGAACCAGGCGACGAAGCACATCGTGAGCGTGAAGGTCGTGATCCACAGGGTGCGCCAGGCAAGAGCCTTGTCCCAGGTGGCCTCGTCCTCGGGATTCCAGGCGGTCAACCATTCCTTGCCGGAACGGGCTTCTGTACTCATCGCAGTTCCTCCTCGGTGAGGGCGGTGGTGGAGCGGGCGGGGACGTACTCACGGGGGCTGGCCGGCGAGGACGGGACCTCGATGGCGTCGCCCAGGTGCGGGGACTCGGCGTGGAGCATGCGGTGGATGGTCCAGTGCATCCAGACCAGGGAGATGGCGGTGACGGCGAAGAGGATCGCGAACGTCGAGTTGGCCATGCCGGTGAACTGCTTGGTGTAGGCGAACATCGGCGGGAGGAAGAAGCCGCCCAGGCCGCCGAGCATCCCGACCAGGCCACCCACGGACCCGACGTTGTCGGGGAAGTACGTGGGGATGTGCTTGTAGACCGCGGCCTTGCCGACGCCCATCGCACAGCCGATCACGAAGACCAGGGCGACGAACAGCCAGAGGTTGATCGCGTAGTGCATGACCTCGTTGCGCCCACCGTCGGGCTGGTACAGCACGATGTGGCCGTTGGGCATCATCAGGACGCCGGAGGCGGCGAGCATCACGAAGAAGGTGCCGTACATGGCCCTGCGGGCGCCCCAGCGGTCGCTGAACCAGCCACCGACCGGCCGCAGCAGGGAGGCCGGGAAGATGAAGGTCGCCGTGAGCAGGCCAGCGGTCGTGAGGTCGACCCCGAAGTTGTCGACGTAGTAGGCCGGCAGGGTCGCCGACAGCGCGACGTACGCGCCGAACACGACGACGTAGTACAGCGAGAACCGCCACACCCGGATGTCCTTGAGGGGCTCCAGCATCGCCGCGACGCTCTTGGTCGCGCCGGGCATCCGGTCGGCGTGCGGGGTGACGAAGAACAGGGTGACGGCGATGGCCAGCAGCAGCACGCCGTAGATGACCGGGATGAGTCGCCAGCCGCCCACGACACCGAGGCCGTACGTGGCCCCCGCGGTGGCCGCGATGATCGCAGGGCCGATGAACTTGGTGACCGAGGCACCCACGTTGCCGGCGCCGAACAGGCCCAGGGCGAAGCCCTTGCGGCGGTCGGTGAACCACGCGTTGTTCCACGCGACACCGACGCTGAAGCTGTTGCCGACGAAGCCGACCAGGAAGGCCAGCACGAGCAGCATGGGGTAGCTGTTGGCGAACGAGACCGCGAACGACGCCACCGCCCCGGACACCAGCAGGAACAGCATGACCTTCTTGCCACCGATGCGGTCGGCCAGCATGCCGGCCGGCAGGCGCCACATCGAGCCGTTGAGGACGGCCACCGCGCTGATCCAGCTGAGCTCGACGTCGGTCAGCCCGAACTCCGCCTGGATGGGCTTGCCGAGGATGCCGAACATCAGCCACACCGCGAACATCATCGTGAACGCGATGGTGGACATCGTCAGCACCCGGCCAGAACCGGGCGCCTCGTGTCGCTGGACTTCTCCGACCATGCGGGGGCTCCTTGATATGTCGGCCGATATCCTTTTTATGAGGACCAACCGGATGAAACCACACGCCTGACAACACCGTCAACTACACGGCGTAGGTTTGCAAACACGGCCGTGAAATCAAGTTTTCAAGCGCAATCTACCGGAGTTTGCACGCCGCCGCAGGGATCTGGTTAGACTCAGGACCACCTTCCTCCAAACCCGTGCGAGGGAGCCCGCGAAACAGACGGGGGCGACGATGACCGAGGCGCAGGTCCAGCCGTTGGACGTGCTCTCGTCACCCGTGCGCCGCGAGATCATGGACGCCCTCGCCAACCTCCCCCACCTCACCAGCGCGGGCCAGCCCAACCGAAGCACCGGCCTGACCGCCGCCGACCTCGCCGAACGCCTCCACCTCCACGTGACCACGGTCCGGTTCCACCTCGACCGCCTCGAGCAGGCCGGCCTGGTGGCCTCCCACGACGAGCGCGCGCGCGTCGGACGCCCCCGCCGCCGGTTCACCGTCCAGCCCGGCCAGCTCACCGAGGTCACGGCCCCCGACGCCTACCGCCTGCTGGCGGAGGTGCTCGCCGCGTCGATGGCCTCGGGCGAGTCCCACGACGCCGCCGAGGCGGGTCGCCGCTGGGCCCTCGAGCACGCGGCCGAGCTCGTCGGCATCGACGTCGCCGAGAACAGCACCCCGGCCAGCACGCCCGGCGCCTGGCTGGCGAAGGTCGGCGCCGTCCTCGACGTCCTCGACCGCTGGGGCTACCAGCCCACCGTCTCCACCGCCGACGCCGGCCGCACCGCCCAGCTGGGCCTGCACCACTGCCCCCTGCGACAGCTGGCGGTGGACAACCCGGCCGTCGCCTGCGGCGTCCACCGCGGCGTGATCCAGGGCACCCTCGAGGCCCTCGGCGAGACCGACGCGACGGTCAGCCTCATCCCCTTCGTCCAGCCCGAGCTCTGCGTCGCCCGGCTGAGCACCGCGACCCCGTTCCCCGAACGTTCCGTCCCCGTCCTCCCGACCGAAAGGCCAGCACGATGACAGCCACGCAGCCCCGGCCCGCCTCCTCCGCCGGACTCGACGGCCCCCTCGCCGACGCCCTGATCGGCGCCGGGAAGTTCTTCAGCAAGGCCCCCGTCACCGCCGACAACCGGGCCGTGTTCAAGGAGGGTGGCCGCGGCGACTGGTTCTACCGCGACCGCTGGGCCTACGACAAGGTCGTCCGCTCGACCCACGGCGTGAACTGCACCGGGTCGTGCTCGTGGAAGGTGTACGTCAAGGACGGCATCATCACATGGGAGGCGCAGCAGACCGACTACCCCAGCGCCGGCCCCGACAAGCCCGAGTACGAGCCCCGCGGCTGCCCGCGCGGCGCCGCGTTCTCCTGGTACACCTACTCCCCCACCCGGGTGCGCTACCCCTACATCCGCGGCGTCCTGATGGACATGTACCGCCAGGCCAAGGCCGAGCACGGCGACCCGGTCGTCGCGTGGGCGTCCATCGTCCAGGACCCCGAGAAGGCCAAGCGCTACAAGAGCGCCCGCGGCAAGGGCGGCCTGGTCCGCGCCACGTGGGACGAGGCGATCGAGATGGTCGCCGCCGCGCAGGTCTACACGATCAAGCGCTGGGGCCCCGACCGCATCGCCGGCTTCTCCCCCATCCCGGCCATGTCGATGGTCTCCCACGCCTCCGGCGCCCGCTACACCAGCCTCATCGGCGGGTCGATGCTGAGCTTCTACGACTGGTACGCCGACCTCCCGGTCGCCTCCCCGCAGGTCTTCGGCGACCAGACCGACGTCCCCGAGTCCGGCGACTGGTGGGACGCGGGCTACCTGATCATGTGGGGCTCGAACGTCCCGCTCACCCGCACCCCCGACGCCCACTGGATGACCGAGGCCCGCTACCGCGGCCAGAAGGTCGTCGTCATGGCGCCCGACTACGCCGAGAACGTGAAGTTCGCCGACGAGTGGCTGCCCGTCGCGCCCGGCACCGACGCCGCGCTCGGCATGGCCATGGGCCACGTCGTGCTCAAGGAGTTCTTCGTCGACCGGCAGGTGCCCTACTTCGAGGAGTACACCCGCGCCTACACCGACCTGCCCTTCCTCGTCACGCTCGACGCGGTGGGCTCGGACGCCGCGGGCCAGGTCGTCTTCCGGCCCGGCAAGAACCTGGTCGCCGGCGACTTCGACAACCCCGAGGCCGACAGCGAGAACGCGATGTTCAAGCCGGCCCTGTGGGACGCCGCGACCAACGCGCCGGCGATCCCCAACGGCACCCTGGGCCACCGCTTCGGCGACGAGGGCCTGGGCAAGTGGAACCTCGACCTCGGCGACCTCCGCCCCGAGCTCACCCTGCTCGGGGAGGAGTCCGTCGAGGTCGAGCTCCCGCTGTTCGACTCCCCCGACGGCACGCCGACGACGGTGCGACGCGGCGTCCCGGTGCGCCGGGTGGGCGACAAGCTGGTCACCACGGTGTTCGACCTGATGCTGGCCCAGTACGGCGTCGGACGCCCCGGCCTCCCGGGCACGTGGCCCACCGGCTACGGCGACGAGACGGGCGCCTACACCCCGGCGTGGCAGGAGATGATCACCAACGTCCCGGCCGCCCAGGTGGAGCGCGTGGCGCGCGAGTTCGCGCAGAACGCCGAGGACACCAACGGCCGCTCCATGATCCTGATGGGCGCCGGCACCAACCACTGGTACCACTCCGACCTGATCTACCGCACGATGCTGATGCTGACGACCATCACCGGTTGCCAGGGCCGCAACGGTGGCGGGTGGGCGCACTACGTGGGCCAGGAGAAGGCCCGCCCGATCACCGGCTGGGCGCAGATGGCGTTCGGTCTGGACTGGAGCCGTCCGCCGCGGCAGATGATCCAGACCGGCTACTGGTACATCAACACCGACCAGTGGCGCTACGACACCTTCACCGCCGACGAGCTGGGTGCCGGCGACGCCGGCAACGGCCAGTTCAAGGGCAAGGTCACCGCCGACCTGTACGCGCAGTCGGCCCGCTCGGGCTGGATGCCGTCCTACCCGACGTTCGACCGCAACCCGCTCGTGCTGGGCGACGCCGTCAAGGCGTCCGGCCAGGAGGTCGGCCGCTACGTGGCCGACGCGCTGAAGTCGGGCGAGCTGAAGTTCGCCGTCGAGGACCCGGACGCCGAGGAGAACTGGCCGCGCGTGCTGATGCTGTGGCGCGCCAACCTCTTCGGCAACTCCGCCAAGGGCGACGAGTACTTCCTCAAGCATCTGCTCGGCACCGACCACGCGGTCAGCGCGGCCGAGAGCCCCGAGCACCTGCGCCCCAAGGACATCGTGTGGCGGCCCGAGGCGCCGCAGGGCAAGCTCGACCTGGTCCTCACGCTGGACTTCCGCATGACGAGCTCGACGCTGATGTCCGACGTGATCCTCCCCGCGGCCACGTGGTACGAGAAGCACGACATCAACACCACCGACATGCACCCGTTCGTGCACCCGTTCACCCCGGCGATCAACCCGCCGTGGCAGTCCAAGACCGACTGGGACAGCTTCCGGCTGCTGGCCAACCAGTTCTCCGAGCTGGCCCGCCGCCACCTGGGCACCCGCACCGACGTCGTGGCCGTGCCGCTCCTGCACGACTCCCCCGACGCGATGGCGACCCCGCACGGCATCGTGGCGGACTGGAAGACCGGCGAGGTCGAGCCCGTGCCGGGCGTGACGATGCCCAAGCTGGTGCTGGTCGAGCGCGACTACACGCAGATCGGCGAGAAGTACGGCGCGATCGGCCCGCTGATGGACAAGCTGGGCACGACCACCAAGGCCGTCACGGTCGACGTGAACTCGGCGATCACCTACCTCAAGGGCAAGAACGGCGTCCGCACCGGTGAGGGGGTCGACGCGGGGCGTCCGAAGCTCGACCACGGCATCCACGTCGCCGAGACGATCATGGCGCTGGCCGGCACGACCAACGGCCACCTCGCGGTGCAGGGGTTCAAGACCCTGGAGAAGCGCACCGGGCAGAAGATGCACGACCTGGCGGCCGAGCACGAGGGCAAGATCATCACCTTCAACGAGATCGTGGGCCAGCCCACCCCGGTGATCACCTCGCCCGAGTGGTCGGGTTCCGAGTCCGGCGGTCGCCGGTACTCCCCGTTCACCATCAACGTCGAGCGGCTGAAGCCCTGGCACACCCTCACCGGGCGCCAGCACTTCTACCTCGACCACGACTGGATGAACGCGCTCGGCGAGATGCTGCCGACCTACCGCGGCCCGCTCAACATGACCCAGCTGTTCGGTGAGACCCCGCTGGGCGAGACCAACGAGCTGGGCGTGTCCGTGCGCTACCTGACCCCGCACTTCAAGTGGGCGATCCACAGCCAGTACCAGGACAACTGGTTCATGCAGAACCTCTCCCGCGGCGGGCAGCAGGTGTGGATGAGCGTGCAGGACGCCGAGAAGGTGGGCATCGCCGACAACGACTGGATCGAGCTGGTCAACCGCAACGGCGTCGTCGCCGCCCGCGCGATCGTGTCGCACCGCATGCCCGAGGGCACGGTGTACATGTACCACTCCCAGGACCGCCTCATCGACGTGCCGCTGACCGAGACCAACAACCGGCGCGGCGGCATCCACAACTCGATGACCCGCATCCTGATCAAGCCGAGCCACATCATCGGCGGCTACGCGCAGCTGGCGTTCGCCTTCAACTACCTCGGCCCGACCGGCAACAACCGCGACGAGGTGACGATGCTCCGCAAGCGCACCGCCCCGCTGGCCTACTGACCCACCACCCACGAGCCAAGGAGACGAAGAACATGCGCATCATGGCCCAGATGGCGATGGTGATGAACCTCGACAAGTGCATCGGGTGCCACACGTGCTCGGTGACCTGCAAGCAGGCGTGGACCAACCGCACCGGCCTGGAGTACGTCTGGTTCAACAACGTCGAGACCCGACCCGGCCTGGGGTACCCGCGCCGGTACGAGGACCAGGAGACCTGGAAGGGCGGCTGGGAGCTCGGCCGCAACGGGCGCCTGAAGCTGAAGGGCGGCGGCCGACTGGCCAAGCTCGCCACGATCTTCAACAACCCCAAGCTGCCCGAGATCGAGGACTACTACGAGCCCTGGACCTACGACTACGAGAACCTGCTCAACGCGCCGGCCCAGAAGACGTTCCCGGTCGCCCGCCCGCACTCGCTGCTGGACGGCCGCCCGATGAACCCGCAGTGGGGCGCCAACTGGGACGACGACCTGGGCGGCACGTACAAGACCGGTCACGACGACCCGATGCTGAAGGGCATCGAGGAGAAGGTGACCTTCGAGTTCGACAAGTCGTTCATGTTCTACCTGCCGCGCATCTGTGAGCACTGCCTCAACCCGACCTGCGCGGCGTCCTGCCCCTCGGGCGCGATCTACAAGCGCGAGGAGGACGGGATCGTCCTGGTCGACCAGAACCGCTGCCGCGGCTGGCGCATGTGCATCTCGGGCTGCCCGTACAAGAAGATTTACTTCAACCACTCCACCGGCAAGGCCGAGAAGTGCACCTTCTGCTACCCGCGCGTCGAGGTGGGCATCCCGACGGTGTGTTCGGAGACCTGCGTGGGTCGCCTGCGCTACATCGGACTCATGCTGTACGACGCCGAGGCCGTCACGGCCGCGGCCTCGGTGAAGGACGACCGTGACCTTTACGAGGCGCAGCGGGGCGTCTTCCTCGACCCGCGCGACCCGGCGGTGGCCCGCGAGGCCGAGCGCCAGGGCATCCCACTGGACTGGATCGAGGCGGCGAAGAAGTCTCCGGTGCTGCGGCTGATCAACGACTACAAGGTCGCCCTGCCGCTGCACCCCGAGTACCGCACGATGCCGATGGTCTGGTACATCCCGCCGCTGTCCCCGATCGTGGACGCCGTGCGCGAAACCGGGCACGACGCCGAGGAGGCCGGCAACCTGTTCGGCGCCATCGACGCCCTGCGGATCCCGCTGGAGTACCTGGCCAACCTGTTCACCGCCGGTGACGTCGAACCGGTCCGCCAGGTGCTCGACAAGCTGGCCGCGATGCGCTCCTACATGCGCGACATCAACCTCGAGCGGGAACCGCGCGAGGAGATCGCCCAGGCCGTCGGAATGACCGGCGCCGAGGTGAAGGAGATGTTCCGCCTGCTGGCCATCGCCAAGTACGACGAGCGCTACGTCATCCCCACCGCGCACGCCGAGCAGGCGCACGCGCTGGAGGAGCTCGCCACCGACTGCCCGGTCGGCGAGGGCGGCCCGGGCGCGTTCGGCGGCGGCTCCGGCGGGCCGGTGCCCGTCGCGATCCAGACGCTGCGCGAGACCAAGGAGCGCATGCAGGCCGACGACATGAGCCAGGTCCCCGGCTCGGTCAGCTACCTGCAGTGGGACGGCCGCGGCGTGCCGGGCAAGGACTCCCCCGAGGAGGTCGAGCACCGCCACGGCATCCCCGGCGCGGGCCCCGACCTGCCGGCCGACCCGCGCGCCGAGGCGCCGCTGAAGGGCATGAGGGCGCAGGAGGACCCGCAGTGAGCCGACGACCCGCCGAGTGGCTCGGCCGCCTCGTGGGGGGCGGCCGGCCGCAGCCCGCGGCGTCCGAGATGCCGGTGCGGCGCAGGCACCCGGCCCCCACCCTGCCCGAGCCCCAGCTGCGCACCGCCTGGCAGTTGGCCTCGCTGCTGCTCAGCTACCCCGACGAGCGGGTGCTGGGCCTGCTGCCGGCCATCCGTGAGGCGGCCGGCACGCTGCCGGACGCCGTGGGCCAGCCCCTGCTGCGCCTGGCCGACCACCTGGCCGACGCCGACGCCCAAGCCGTGTGCACGGCCTACGTGGACACCTTCGACACCACCCGCAAGTGCGCCCTGCACCTGACCTATTACGCCCACGGCGACACCCGGAAGCGGGGCATCGCGCTGGTGCAGTTCAAGCAGGCGTTCCGGCGGGCGGGCCTCGAGGTGAACGACGACGAGCTGCCCGACCACCTGTCGGTGGTGCTGGAGTTCGGCGCCACGGGCTCGGTCGACGTGGCGTGGAAGCTGCTGAACGACCACCGGTCCGGGATCGAGCTGCTGCAGCTCGGCCTGGACGCCAAGGACTCGCCGTGGGCGGACGCCGTGACCGCCCTGCGCGCGACGCTCCCGCCGCTGGACGGCACGCAGGCCGAGGCCGTGGCCCGCCTGCTCGCCGAGGGTCCGCCCAACGAGGAGGTCGGCCTCGACGGCTACGCCCTCGACCCGCGGCTGAACCCCCACCCCGCCGACGACGACCTCGACCTCTCGCTCGACCTGACAGGAGCCCAACGATGAGCACCTTCCTGTTCGCTGTCTTCCCCTACCTGGCGATGGCGGTGTTCGTCGTCGGGATGATCTGGCGCTACAAGTACGACAAGTTCGGCTGGACCACGCGCAGCTCGCAGCTGTACGAGAGCAAGCTGCTGCGCATCGGCTCGCCGCTGTTCCACTACGGCATCCTGATGGCCGTCGTGGGCCACGCGATGGGCCTGGTGATCCCCAAGGGCTGGACCGACGCGATGGGCATCGACCAGCACACCTACCACCTGGTCGCGGTCATCGGCGGCGTCACCGCCGGCCTGATGGTGACGATCGGCTTCATCATCCTGGTGTTCCGCCGGCGCACGGTGAAGACGGTCTTCAACGCGACCACGGTCAACGACAAGGTGATGTACCTGGTCCTGGGCCTGAACATCTTCTTCGGCATGTGGAACACGATCAGCACCGCGCTGGGCGACGAGCACTTCTACAACTACCGCGAGGGCGTCTCGGTCTGGTTCCGGTCGATCTTCATGGCCCAGCCGAACGTCGAGGCGATCGCCATGGCCGGCACGCCGATCCAGTTCCAGGTGCACGCCGTCCTGTCGTTCCTGCTGATCATGATCTGGCCCTTCACCCGCCTGGTGCACGTGTTCTCGGCGCCGGTCCAGTACCTGGCCCGCCCGTACATCGTCTACCGCAGCAAGGGCGACACCGGCCAGCGGCCGACCCCGTCGCGCGCACCGCAGGGCACGTGGAAGAGCCCCACGGCGTCCAAGCGATAACCTAGGGCCGTGACCGACACGTTCGCTGCGGAGACGACGGCGTCCCCGGGCTTCCGCTCCGACGCCGCCCCCGACCGCTTCATGCGCCGCCTGTTCGGCGTCCGGGCGCCGGGTGGCGACACCGGCGAGGGCGCCCACCGGGCGTTCCGGGTCTCGGTGGTCGTCTCGGCGGTCCGGTGCATCGTCACCTACGTGCTGGTGCCGGTCCTGGTGCCGCTGCTGGCCCTTTCGGGCTGGGTGGCGGCCCCGATCGGCATCGCCCTGTGCGTGTTCGCCGTCGTGAACGGCGTCGTCAGCCTGAAGCGCTTCTGGGGGTCGGACCACCCCAAGCGCTGGATGTACACCTGGTTCATGGCGGCCGTCTTCGTCGTGCTGGCGTTCGCCCTCGTCTCCGACCTCAGTCGCCTGGGAGGCCTCTCATGACCACCGACAACGACCGCGCCCTCGACACCGCGGCCCCCGATGCCGACGAGGAGGCCGGCGGCCGCATGGGCACCCTGATCAACATCGGGCTGTTCGCGTTCATGATCGTGTTCGCGATCGGCTGTGGCCTGCTGGGCTGGTTCGGCTGAGGCCGGTCCCATGAGCCGTCCCCCCATCGACCAGGCGCGCTGGCAGGCGTGGATCGACCACGTCTGCGCCGCCGTGGGTGTGGACCCGGCGCTGGTCGACGCGCGGGCCGTCCACGACCTGACCGGCACCGTCGCCACCACCTACGAGCGGCCGATGGCCCCGGTGTCGGCCCACCTCTGGGGCCTGGCGATCGCCGCCGGGACGCCCCCGGCCGAGGCTGTCGACCACCTCGTCGACGCGGCCCGGGAGGCCGCCGCGTCGTGACCCCCCTGCCCCCGCTGGTCGAGCCGGGTCCCCCGCTCACCCGCGCGGAGACCCACCGCTACGCCCGCCACCTGCTTGTCCCCGCGATCGGCGAGGACGGCCAGCGCCGCCTGCGCAACGCCCACGTCGCGGTGATGGGCGCCGGCGGCCTCGGCTCCCCCGCGCTGCTGTACCTGGCCGCGGCCGGCGTCGGGAGGCTCACGATCATCGACGACGACGTGGTCGACGTCACCAACCTGCACCGGCAGGTCATCCACCCCGACGCGGCCGTGGGGACGCCCAAGGTCGACTCCGCCGCCGCCGCGGTCCGCGCGCTGAACCCGACGGTCGAGGTGGTGACCCGCGGCGTCCGGCTGGTGCCGGGGAACGCGGCCGAGCTGTTCGCCGGGGCCGACCTCGTGCTCGACGGCACCGACAACTTCGAGACCCGGTACGCGGTCAACGACGCCTGCGCCGAACTCGGCCTGCCGTACGTGTGGGCCTCGGTCTACCGCACCCAGGCGCAGGTGTCGGTGTTCTGGGCCGCCCCGCCGGCGGGGTTCGTCGGCACCGACCTGCGCGACCTGTTCCCCCACCCGCCGGCCCCCGGCACCGTCCCGAGCTGCGGGGACGCCGGCGTCCTGGGCGCGCTCACCGGCCAGGTCGGGTCGATGATGGCCGCCGAGGCGGTCAAGCTGATCTGCGGCGTCGGCGAGCCCCTGCTCGGCAGGGTCGCGTTCGTCGACCTGCTCGCCGCGACCGTGCAGCACATCCCGCTGGTCCCGGGCGACCGAACCGCCGCACCGCCTGCCCCTTCCCCCGCCGAGGAGACGACCGTGACCGAGACCCTGTCCCCCACCGAGCTGGCCGCCGAGCTGGCCGGCGACGCCCCGCCCGTGGTGCTGGACGTGCGCGAGCCCGCCGAGGTCGCGATCGCCGCCATCGACGGGTCGGTGCGCGTGCCGCTGGCCGAGGTGCTGTCTGACCCCACCGCCACGGGCATCGACCCCGACGCCGACGTGGTCGTGCACTGCAAGGTGCAGCCCCGCGCCGAGGCCGCCGCCCGCGCGCTGGAGGCCGCCGGGTACGCGCGGGTGCGCGTGCTCGAGGGCGGGATCCTGGCCTGGGTGGCCGACGTCGACCCGAGCCAGGCGTCGTACTGATGGCTTCGACGCAGCGCGTCCTGCTCTCGGTCGAGGAGTACCTCGCCGAGGTGCTGGCCCTCGTCCGCCCGCTCGCCGACACCGAGCGGGTGCCGCTGGCCGAGGCCGCCGGGCGCACGCTCGCCGAGCCGGTGCTGGCCCGCGCCGACGTGCCCACCTTCGCCAACTCGGCCATGGATGGCTACGCCGTGCGGGCCGCCGACCTCGTGCCGGGCGTGACGCTGCACGTGGCCGGCGAGGTGCTGGCCGGCTCGGCCGAGGACCCGGTGTTCGGCCGCTGCGCCTGCGTGCGGATCATGACCGGCGCCCCCCTGCCCTCGCGCGCCGACGCGGTCGTGCCGGTCGAGCAGACGACGCCCGTGGAGGGCGGGGTCCGCATCGACGAGGTCGTCGACGTCAGGCGCCACGTGCGCCGGGCGGGCGAGGACGTGCGCGCGGGCGACGTGGTCCTGGAGGCCGGCGTGCGGCTGGGGCCACGCGAGCTGTCCGCTGCCGCGGCGGCCGGGGCGGCGCGGCTGGTGTGCGTGCGGCGTCCGGTGGTCGGCGTGGTCGCGACCGGCGACGAGCTGGTGGCACCGGGCACCGAGCTGGGCCGGGGCCAGATCTACGAGTCCAACGGTACCTTCCTGTCCGCGGCGGTGGCCCGCGACGGGGGCGTCCCGGTCGTGGCGTCCGCCGTGCGCGACACCGCCGAGGCCTTCACCGCGGCGCTCGACGAGCTGGCGGGCCGGTGTGACGTCATCGTCGTCTCGGGCGGGGTGAGCGTCGGCGACGCAGACGTGACCCGGATCGTGCTCGAGGCGGGCGGGGCCAGCTTCCGGCACGTCCGGATGCAGCCCGGCAAGCCGCAGGGCTGGGCCCGCTGGGGTGACGCGGGCGTGCCCGTGGTCGCCGTGCCCGGCAACCCGCTGTCGGCCGCCGTGAGCTACGAGGTGTTCGTCGTGCCGCTGCTCGACCGGCTGCACGACCGGCCCACGCCGGGCTGGTCGGTGGCGACCGTCGTGCAGGGCTGGTCGGGGCCGGCGGGGCGCCGCCAGGTCATCCCGGTGTTCCTCGACGTCGACGAGGCCGGGCGGCAGGTCGTCCGGCCGGCGCACCGGCGCGGGTCGGCGTCCCACATGGTCACGTCGCTGGCCGCCGCCAACGCGCTGGCGGCCGTGGGCGAGGACCTGACCGCCGTCGAACCCGGCGACCTGGTCGCCGTGAGGAGGCTCCCGTGACCGACAACCCGTTCACCCACCTCGACGCCGCCGGCAGCGCGCGCATGGTGGACGTCACCGCCAAGCAGCCCACCGTGCGCGCGGCCACCGCCGCCGCGTCGGTGCGGGTCGCGCCCGAGGTCGTGGGCCTGCTGCGTTCGGGCGAGGTGCCCAAGGGCGACGTGCTCGCCGTGGCCCGCATCGCCGGCATCGCCGCGGCCAAGAAGACCCCGGAGCTGCTGCCCCTCGCCCACGTCATCGGCGTGCACGGCTGCACCGTCGACCTCGAGGTGGTCGACGACGGCGTGGAGATCCGCACCACCGTGCGCACCGCCGACCGCACCGGCGTCGAGATGGAGGCCCTCACCGCCGCGAGCGTGGCCGCGCTGGCCGTCATCGACATGGTCAAGGGGCTGGACCGTTCGGCCCACATCGAGAACGTCGTGCTGCTGGCCAAGGAGGGCGGCCGCTCGGGATCATGGACGCGGGAGGGATGATGCAGCAGTTCGACGCGGTCGTCGTGGCCGGCGGGCAGGGCTCGCGGATGGGCTACGTCTCGAAGGCCGACCTGGACGTGTCCGGCGAGCGCCTGCTCGACATCGTGCTCCGCGCGACGGCGGGCGCCGCGACCACCGTGGTGGTGGGCGACGTGGCCGTCCCGCTCGGCGTCGTCGTGACCCGCGAGGACCCGCCCGGCACCGGCCCGGCCGCCGGGCTGCTGGCCGGGCTGGACGCCGTCGCCTCCCCCGCGCCGTGGACGCTCGTGCTGGCCTGTGACCTGCCGGACGCGCCCGCCGCGGTCGGCGTCCTGCGCTCGGCCCTCGACACCGCCCCCGACGACGCGGACGGCCTGTGCCTGCGCGACGCCGGCGGCGAGCTGCAGCACCTCGCGGCCCTCTACCGGACGCCGGCACTGCGGCGCGCGTTCGCCGCTTGGGGCGATCCCGCGAACCGCTCCGTGCGCGGGGTGATGGCCTCGCTGTCGCTGCTGCCGGTCGACCCGGGCGACGCCTCGGTCGAGGACCTCGACACCCCCGAGCAGCTCGCGCGCTGGGTCGCCTCCAACCCCGCGGCCCCCGCCAACGCCGCCGAGGACGACAAGGAGGGCTGGCGCGCGTTCGTCGAGGACGCCTGCGCCCGCCTCGGCCTCGACGCCGCCCGCGTCGACGAGCACGCACTGCTGCGCCTGTCCCGCCGGGTGGCCCACGAGGGGGCCCGGCCGATGGCGCCGGTCTCCACCTTCATCCTCGGCCTGGCGCTGGGCGCCGACCCCGAGGCCGACCCCGTCGCGGTCGCGACCGCGCTGCAGGACGCCATCGCCACCGCCCCGCTCCCCGAGGAGGACTGATGCCCACCGTCCGCTTCTTCGCCGCCGCCGCCGAGGCCGCGGGCACCAACACGGTCGTGGTCGACGCCGCGACCCTGGGCGAACTGCGCGACGCCCTCGTGGAGGAACACGGCGAGGGCTTCTCGCGCGTGCTCGACCGGTGCTCGATCCTCGTCGAGGGCCACCGCACCGACGACCGCGAGACGCCGCTGTCACCCACGATGGTCGTCGACGTCCTGCCGCCCTTCGCCGGGGGCTGACGTCGATCGTCTCCCCTTGTCAGGGAGGAGTAGGCTCGCGTTCGTGGGCACCATCGGGCCGAAGGCACTCCTCGACACCATCGGGGGGACACCGCTGGTCGGCCTGACCCGGTTGCTGCCCGACTGCCCCGCGCGGCTGTTCGCCAAGCTCGAGTCCTTCAACCCCGGCGGCTCGGCCAAGGACCGCTCCGCCCAGGCGATCGTGGCCGAGGCGCTGGCGTCCGGTCGGATCGGGCGCGGGTCGACGCTGGTCGAGTCGAGCTCGGGCAACTTCGCGGTCGCGCTCGCCCGGCTGGCCCTCCTGCACGACATGAAGGCCGTGTGCGTCGTCGACCCGCGCACCAACCCGGCGACGCTGGCGATCGTGCGCGCGCTCGGCGCCGAGGTCGTCCCCGTCACCGAACCCGACCCCGACACCGGCGACTGGCTCGTGGCCCGCCTCACCCGGGTGCGCGAGCTGGTCGACGACCGGCCCGACGCGGTGTGGCTCGACCAGTACTCCAACCGCGCCGCCGTCCGGGCGCACGCCGACGGCACCATGCGCGAGGTCGACCTCGCGCTCGGCGGGGACGTCGACTGGGTGTTCGTCGCCACCTCGACCACCGGCACGATCGCCGGCTGCCTGGCCCACGTGGAGCGTGCCGGGCTGGGCACCAGGGTCGTGGCCGTGGACGCCGCGGGCTCGGTCCTGTTCGGGGGCGAGCGCGGCACCCGCCTGCTCGCCGGCTACGGGGCCGGGATCGTGCCCGCGCTGGCCGAGGGGCTGACCCCGCACGCGGTCGCGCGCATCCCCGACGACGAGGCCGTGGTCGGCACCCGCGCGCTGGCCCTGCGCGAGGGCGTCCTCGCCGGCGCCTCGGCCGGGGCCGTCGCGGCTGCGGTCGCGCGGTTGGCACCCCAGCTGTCGGGCAACGTCGTGCTGATCCTGCACGACGGCGGCCAGCCGTACGCGTCGACGGTGTTCGACGACGCGTGGGTCGAGGCCGAGGTCGGCGTGTCGCCCGACACGTTGGCCGCCCGCGTCGCCGCCTTCGGGGAGGGCGCGTGAGGGTCGCGGTGGTCGGCGCGGGGCCGAAGGGGCTCTACGCCGTCGAGGAACTGCTCGCCCGGGCACCCCGGGCGGTGGTCGACGTCTGGGACTCCCGCCCGCCCGGCACCGGCGCCGCCTACGCCACCGACCAGCCGGTCTGGCTGCGCCTCAACGTGACCTCGGCGATAATCGACGGCTTCGATGCGTGGCGCCTTGCCCGTGGTGAGGCCGCTCCCCTCGACCCGTTCCCCCCGCGCGCGCTGCTGGGGGCGTACCTGGCCGAGCGCTGGGCGTCCCTCTTCGAGCGGCACGCGGGGCTCAGCCATGTCGCGCGCGCAGCCGGCACCGTCGAGGCGTCGGGAGCTGCGTGGGCGGTCGACGGGGCGGCCTACGACGAGGTCCTGCTCGCGACCGGGCACGCGACGGACTCCCCTGACGGACTGGCGGTCGGCTGGTCCGGACCGCAAGCGCTCGTGCCGTCGGTCTACCCCGTCAGCGGTCTGGACGCCGTGCCGGCCGGAGCGGTCGTGGCCAGCCGCGGGGCCGCCCTGACCTTCATCGACCTGGCCCTCGCCCTCACCGAGGGGCGCGGCGGGCGCTTCACCGGCGAGCCGTGGGCGCCCGGGTACATGGCGAGCGGGGACGAACCCGGGTCGCTGCGCCCGGTGGCCCGGCGGGGCCGGTTCATGGCCGTCAAGCCGCAGCCGGGGTCGGCGATCGCCTCCGCGGTCCCGGGGGCGGTGCGCGAGCGGGGGCTTGCGGCGATCCGGGCGGCGGGTGACGCCTCTGTCGCCTTGGCCGTCGTGCCCGCCACGGCGCGCAACCTGCTCGCCGGGCTCGGTCAGGACCCGGCGGGGGTCGAGGACGTCTTCGAGGGTGCCCCCACCCACGCCGACGCCGTGGACGCCCTCCGCGCGTCGCTCGCCGTCGCCACCGACCGGGCCCGCCCCGACGCCGGCTGGGCGGTCGGCGCCGCCTGGCGCGAGCTGTACCCCGCGCTGGTGGAGCGCTTCTCGCTCGGGGGCGGGCTCGCCTTCGAGCCCTTCGCCGAGGCGGCATCCCGGCTGGAGGGGGTGGCCTTCGGCCCGCCGCCGGTCAACGCCGCCAAGCTGCTCGCGCTCGTCGAGGCGGGGGTCGTCGACGCCTCATCGCTGGCCACCGACACGATCGACGGTTCCGGGCACCACGGGCCGGTCGCCGTCGACGTCGTCGTGGACGCCGTGCTGCCCGGCCCCGGCGTGGTCACCGGCGCCGTGACGCTGCCCGGCCGCCTCGTCGAGGCGGGGTTGCTCGTACAGGCCCCCGGACGCCGGGGCGTCGCGCACACCGCCGACGCCACCTGCCTGTCCCCCGACGGGCACCCCCTGCCCGGGCTCGCCGTCGTCGGACGCCCCACCGAGGACGCGACGGTGGGCAACGACACCCTGTCCCGCAGCCTGCACCCAGCCCGGGACGCCTGGGCCCTCCGGGTCGCCGCCCGCTTCGAGGAGGAACGATGAACCACCACCCCGCCCGGGACCGGCTGCGCGCCGGCGTCCACGGCCGACCGCCGCTACCCGCCCGGCTCGAGCACTGGATGTTCGCCCTGCTCTCCGACCCCGACGCGTGCGAGGCCCTGCTGGCCGAGCACGGGTCGCCGGTCAACGTCATCGAACCCGGAAAGCTCCCCCGCAATGCCGCCGAACTCGTGGACGCCGGCGCCCGCCACGGCGTCGAGGTCGGCGTCTTCTTCGCGCGCAAGGCCAACAAGGCGCTCGCGCTGGTGCGCGCGGCGTCCGACGCGGGGCACGGGGTGGACGTGGCCAGCGAGTCCGAGCTGCGGCAGGTGCTGGACGCCGGCGTGCCCGGCGAGCGGGTCATCCTGAGCGCGGCCATCAAGCCCGACGCGCTGCTCGAGCTCGCGGTGCGCTCCGGCACGACGGTGTCGGTCGACGGCCCGGCCGAGCTGGAGCGGGTGGCCGCGGTCGCCAGCTCGGCGGAGGCTGTCGCCCGGGTGGCGCCGCGGGTCGCGCCCAGCCCGGCGACCGGGCTGCCGCCGACGCGCTTCGGGGTCCTCACGTCTGCGTGGGCGCAGGTCGACTGGGCCCGGGTGCCGGCGGTGCAGGTCGTGGGCGTCCACGCCCACCTGCACGGGTACGCGGCCGCCGACCGGGTGGCCGTGCTCGGCGAGTGCCTCCCGCTCGTGGACGCCCTCCGCGCGGCCGGGCACCCGGTCGGGTTCGTGGACCTGGGCGGCGGCGTCCCGATGAGCTACCTCGACGACCGCGCAGTCTGGCACGGCTTCTGGGCCGCGATGACGTCCGGGAACCGCGACGAGGCGATCACGTGGAAGGATCACCCGCTCGGCACCGTCTACCCGTACTGGCAGGAGCCGGTCCGGGGCGGCTGGCTGGACGGGCTGCTCGCGCTGCCCTTGGCGGACGGGTCGGGCACGGCGGCGTCCGGGCTGGCCTCCCGGGGCTTGCGGCTGCACCTCGAACCGGGCCGCTCGCTGCTCGATGGCTGCGGGCTGACCCTCGCGCGCGTGGCGTTCACCAAGGAGCGCAGCGACGGGGTCGGGCTGGTCGGCCTGGAGATGAACCGGACGCAGTGCCGCTCGACCTCCGACGACTTCCTCGTCGACCCGGTGCTGGTGCGCCGGGGCGCGGCCGGTGACGCCTACGACGGGTTCCTCGTCGGCGCCTACTGCATCGAGGACGAGCTGATCCTGCACCGGCGGATGTGGTTCCCCGAGGGGGTCGCTGCCGGCGACATCATCGCCCTGCCCAACACCGGCGGCTACCTGATGCACATCCTCGAGAGCGCCTCCCACCAGATCCCCTTGGCGCGCAACGTCGTCCCGGGCCCCGACGGCTGGGAGCTGGACGCCATCGACCGCCCGGCCTGAGCCTCAGCCGCCGATCGCGCTCATCGGGCGCCGGGGCTGCAGGAAGTCGGGGTCGTTGATCCCGTGCCCGGGCAGCTTGGCGGCGAGGTTCTCGTGGATCAGCGCGGTCAACTCCTCGGCCGAGGCCCCGGAGCGCAGGGGCGTGCGCAGGTCGGTCTCGCCGGTGGCGAACAGGCAGTTGCGCAGCTGGCCGTCGGCGGTCAGGCGCAGGCGGTCGCAGTTGCCGCAGAAGGGACGCGTGACCGAGGCGATGATCCCGACGGTGCCCAGCGGCTCCGCGTCGGGAGACCCCACGGGCCGCACCTCGAACCGTTCGGCGGGCGCGGCACCGCGTCCGGGCAGCGCCCTCAGGTCGAAGGCCGACGCGAGCAGCGACTGGGTCTCGTCGGCGGTGACCATGCCCTCGCGGGTCCAGGTGTGGCCGGCGTCCAGGGGCATCTGCTCGATGAAGCGCAGCTCGGCGCCGATCCCGAGGGCGTGACGCAGCAGATCCACCGCCTCGTCGGTGTTGATCCCGCGCATGAGCACGGTGTTCAGCTTCAAGGGGCCCAGCCCGGCGGCCAGCGACGCCTCGATGCCCGCCAGGGTGTCCGCGAGCCGGTCCCGGCGCGCGAGCTGGACGAACCGGTCCGGCCGCAACGTGTCCAAGGAGACATTGACCCGCGCCAGACCCGCCTCGGCCAGCGCACCGGCCAGCTTGGCCAGCCCGATGCCGTTGGTGGTCATCGAGACCTCGGGACGCCCCGCGGGGCCCGACAGCGCGGCCAGGCCCGCCACGATCTCGACGATGTCGCGGCGCAGCAGCGGCTCACCGCCGGTGAGCCGGATCTCGGAGATCCCCGCCCCCACCGCCACCTCGGCGATGGCGAGCAGCTCGGGCAGGGTCAGCAGGGTGGCCTTCGGCAGCCACGGCACGCCCTGCTCGGGCATGCAGTAGGTGCAGCGCAGGTTGCAGTGGTCGGTGAGGGAGATCCGCAGGTCGCGGTGCTCGCGCCCGTGGGAGTCGACCAGCAGCGGCAGCCGCCTCACGAACGCTCCCCCTCCGCGGACCCGGCGTCGAGCCCCAGCTGCGACCAGACCCTGCGCCCGGACGCCTCGGTCTGGTGCTTCCAGATCGGCAGTTCGGCCTTGATCACCTCGACCACCTCGGCGCAGAGGGCGAAGGCCTCCGCGCGGTGCGGCGTGGCGACGCAGCACACCAGCGCCAGGTCACCCACCCCGAGGTGACCCACCCGGTGCGACACGGCGACCGCCGCCACCCCGGAGGGGTCGCGCTCGGCCAGCAGCCGCTCCACCATCCGCGCCAACAGCGCGTCGGCGTCGGGGTGGTGGCTGTAGTCGATGCCGGTGACCTCGCCCTCGGCCTCGGGGTCGTGGTCGCGGATCATGCCGGTGAACGTCACCAGCGCCCCGGCCCGCGCGCCCGACACCAGCGCGACGTGCGCGTCGGCGTCCAGCGGCCGGTCGGTCACCGCCGAGTGGAGCAACGGCATCAGTGGTCCCCTCCATCCAGTTGGTCGAGCACGTGGTCCACCAGCGGCAGCAGCACCTCGATGCCCTCGGTGACCGCGCGCGGCGACCCGGGCAGGTTCACGACCAGCGCCCGGCCGGCCACGCCGGCCACCCCGCGCGACAGGTAGGCGTGCGGCTTCCCGGACGCCCCGCGCAGCAGTTCGGCGATGCCCGGCACCTCGCGGTCCAGGACGCGGCGCGTGCCCTCGGGCGTGCGGTCTCGGGGCCCCACCCCGGTGCCGCCCGACGTCACCACGAAGCGCGCCCCTGCGGCCACGGCCGCGCGCACGGCGTCGGCCACCGAGGCCTCGCCGTCGGGCACCAGACTGCTGGTCACCGCCCAGCCGGACGCCTCGAGCGCGGCCCGGGCGGCGGGCCCGGACGCGTCCTCGCGCAGGCCGGACGCGCACCGGTCGGAGACCGTCACGACGTGCGCTTCCCTGTCCGCAGGCATGTCGGCCAGCGTACCCCGGCTCACACCGTCAGGCGCTCGGCCGCGCTCTCCTCCGCGTAGTGGCACGCCGACTCGTGGCCGCCGTTGCCGTCGGGGCGCTCGACCAGCGCCGGCTCCTCGCGGGAGCACAGCTCGGTCGCCTTCCAGCAGCGGGTGTGGAACCGGCAGCCCGAGGGCGGGTTGGCCGGGCTGGGCACGTCGCCGGTGAGCACGATCTGCTGGCGCACCTCGCGCGCCCGCGGATCGGGCACGGGCACCGCCGAGAGCAGCGCCCGGGTGTACGGGTGCGTGGGCGTCTCGTAGATCTCGTGCTCGGTGCCGACCTCCACGATCTTGCCCAGGTACATGACCGCGACCCGGTCGGAGATATGGCGCACCACCGACAGGTCGTGGGCGATGAACACGTAGGCGAGACCGAGCTCGTCCTGCAGCTTCTCGAGCAGGTTCACGACCTGCGCCTGCACCGACACGTCCAGCGCCGAGACGGGCTCGTCGCAGATCAGCACCTTGGGGTTGAGCGCGATGCCGCGGGCGATGCCGATGCGCTGGCGCTGGCCCCCCGAGAACTGGTGCGGGTACCGGTTGATGTGCTCGGGGTTGAGGCCCACGAGGTCGAGCAGCTCCTGCACCCGGCGGCGACGGCCGCCCTTGGGCACGACGTCGGGGTGGATGTCGAAGGGCTCGGCCACGATGTCGCCGACCGTCTTGCGGGGGTTCAGCGATGTGTACGGGTCCTGGAACACGATCTGGATGTCACGGCGCATCTTGCGCATCGCGGCACCGCTCGTGGCGTGCATGTCGACGCCGTCGAGGAACACGCGACCGGCGGTCGGCTCCTCCAGGCGCATCAGCAGCCGGCCGAGGGTGGACTTCCCACAGCCGGACTCCCCCACCACGCCGAGGGTCTCCCCGCGGCGCAACTCGAGGGACACCCCGTCGACGGCGCGCACGTGGCCTGTGGTGCGCCGGATGACGCCGGTCTTGATCGGGTAGTGCTTGACGAGCTCCTCGGCCCGCAGCACGACGTCAGGCTCGGCCATCGGCGAGCACCTCCTTCGTGTGGTGGCAGGCCGCGAGCCGCCTGGGAAGCACCTCGACCAGCGCGGGCGGCTCCCCGGTCCGGCAGACGTCGGTGGCGTACACGCAGCGCGGGTTAAAGGGGCACCCCGGCGGGATGCGCATCAGGTTGGGCGGCAGGCCGCCGATCGCGTACAGGGTCTGGCCGCGCTGGTCCAGGCGCGGGATCGAGTCCAGCAGCCCCTTGGTGTACGCATGGGCCGGGCGGCTGTACAGGTCGTGGACGCCGGCGCTCTCGACGATGCGCCCCGCGTACATGACCGAGATCCGGTCGGCGACGTCGGCGACCACGCCGAGGTCGTGGGTGATCAGGATCAGGCCCATGCCCGACTCGGCCTGCAGCTCCTTGAGCAGCTGCATGATCTGCGCCTGCACGGTGACGTCCAGGGCGGTCGTCGGCTCGTCGGCGATGAGCACGGCCGGGTCGAGGGCGATCGCCATCGCGATCATGATGCGCTGGCGCATGCCGCCCGAGAACTGGTGCGGGTACGCCTTGACGCGCTCCTTGGCCGCGGGGATCTTGACCCGCTCCATCAGCCGCACGGCCTCCGCCTGCGCGTCGGAGCGGTTCATGCCCTTGTGGATGCGGAACATCTCGGCGATCTGCCAGCCCACCGGGAACACCGGGTTGAGCGAGCTCAGGGCGTCCTGGAAGATCATCGAGATCTGCGGGCCGCGGACGGCCTGGCGCCGCTTCTCGGGGAGCTTGATGAGGTCCTGCCCGCGCAGGAACACCTCGCCCCCGGTGACGTAGCCGGGCGGGGTGTCGAGGATGCCCATGATCGCCTGCGCGGTCACCGACTTGCCCGACCCCGACTCGCCAAGAATCGCGAGGGTCTCGCGCTCGTCGAGGTGGAAGGACACGCCGTTGATGGCCTTGGCCACCCCGTCGCGGGTGCGGAACTCGACGTGCAGGTCGCGGACGTCGAGGAGGTGCTCGGAAGTCATACCAGCCTCTCAGCGCAGCTTCGGGTCGAGGGCGTCGCGGACGACCTCGCCGAGCATGATGAACGACAGCACGGTCAGGGACAGGAACAGCGACGGGAACAGCAGCATGTGCGGCGTGTTCACGATGTAGCCCAGGCCCGAGGCCTGCGAGATCGCCTGGCCCCACGAGAAGGCCGGCGGCCGCAGCCCGATGCCGAGGAACGACAGCGTCGCCTCGAGCGCGATGTACTGGCCCAGGTTGATCGTGGCGACCACGATGATCGGGGCCAGCGCGTTCGGCAGGATGTGGCTCGTGATCACGCGCAGCGGGGACGCCCCGAGCGCGCGGGCCGCCTGCACGTACTCGTTCGGCTTCACCTGGAGCACCGAGGAGCGCATGATGCGGGCGAGGCTGGGCCAGCCCAGCACGGCGATGGCCATCACGACCTTGGCCACCTGGAGCAGCAACGGCTGCTTGTCGGGCATCGGCAGCGAGTACAGGATCACGATGCCGCCGAGCAGGATCGGGATGGCGAAGAAGATCTCGCCGATGCGGCTCAGCAGGGTGTCGACCCAGCCCCCGGCGTACGCCGAGATCGTGCCGATGATGATGCCCAGGGTCGTGGTCGCCAGGGTGGCGAGCAGGCCGACGAGGATCGAGGCCCGCGCGCCGTGGATGGTGCGCGCGTAGACGTCACAGCCCTGGATGTCGGTGCCGAACAGGTGCGCTGAGCTCGGCGCCTGCCGCGCGTTGGTCAGGATGCAGTACTCCGGGTCGGCCCGCGTGAACAGGGTCGGGAACGCGGCCATGACCAGGAAGACCGCGATCAGGCCCACGCAGATCCAGAACAGCGGGTTGCGGCGCATGTCGCGCCAGGCGTCGGACCACAGCGAGGCGTGGCGCTCGTCGGTCTGGACGCCCACGGCGTCCGGCTGGCCGGCGCTGGCGACCTGAGTCGTCGGTTCGTTCGCGGCGTCAGTCATGGCTGATCCTCGGGTCCAGGACGCCGTACAGCACGTCGACGATCAGGTTCATCAGCAGGTACACCATCACCAGGATCGTCACGGCCCCGACGACGTTGGCGCCGTCGCGGGCGGTGATGCTCTGGAAGATGAAGCCGCCGATCCCGTTGATGTTGAAGATGCGCTCGGTCACGATCGCGCCGCCCATCAGCGACCCGAAGTCGAAGCCCAGGTAGGTGACGACGGGGATCAGGGAGTTGCGCAGCGCGTGGATGCCGATGGTGCGCTGGCGGGTGAGGCCCTTGGCCTTGGCGGTGCGCACGTAGTCGGCGCGCAGGTTCTCGACCAGCGTCGTGCGCGTCAACCGCGCGATGTAGGCCACCGACAGCGACCCCAGCACGATGCCGGGCAGGATCAGCTGCTGCAGGGTGCCCGCGCTGGCGGTGACGGCGATGATGTCGGTCAAGCCGGTCTTGAGGATCGCGAACTGGCTCATCGCGCCGATCACGAACACGGGGATCGAGATGACCACCAGCGTGGAGACCGTGATCAGGTGGTCGATGAAGCGGCCCTTGCGCAGGGCGGCGATGATGCCGGCGGTGATGCCGATGACCGCGGTCCACGCGAGGGCGATGAGCGCCAGCTTCAGCGTGGTCGGGTAGCGGGCGATCAACTCGTCGATGACGTAGTTGCCCCGGAAGTTGCGCCCCAGGTCGCCCTGCAGGAGGCGTCCCATGTAGAGCGCGTAGCGCACGAGCAGCGGCTCGTTGAGGTTGTACTCCCGCTTGAACGCCTCGACGTAGGCGGGCGGGCACTCCCGGTCACCACACCGGCCTGCCCAGGGGTCACCGGGCAGCGCGTAGACCAGGAAGTAGAGGATGAACGTCGCCCCCAGGAACACGGGGATCATCTGGAGCAGGCGACGGATGATGTACTTGATCAAGTTTCGGGCCCTCGGTCATGACTGGGCCGGTGGGGTCACCCGCGGGTGACCCCACCGGCCGCAGCAGCGTCGGTTACTTGACGGTGATGCCGGCGACGTCAATGGCGCCGAAGGCGTTCAGCTTGACGTTGTCGACCTTGGTGGAGTAGCCGTACGGGGTGGCGGAGTACCACAGCGGCAGCGTCGGGTACGTCTCGTCGAGCATCGCCTCCGCCTCCTGGTACTTCGCGTTGGCCGCAGCAGCGTCCGTGGCCGCCGCAGCGTCCGTGAGGGCCTGCTGGAAGGCGGGGTTGTCGTACTTGCTGTCGTTGGAGGCAGCGCCCTTGCCGTAGATCGGGGTCAGGAAGTTCTCGATCGACGGGTAGTCCATCTGCCAACCACCGCGGACGATGCCCTTGAGCTCGCCGGCCTTGATCTGCGTGCGCAGGGTGGCGAAGTCGGGGGTCACGTTGACGGCGCAGTCGACACCGAGGGTGTTCTTCCAGCCGTTGCAGACCGCCTGGGCCCACAGCTCGTGGCCCGCGTCGGGGTTCACGGAGATGGTGAGCTGGCCCTGGTAGCCGCCGGACTCCTCGTAGAGGGTCTTGGCCTTGGCCTCGTCGAAGGTGCAGCCGTCGGTGCACTGGCCTTCCTTGTAGCCGTCGACGACCGGGGACACCCAACCGGTGGCCGGGGTGCGGCTGCCGTTGAAGATCTCCTTGGTGATGGTCTCGCGGTCGATGGCGGCACCGAGGGCGGCGCGCAGCTTGGCGTTGTCCTTGAACTGCTCGTCGGTCGGCATGAAGGTGATCCACTGGATGATGCCGGTCTCGGCCACCTGGGCGCGGTCGCCGAGGGCGGCCTTCCAGGCGTCACCCGCGAGCTGGTCGGGCGGGATGACGTCGACGACGTCGACGTTGTTCGCCAGCAGGTCGGCGTAGGAGGCCGAGGGGTCGGTGTACATGCGGAACGTCACCTTGTCGACGTTGCCCGCGTACTGACCGGAGTAGTCGGCGTTCTTCTCGAGGACGATCTCGGTGGCCGAGTTCGAGGCGACCTTGTAGGGGCCGGAACCGATCGGCTGCTTGCCGAAGGCGTCGGCCTCCGGGTCGGCGAAGAAGGCGTCGGGCTGCGGAGCGAAGGCCGAGTAGCCCAGACGGACCGGCAGGTTGGAGACGGCCTCGGTGGTCTCGATGGTGAAGGTGCGGTCGTCCACGACCTTCAGGCCGGACAGCGTCTCGGCCTTGGGGGCACCGTCGCCCTCACAGGGGTCGAGGTCGTTGCCCGCGGCGTCCTCGGACTCACCGGTGCACTGCAGGTCGGCGAAGCCGGCGATGGGCTCGTAGAAGTAGCCACCCTGCTGGCCGTTGGGGCCGAAGGCGGTGTAGTTCCAGGCGTCGACGAAGTTCTTGGCCAGGACGTCGGTGCCGTCGGAGAACTTGTAGCCCTCCTTGAGCTTGACCGTGAACAGCTTGTTGTCGGTCGTCTCGATGGACTCGGCGATGTCCATCTCGGGCGCCGCGGTGTCCACGTTGTAGTGGACGAGCTTGGAGGTCACGGCATCCAGGATGTTGCCGCCACACACCTCGGAGGTGTTGCCCGCGATGAGCGGGTTCTCCGGGGTGCAGCCACGGATGACGATCTCGCCGCCGGAACCGGCGGGGGCCGGGGCGGCGGTGCCGGACGGGGCGGCGGTGCCGCCGGCCGAGGTGGTCGGTGCAGGGCTCGTGCCGCAGGCCGTCGCCAGCAGCGCGAGCGTAGCGACGCCGGCGAGCCCGGCTGCACGCTTCGTGATGCGCATCTAAGAATCCTCCTGAGTGGGGAACGACGGGCGTCCTCGCCAGCCGCACGCGCGGGAGTTTATCCTCAATCGGCATGCCCATTGACGATTGGCACCGTAACGAAAGAGTGAAGGTTTCGGGGTCGGGAATGTGATAAGTGAAATCAACCAGGAAATGACGGATGGGCCGGTTCCCGAAGGAACCGGCCCACCCGGTGTGATCAGTCAACCAGTCAGGACTGGAAGCCCACGTTCACCCAGTTGGCCGAACCGAGGCCGAACGCGCCGTAGTTGGCGAGCTTGCCGTTGGTCGCGACCAGCTCAGGACGCTGGTACAGCGGCAGGGTGTGGACCGACTCCCAGATGAGCTTGGCAGCCTGCTGGCCCATCTCGTTGCGCTTGGCCACGTCGGGCTCGACCGCGATCTGCGGGATGAGCTCGTTCAGCTCCGGGTTGGAGAGGCGGGCGAAGTTCGAGCCCCAGTTGTCGGGCGAGCCACCGTAGATCTGGTCGATGCCACGCAGCGGGTACGGGGTACCGATCCAGGAGAACGCGGTGATGTCGAAGTTGCCGGGCTCGAGCAGGTTGCCACCGGTGAAGTCGGCGACCGGGGTGGCGACGATCTCGAGGTTGACGCCGATCTCCTTCAGCATGTTCTGCGCCTGGAGGGCCTCGTTCTCGGACGCCTTGACGCCGGTCAGGGCGGCGAACTTGACGTTGAGCTTGGCGCCGTCCTTCTCGCGGATGCCGTCAGCACCCTCGGTCCAGCCGGCCTCGTCGAGCAGCTTCTTGGCGCCCTCGACGTTGTAGTCGATGCCGGTCTCCTTGCCCAGGTCCACGTACTCGGGCTGGCTGGGCAGGAAGATGTTGTTGTTCAGCGGCTTCGGCTCCCAGTCGACACCGGCGAGGTCGGACTTCGCGATGACCTCACGGTCGAGGCCCATGACGATCGCCTGGCGGACCTTGACGTCCTTCAGGTTCTCGGCCTCGCTGTTGAAGGTGAAGTGGCGGAAGTTCGGGCCGGCGGCCTTGCGCATGACCGTGTTCGGCGTGGCCGAGGCGCGGGCGTAGCCGTCCGGGTCCGGGCCGACGTCGAGGAAGTCGATCTCCTGGTTCGCGAACGCCGAGGCAACGGCGTCGGCGGCGATGGCCTTGAAGGTCACCTTGTCGAGCAGCGGGGCCTCGCCCCACCACTTGTCGTTCGGGACCAGCGTGAGCAGGTCGGCGGTGAGCGACTCGACCTTGTAGGGGCCGGAGAGCCACTCGTTCTTCAGGGTGGTCCAGCCGGTGTTGAACGTGTTGGCGTCGGCCACGGCCTCGGCGCGCATCGGGCCGCCGGAGATGATGGCGGTCCAGTCGGGGTACGTCTTGGTGAACGTGAACTTCACCTCGTAGTCGTTGGCGCCCTTCTCGACCGACTTGAGGTCCTTCCAACCCTCGGTGGAGGCGGCCTCGAAGGCCGGGTCCTTGCCGTTGAGGGCGTTGACGGTGGCGATCCAGTCGTCGGCGGTGATCGGCTCACCGTCGCCCCAGACGGCCTTCTCGTTCATCTTGATCGTGATGACCTGGGATTCGCCCTCCATCTCGTCGGTGAAGTCGACGAGGAAGTTCTCGTTCTTGACCGGCTTGCCGCCCGAGTCGAAGGTGAAGTAGGTCGGGGACAGCGGCGCCTGCATGTCCGTGTTGTCCTTCTGGTTACCGTTGACGTGGGCGCCGTTCCAGTTCGTCATCATCTCGGTGACAGACAGGCGAAGCGTGCCGCCCTGGGCGAGCGACTCACGCGGCTGCTCGTTGATGTCCCAGCCCGAGCTGGTGGCGGCCGGGGTCTCGGCCGGGGTGCTGGCACCGCCGGTGGGGGCAGCGCTGCTGCCACCGGGGGCGGCGGAACCGCTCGGCGTGGCAGCGGGGCCACCGCAGGCGCTCAGGACGAGCGCCGCAGCTCCCAGCATGGCCGGAGCGAAGATCTTGATGGGCTTCACGTGTCCTCCGATCGTGAATGGTGGGGAAATTCCCCGAGGCTGTTGCCGGTACGCCCGTCCGGATGGACCCGTCGCGCGCACGTTGGGGAACAGAGTACGAAGCCAGATGGGTGTTTTCCAGCTTCGTACCCAACTCGTTACCGTCTGCGACCGTAAGCGTCATCCACATAACGATGAGTGGAAACTTAAGGGTTCCCGACGGCGTGGGACGTCACATGACCGAGACGACCTCGCTGTAGTGACACGCGTCCGCGTGGTCCTCGCCGGGCACCTTGCCGATCAGCTCCGGCGGCTCCTCGACGCACTTGCGCTGCTCGCCCTCCGACAGGAGCGGGAACTTCTGGCACCGCGTGCGGAACTTGCAGCCCGAGGGCGGGTCGGCCGGGCTGGGCAGGTCCCCGGTGAGGAGGATCCGCTTGCGCGACCGCTCGGTCTGGGGGTCGGGGATCGGGATCGCCGACAGCAGCGCCTGGGTGTACGGGTGCCGGGGGCGCTCGTACACCTCGTCCACGTCGCCGATCTCGACGATCTTGCCGAGGTACATGACCGCGACCCGGTCGGCGATGTGGCGGATGACCGCGAGGTCGTGGGCCACGAAGACGTACGAGAGGCCGAGCTGGCCCTGCAGGTCCTCGAGCAGGTTGATGACGCCGGCCTGGATCGAGACGTCGAGCGCCGAGACGGGCTCGTCGAGCACGATCAGGCGGGGCGACAGCGCGAGCGCCCGGGCGATGCCGATGCGCTGGCGCTGGCCACCGGAGAAGTGCTGCGGGTACCGGTCGGCGTGGCCCTCCTCGAGCCCGACCAGCTTGAGCAGCTCCATGACCCGCTTCTCGATCTCGTCCTTGGTGAACCCGTGGACGCCCAATGGCTCGGCGATGATGTCGAAGATCGGCATGCGGGGGTCGAGGGAGGCCATCGGGTCCTGGAACACGACCTGCAGGTCGCGCCGCATCGTGAACTTCTCCTTGCGGCCCAGCTTCGAGGTGTCCTTGCCGAACACCTCGATCGAGCCGCCGCTCGGCGCGGCGAGGTTCAGCACCTCGAGCAGCGTTGTGGACTTGCCACACCCGGACTCCCCCACCAGGCCCAGGGTCTCGCCCTCGCGGACGTCCAGGTCGATCCCGTCGACCGCGAACACCGTGCCCACGCGGCGCCGGTAGATCGCGCCCTTCATGAGCGGGTAGTGCTTCTTCATGTCGTTGAGCTCGAGGACCGTCTCACGCTCCTCGCGCGGCACCTCCGCCAGCTGCGACCGGGTGAGGTCGGGCACCGGGAAGATGTCGGCGTACGTCATGCCCTGCGAGACGACCTCGTCGACCCGCACGCACGCGGCCGCGTGGCCGCTGTCGACGCGCTCGAGGTCGGGCTCGGCGGTGCGGCAGGCCTCGATGGCCAGCGGGCAGCGCGGCGCGAACGGGCAGCCGGGCGGCAGGTTGACCACCGAGGGCGGGTTGCCCTCGAGGGTGGCCAGCGCCTCCTGGTTGCCCTGGTCGAGGCGGGGCACCGACCCCAGCAGGCCGATCGTGTACGGCATGGCCGGGCGGTAGAAGATGTCGTCCACGGTGCCCTGCTCGACCGGGCGCCCGGCGTACATGACCGTGACCCGGTCGCTCATCCCCGCCACGACGCCGAGGTCGTGGGTGATCATGATGATCGCGGCGCCGGTCTCCTGCTGCGCCTTCTTGAGCACCTCGAGCACCTGCGCCTGGATCGTCACGTCCAGAGCGGTGGTGGGCTCGTCGGCGATGATGACGTCGGGGTCGTTGGCGATCGCCATCGCGATCATCGCGCGCTGGCGCATGCCGCCCGAGAACTCGAACGGGAACGACTTGACCCGCTGCTCGGGGTTCGGGATGCCCACCAGGTCGAGCAGCTCGATGGCGCGCTGCCAGGCGGCCTCCTTCGAGGTGCCCTTGTTGTGGATCTGGATCGCCTCGACGATCTGGTCACCGATCGTGTAGACCGGCGTGAGCGCCGACAGCGGGTCCTGGAAGACCATCGACAGGGCCTGGCCACGGGTGCGGGACATCTCCTCGTCGGAGCGGCCCAGCAGCTCGTCGCCGTGCAGCTTGATGGATCCCTCGACCCGGGCGCCCTTGGCGAGCAGGCCCATGATGGCCAGCGAGGTGACCGACTTGCCGGAACCCGACTCGCCGACGATGGCCATGGTCTCGCCCGCACGCAGGTCGAAGCTGAGCCCGCGGACGGCCCGGACGGGACCCGCCTCGCTGGGGAACGTGACATGCAGGTCCTTGACCTCGAGGACGACGTCACCGGCGGCGGTGCGCCGCTTGCGCGCCGGCGCAGCGGTGGTCGCGGGGTTGGTCGAAGCGGTGCTCATGCGCGGCCTCCCGAGCCGGACGTGGGGTCGAGGGCGTCGCGCAGGCCGTCGCCGACCGCGTTGACGCTCATGACCAGGATGACGAGGACGGTGGCCGGGCCCATGAAGACCCACGGATAGGTGGTCGCCATGCGGGCGCCCTCACCGATCAGCGTGCCCAGCGAGGTGTCGGGCGCCTGGACGCCGAAGCCGAAGTACGACAGGCCGGTCTCGGCCAGGATCGCGTAGCCGACGCCCAGCGTGGCGTCGATGATCAGCAGCGAGCTGACGTTGGGGATGATGTGCCGGATGATGATCTTCCACGCCGGCAGGCCCATGAACTTCGCGGCCTGGATGTACTCGCGCTCCTTCACCGAGAGGGTGAGCGAGCGGACGACGCGGGAGCTCAGCGGCCAGCCGAAGATGGCCAGCAGCACCACGAGCAGCAGCCACGCGTTCGGGCCCTGCGGGCCGCCGGTGGTGATGACGGCGATCAGCAGGAACGACGGGATGACCAGCATGAGGTCGACGATCCAGAGGATGGCCTTCTCGGTGAAGCCGCCGACGTAGGCCGCGGTCGCACCGACCAGGGCCGCGATCGAGGTGGCGATGAGCGCGACCATGAAGCCGATGATGAGCGACTTGCTCATGCCGCGCAGCGTGAGGGCGAGCACGTCGCGCCCGGCCTGCGTGGTGCCCAGGATGTGGTTGCTGTCGGGGCCCTTGAGGAAGGCGTCGTAGTCGATGTCGTCGAACTTCCAGTAGAAGAGCTCGGGACCGATCGCGGCGATGATCGCCAGGGTGATGATCACGATGGCACCGACGACGGCGGTCTTGTTGCGCAGGAAGCGGCGGAACGTGAGCTGGCCCCGGCTGAGGCGCTTGCGCGCACCGGGCGTGGTCGGCTGCTCGACCTCGGCGGGGGCCGGTGGGGTCTCGGCCGGGCCGACGCCCTGGGGGCCTGCAGAGTGCTGGGTCATGGAAAGGTTCTCCCTCAGCTCAGCCGCACGCGCGGGTCGAGGATGGCGACGAAGATGTCGGACAGCACCGCACCCACGAGCACGCAGACGCCGGCGAACGCCGTCACGGCGACCACGCCGTTGATGTCCTGGCCCTGGATGGTGTCGATGCCGTAGGCACCCATGCCGCGGAAGCCGAAGATCTTCTCGGTGTAGGTCGCGCCCACGAACATGGTCGCGACCGTGAACGCCACGTAGGTGGCGGTCGGGATCAGGGCGGTGCGCAGGGCGTGCTTCATGACCGCCTTGTTCTCGCGCAGGCCCTTGGCCCGGGCCGTGCGGACGAAGTCAGAGCCGAGGGCGTCCAGCATCAGGTTGCGCTGGATGCGGCTCATCGACGCCAGTCCGAGCAACATCAGCACCACCGTGGGTAGCAGGAGGTGTTGCAGCCGGTCCGCCAGAACGGGCCACCACCCCTCCCCATGGATGGCACCGGTCTCCCCGATGAATTCGAAGAACTGGTAGCCCAGGCGGCGGTTGGCCTCCGTGGCCAGGATCTGCGAGACGTGGCCGATGACGAAGGCCGGGGTCGAGACGACCAGCAGGGTCAGCACCGTGATCACCCGGTCGGAGATCTTGTATTGGCGGGTGGCCGCCCACGCCCCGATGGCGACGCCCAGCACCAGGCCGAGCATGGTGCCGATGAGCAGGAGTCGGAGGCTGACCCAGATGCGGGCGCCGATCTCGTCGTTCACCACGGCGCCCATGGGAGACTGGCCCCAGTCCCACTTGGTGAGGACATTGGTCAGCCACGTCCAGTAGCGCTCCCACAGCGGGACGTTCTCGCTGAGGTTGCGGGACAGCAGCATCGACTCGATCGAGCGCGGGTCCAACGGCGGGTTGCGCATCAGGAACAGCGAGCGCGGGTTCAACTGGGTCGCGGCCAGGACATAGGTCAACGACACCGCCACGAACAGCAGGACGATGTAGTTGGCGAGTCGCCGCAGGACGTAGCCGATCATTCAGTTCCCTCGGGTCAGATTTCGGCCCACTATAGGGGCACGGTTTCCGGCGACCCACCGTACACGGGTGACGCGCCGCCGACGAGGCCTTTCATTCACACTTGTCAGGCGAACATTGAAAAAGTGATCAGCGCCGGTTGACCACGACAGTGCCCAGGAGCAGGTCGTTGATGCCACGGCGGTCCGGACCGATCACGACGGCGGGCAGCACGAGGCACACCAGGGCCGAGCGGACGATCGAGCGCCACACGTCGATGGGGGTCCCGTCCACACGGGTCACCCCGATCTTCGAGATGAGCTGCCCGAAGCTGCCGCCGACCAACGCGGTCAGCACGGCCTTCTGCACGAAGTAGACCGCGAGCACCATCCAGGCCTTCCAGCCGCTCTCGGTGAGGACGCCCCCACCGAAGGCACCCAGCGCCACGACCATGCTGGCCCCCCAGTCCAGCACCAGCGCACCCAGGCGGCTGCCCCAGCCGGCCAGCGACCCGGGCCCCTTCTTGGGCAGGCCCAGGGACTCGCCGGGGTACGGAACGGTCTCGGTCGTCACGCGGTCACCCTAACGCCCAACGTGTAACACCCCCGAAACACGGACGACACCACCCAGTGATGCGCGCGGCCTACGGTTCACTCCGTCAGACCACCAAGTGTTTCGGAGGACCCATGTTCCAAGACGCCGACGAACTCCTCGCCTTCATCGAGGAGAACGACGTCGAGACCGTCGACGTCCGCTTCTGCGACCTGCCCGGCGTGATGCAGCACTTCACCATCCCGGCGAAGTTCCTCACCCACGACGTCATCGAGGACGGCCTGTCCTTCGACGGCAGCTCGATCCGCGGCTTCCAGAAGATCCACGAGTCGGACATGGCCCTGCTCCCCGACGTGACCTCGGCCTACCTCGACCCGTTCCGCAAGAGCAAGACGTTGAACATGAACTGGTTCGTCCACGACCCGATCACCAAGGAGGCCTACAGCCGCGACCCGCGCAACATCGCGCGCAAGGCCGAGGAGTACCTGCGCTCCACCGGCATCGGCGACACCGCCTTCATGGGCCCCGAGGCCGAGTTCTACGTGTTCGACTCGGTCCGCTTCGAGACCAAGGCCAACGCGGGCTACTACTTCATCGAGTCCGAGGCCGGGGCCTGGTCGTCCGGCTCCGAGACCGATGCGAGCGGCGCCCTCAACCGCGGCTACAAGGTCAAGTACAAGGGCGGGTACTTCCCGGTGGCCCCCGTCGACCACTTCGGTGACCTGCGCGACGACATGGTCCGCCACCTGCAGTCGGTCGGCCTTACCATCGAGCGCGCCCACCACGAGGTCGGCACCGCCGGCCAGGGCGAGATCGCGACGAAGTTCGACACGCTGCTGCGCGCGGCCGACAACATCATGAAGTACAAGTACGTCATCAAGAACACGGCCTGGGAGGCGGGCAAGACCGCCACCTTCATGCCCAAGCCGATCTTCGGTGACAACGGTTCGGGCATGCACGTCCACCAGTCGGTCTGGAAGGACGGCCAGCCGCTGTTCGCCGACGAGGCCGGCTACGCGGGCCTGTCCGACCTGGCCCGCTGGTACATCGGCGGCATCCTGCACCACGCCCCGTCGCTGCTGGCGTTCACCAACCCGACCGCCAACAGCTACCACCGTCTGGTGCCGGGCTTCGAGGCGCCGGTCAACCTGGTCTACAGCCAGCGCAACCGCTCCGCCTGCATCCGTATCCCGCTGACCGGCCCCTCCCCCAAGGCCAAGCGCATGGAGTTCCGCTGCCCCGACCCCTCGGCCAACCCGTACCTCGCGTTCGCCGCGATGCTGCTGGCCGGCCTGGACGGGATCCAGAACAAGATCGAGCCGCCGGAGCCGATCGACAAGGACCTCTACGAGCTGCCCCCGGACGAGCACGCCGAGATCGCGCAGGTCCCCGGTTCGCTCGGCGAGGCGCTGGACGCCCTCGAGGCCGACCACGACTACCTCCTCGCGGGTGACGTGTTCACCTCCGACCTCATCGAGACCTGGATCGAGATGAAGCGCGAGGACATCGACGCGATCCGCCTCCGCCCGCACCCGCACGAGTTCGAGCTCTACTTCGACCTCTGACCCACCTGCCGCAGCAGCGGTGACAATCGACGCCCCCGGGACACCTCCCGGGGGCGTCGAGTGTCAGCGCTGCCGGCTCTGGACGCCCCCAGCCGACCCCTGACGGCCCGTAGTAGGTTCCCCCGTGAGTTTCACGACGAGGAGAAACCATGGACGAGCAGGTCTGGCAGATCATCTCGATGACGGTCTACCTGGTGGCGATGGTCGCGATCGGGTTCCACGCCAACAAGCGCACCCAGAACCTCGACGACTACATGCTCGGCGGCCGGGGACTCTCACCGTTCGTGTCGGCCCTGTCGGCCGGGGCGTCCGACATGTCGGGTTGGCTCCTGATGGGCCTGCCCGGCGCGCTGTACGTGAGCGGCTTGGTCGAGTCCTGGATCGCCATCGGCCTGACCGTGGGCGCCTGGCTCAACTGGAAGTTCGTCGCGCCCCGCCTGCGCGCCTACACCGAGATCTCGCAGAACGCGATCACGATCCCGTCGTTCTTCGGCAACCGGCTCAAGGACGACTCCAACATCCTGCGCATCGTGTCGGGCGCGATCATCCTGGTCTTCTTCACCCTGTACGTCAGCTCGGGCATGGTCGCCGGCGGCACCTTCTTCGAGGCCAGCTTCGGCGTCAACTACTACGTCGGCATGCTCGGCATCGCCGCGGTCACCGTGCTCTACACGCTGGTCGGCGGGTTCCTGGCCGTCTCCTGGACCGATGTGGTCCAGGGCCTGATGATGGTCGTGGCGCTGGTGCTGCTGCCCGTCGTCGGCATCATCGCGCTGGGTGGGCCGGGCGAGCTCTTCGCCCAGATCCGCGAGGTCGACCCGCTGCTGCTCACCTGGTTCGAGGGCGGGACGCCCATCGGCGTCATCTCCGCCCTCGCCTGGGGCCTGGGCTATGTCGGCATGCCGCACATCCTCGTCCGGTTCATGGCCCTGACGTCCGCCCACGAGGCCACGACCGCGCGGCGGATCGGCATCGGCTGGATGATCGTCTCGGCCCTGGGCGCGACCTTCACCGCGTTCGTGGGCATCGCGATGTTCAAGCAGGACGAGACGGCCCTGGCCAACCCCGAGGGCGTCTTCATCGCGCTGGGCCAACTGCTGTTCCACCCGCTCATCGCGGGGTTCATGCTCGCTGCGATCCTCGCCGCGATCATGTCGACGGTGTCCTCCCAGCTGCTCGTCACGAGCTCGGCGCTGGTCGAGGACATCTACCACGCGATCACGCCGCTGAAGCTGGCCGCCCGGCGCGGCGTCCTGTTCGGTCGCCTCGCCGTGCTGGTCGTCGCGGTCATCGCGGCGGCACTCGCCTGGCAGCGCAACGACACGATCCTCGGCCTGGTCGCCTTCGCCTGGGCCGGCTTCGGCGCGGGCTTCGGGCCGACCGTCCTGCTCGCCCTCTACTGGCGCAAGCTCACCACCGCGGGCGCGGCGGCGGGCATGATCGTCGGCGCGGTGACCGTGTTCGTGTGGAAGCTCGTGCTCAACCCGCTGGGAGGCATCTTCGAGCTGTACGAGATCCTGCCGGCGTTCCTGCTCAACCTGGTCGTCGCCGTCGCCGTCTCGCTGGCCACCTACCGGCCCAACCCCGTGATCGAGGAGGAGTTCGACGCGGCGGTCGCCGGCGTCAGCGTCAGCCGCTGATCCGGCCGGTGGGATCGATGGAGGGCTTGCTGCCCGGCTGCGGCCCGGTCTCGGCGGGGCGTTCGGTGTTCGACCACTGCGACCACGAGCCCGGGTAGAGGCGGCCCCGCCCCAGCCCGGCGTGCTCCATGGCGATGAGGTCGTGGCACGCCGTGACCCCCGAGCCGCAGGAGACGACCACTCCCGCGGCGTCCGTGATGCCGTGCTCGGCGTAGCGCTCGCGCAATTCCCCGGGCGATCGGAAGAAGCCGTCGGCCAGGTTCCCCGAGAACGGGATGTTGATCGCCCCGGGGATGTGCCCGGCGCGCGGGTCGAGCGGCTCCACCTCCCCGCGGTAGCGCTCGGGGGCGCGCGCGTCGGCGACCACGGGCGCGGTGGCCGCGTCGTCGATGGTGGCCAGCGCCTCCGGCGGCCAGGGGCGCGGGCTGAAGTGGGCCGCCTCGCGCGTGACCAGGCCCTCCTCGAGCGCCGATCCGCCATGAGCGAGCCCGCCGTCGAGCAGCGCGGCGTCCACGCCGAGCATGCGCAGCAGCCAGACCAAGCGTCCGGCGAAGGCCCCGCCCGCGTCGTCGTAGGCGACGACGACCGAGGCGTCCCCGATCCCGAGCGCCGACATGCCGTCGGCGAAGGCCTGCGGTTCGGGCAGCGGGTGCCGCCCGGTCTCGGGGGAGGACGGCCCGGCCAGCACGGCGTCCATGTCGACGAAGACGGCGCCGGGCAGGTGCCCGGCGGAGTACCCCTCGACGTCGGGGCCACCGGTCGGGGTGTACCGCACGTCGACCAGGACGGCGCCGGGGTGTTCGGACAGGAAAGTGGCGGGCACGACCGGTGGGATCATGCCCGCCACTGTAGCGACGGTGGGGTGCTGGATCAGCCGCGTCGCGGCAGTCCGGCGAGCCCGTCGATGCCGTGCAGCGTGGACACCGCCGGCTCGTTCTGCAGGGTCGGGTCGACGGCCAGGTAGGCCTTCGTCTCGCGGGCGATGAGACCCGAGCAGATCAGCAGGCCGATCAGGTTCGGGATGGCCATCAGGCCGTTGGCGATGTCGGAGAACGTCCACACGAGCTCGAGCTCGCTCACGCAGCCGAGGAAGACAACCGCGCTGAACAGCAGGCGGTAGGGCACGACGCCCTTGATGCCGACCAGGCGCTCCACGTTGCGCTCGCCGTAGTAGGCCCAGCCGAGGATCGTGGAGTAGGCGAAGAACACGACCGAGATGGCGACGATCACGCCGCCGCTCGTGCCGGGGAGGCCGATGGAGAAGCCCTCGGCAGTCAGCGAAGCGCCCTTCTTGTCGCTCATCCACGCCCCGGTGGAAACGATGACCAGGGCGGTCATGGAGACCACGATGATGGTGTCGATGAAGGTCTGGGTCATCGAGACCAGGCCTTGGCGGACGGGGTGCTTGGTCTTGGCCGCCGCGGCGACGATGGCCGCCGAGCCCATGCCGGACTCGTTGGAGAAGATGCCGCGCGCGATGCCGTACTGGATGGCTTGGGCCACGACCGAGCCCAGGAAGCCGCCCGCGGCGGCCGTGCCGGTGAACGCGTCGGAGAAGATCAGGGCGAACGCGCCGGGCAGGGCCTGCCAGTTGAGGCCGAGGACCACCAGCGCGCCGACGACGTAGATGATGATCATGACGGGCACGAAGCCGGCGGTGACGCGACCGATGACCCTGATGCCACCCAGCAGCACCGCCGCGGTGAGCACCGAGACGAAGATCGCGGTGACGATCGGGTCGACCGCGAACGTCTCCTGCAGCGTGTGCGCCACGGTGTTGGCCTGGGTCATGTTGCCGATGCCGAACGAGGCGATGACGGCGGCGACGGCGAAGAACAGGGCCAGGAACTTGCCGAACCCGCCGCCGATCGCCTTCTCCAAGTAGTACTGCGGGCCGCCGGAGACCTCCCCCTTGGCGTCGAGCGTGCGGAAGCGCACCCCCATGAACGCCTCGGAGTACTTGGCGGCCATGCCGAAGATGGCCGAGACCCACATCCAGAACACCGCACCGGGGCCACCGAGGGTGATGGCCGTGGCCACACCCGCGATGTTGCCGACACCGACGGTGGCGGCCAGCGCCGTGGTCAGAGCCTGGTAGTGGCTGACGTCACCGTCCTCCTCCAGTCCGTCGTGGCGGTTGATGAAGGCCAGGCGCAGGGCCGGCACGAGCTTGGTGAACTGCAGGCCGCCGAGGCGGACCGTCAGCCAGATGCCGGTTCCGAGCAGCAGGGGCAGGAGCACGAACGGCCCCCAGACGATGTTGGCGATGTCGCCGAGCACTTGCTCCAGCACGATGTTCCTCACGACGGTTGGACGGGCGCTACATGAGACCATCCCGAAAACCGTCGTGGCAAGCACCCCGGCCGACCATTCCACGCCTTGGTCGCTCCAACCGATGACGGGCAGGCCGCGTCCAGGGTGTGTATGGGCGGCCCGCCCCAGGTCTATCGCTCAGATGGGCAGGCGCCTGAAGATCGGGGCCGGGATGTGCCGCAGGACGAACATGACGGCCTCGAACGCCGGGGGCGTCCACACCACGCGCCGGCCCTTGCGGGCGGCCGTGACCACCAGCGAGGCGACCTCGTCCGGGTTGACCGTGAGCGGGACCTCCTTGACGTGCGCCGACATGCGGGTGCGCACCTGGCCCGGGCGGACGACGAGCACGTTCACCCCCGACCGCGCGAGCGCGTCGCCGAGGTTGGTGTAGAAGCCGTCCAGGCCGGCCTTGGTCGAGCCGTAGACGAAGTTCGAGCGGCGCACCTTGAGGCCGGCGGCCGAGCTCATGGCGATGACCTGGCCGAAGCCCTGGGCCTTCATCCTCTGTCCGAGCAGGACGCCGACGCTCAGCGCCCCGGTGTAGTTCACCTGCGCGGCGAGGACCGCCTTGCGCTGGTCGGTCCACAGCTCTTCGTTGTCGCCGAGGACGCCGAACGCCACGATCGCCACGTCGACATCGCCGCCGGCCCATGCGGCCTCCATGAACGCCGGGTGCGCGTCGAAGTCGGTGGCGTCGAAGTCGAGCACCTCGACCTCGCGCGCGCCAGCGTTGGTGAGGGCGGACACGGTGGCGTCCGTGCGGTCGTCCCCGGGCCGGACGCCGAGCACCACGCGGGCGGGTGCGTGGGCGAGGTACTCCCCCACGATCGCCAGGCCGATCTCGGACGTGCCGCCCAGCAGCAGGATGGTCTGGGGGTTGCCGGTGGCGTCGATCACATCAGCTCCAGTCGTCGGGCCATGTCGGAGGCGAACACGCCGGTCGGGTCGATGGCCCGCCGGGTGGCGATCCAGCCGTCGATGCCGGGGTACATGGCGTGGAAGGTCGCGGCGTCGGTGCGGGAGTCCTTGGAGGTGTACAGCCGGCCGCCGAACTCGAGGACGCGGGCGTCCAGCCCGCGCAGGAACTCCGACAGCCCGGCCCTGATCGGGAGGTCCACGCAGACGTTCCAGCCGGCCATCGGGTACGACAGCGGCGCGCGGTTGCCCTCACCGAACAGCTTGAACACGTTCAGGAACGAGTAGTGCCCCGACGCCTGGATGCTGGCGATGATCTTCTTGAACTCCCCCACCGCGGCCGGCGGCACCACGAACTGGTACTGCAGGAAGCCGTCGGATCCGTAGGCGCGGTTCCACTCCCCGAACATGTCGAGCGGGTGGTAGAAGCCGGTGAGGCTCTGGATCCTGTTCGTGTACTCCCCCGACTTGGCGTACCAGGCCTGCCCGAGCAGCCCGAAGGTCAGCTTGTTGGCCAGCCCGTTGGGGAACACGTCGGGCAGCGTCACGAACGTCTTCCCGCTGAACTCCAGCGGCCGGTCGGCGAGCTTGGGGGCGTACGCGCACAGTTGGTCCAGGGTGGCGAGGTTGCCGCGGCTGATCGCGGCCCGGCCCAGCTTCGGCGGCGCGGAGATGGCGTCGAACCAGGCGCTGGAGTAGGCGTACCGCGACTCCGACCCGTCGGAGTGCACGGCGATGGTCTCCTCCAGCGACCCGGTGACCACGCCGTCGGCGAGGAACCAGGCCGTCTCGACGCGTTCCATCGCCACGGTGGCGCGCAGCACGATGCCGGTCAGGCCGATCCCGCCCACCGTCGCCCAGAACAGCGACGCGTCGGGGTCGTCGGGGCTGCCGTCGGGCGTGAGCGTGAGCACGCGGCCGTCGGCGACGAGCAGGTCGAGGGAGCGCACGTGGTCGCCGAAGCTGCCCGCGGAGTGGTGGTTCTTGCCGTGGATGTCGTTGCCGATCGCCCCGCCGACGGTCACCTGCCGCGTCCCGGGCAGGACCGGCACCCACAGCCCGTGGGGCAGGGCCGCGCGCATCAGCGCGTCCAGGCTCACCCCGGCCTCGACGGTGACGGTCGCGGCGGCGTCGTCGATGGCGAGGATGCGGTCGAGGGCGGTCATGTCGACCACCAGCCCGCCACCGTTCTGGGCCACGTCGCCGTAGCTGCGGCCCAGCCCGCGGGCGAGCACGCCCCGGCCCTGCCCGGACGCCCTCCGCTCGGCCTCGCGCGCCACGGCGGCGACCACCACCTCGGCGTCGGGGGTCCGGAGTACCTGCGCGGTGCTGGGCGCCGTGCGCCCCCACCCCGTCAGCTTCTGGGCGGTCGTCTGGCTCACCCCACCAATCTAGTCCCGGCGTGGCTCAGGCGCCGGGGGTCAATCCCCAGAAGACCCGGTCCATGACCTCGCGGGCGAGCCGGGCGCGACGCGACCAGTCGTCGATGAACACGCCCACCTCGGCGCGGGCGTAGCCGAGCATCTGGGCCACGGCCGCCCGCTCGCGCGCGTCGGTCGGGATCGTGTCGGACGCGCGCCCCCGCAGGAGCATCGTCGCGTTGCGGATGCGGGTCGCCATCAGCCAGGCCTCGCGCAGGGCGACCGCGTCCGCCTGGGCCAGGTAGCCGCCGGCCTCCTCCGCCTCCAGCGCGGCCAAGGTACGGGGCGTCCGCAGCGAGGGCGCCTCGTGGCTGTACTCCAGCTGCAGCAGCTGCACGCACCACTCCACGTCGGACAGCCCGCCCGAGCCGAGCTTCACGTGCCGGCGCGGGTCGGTGCCGCGCGGCATGCGCTCGTTCTCCATCCGGGCCTTGAGCTTGCGGATCTCGGTGACCTGCCGGGGCGCGATGCCGCCTTCGGGGTGGCGCACCCGGTCCACCACGGCGAGCAGGGACGCCGACAGCTCGCGGTCGCCGGCGCCGTGACCGGCGCGGACCAGCGCCTGCGCCTCCCAGGTCGAGGACCACTTCTCGTAGTAGGCGGTGTAGGAGGCCAGCGTGCGCACGATGGGGCCGCCCTTGCCCTCGGGTCGCAGGTCGAGGTCGAGCTCCACGGCGGGGTCCGCGCCCGGACGCCGGAGCAGCTCCCGCAGCCGGGTCACGAGCTTGATCCCCCGGGCGACCGCCTCGGGGTCGTCGGAGTCGCCGATGACGACCATGCCGTCGGCGTCGGAGGAGTAGGACAGCTCGCGCCCGCCCCACCGGCCGAGCGCGATCACGGCGAGCGCCGGGGCGTCGGGGTGCTCCCGGCGCGCGACCTCGAGGGCGGCGTCGATCGAGGCCGACATGACGTCGCTGAGCCCGTCGCCCACCGCGACCACGTCCATCCGGCCGAGCAGGTCGGCGATGGCGATCCGCAGCAGCTCCTTGCGCCGGACCCCCCGGATCGCCTCGACCGCCGCGTTGGGGTCGTCGTGGCGCTTGGCGGAGGTGGTCATCTCGTGCAGGATCTCCTCCTGCGTGCGGGTCAGGTGGTCGGCGTCGGCCAGCAGCTGGGCGGTCTGGGGCGCGCGCAGCAGCAGGTCGACGGCGTAGCGGCTCGACGACAGCACCACCGCGAGGTTCTCGGCCATCGCGCCCTCGTCGCGCAGGGCCCGCAGGTACCAGGAGGTCGACCCCAACGCCTCCGACACCTGCCGGAAGGCCAGCAACCCGTGGTCGGGGTTCGGGCCCTCGGCGAACCAGCCGAGCATCGCCGGCAGCAACTGGCGCTGGATCTCGGCCTGCCGGGTGACCCCGGTCGTGAGGGCCTCGATGTGCCTCAGCGCGGCCCGGGTGTCGTTGAAGCCGAGCGCGCGCAGCCGGGTCTCGGCGGCGTCCGAGGTCAGGCGCACCGCCTCGGACGGGATGCGGGCCACCGCCTCGAGCAGCGGCGAGTAGAAGATGCGCTGGTGCAGCCGCAGGACCCGCCGGGTGGACGACCGCCAGGCCGAGGACAGCTCGTCGCTGGACGCGAAGCCCATCCCGCGGGCCAGCCGGCGCAGGCTCGGCTCGTCGGTCGGCATCAGGTGGGTGCGACGCAGCTGGTGGAGCTGGATCCGGTGCTCCAGCACCCGCTGCAGCCGGTACGCCTTCTCGAGCTGCTGCCCGTCGGCGCGGCCCACGTAGCCGGCCGAGACCAGCGCGTGCAGCGCGTCGAAGGTGCCCCGCAGGCGGAGCCGCTCGTCCCCGCGACCGTGCACGAGCTGCAGGAGCTGCACGCTGAACTCGGTGTCCCGCAGGCCGCCGGCGCCCAGCTTGATCTCCTGGGCGGCCTCCTTGGCCGGCAGCAGCGAGATCACGCGCTTGCGCATCGCCTGGGTCTCGCTGACGAACTGCGGGTCGTCGGCCACCGACCACACCCGGGGCGCCACGAGGTCGACGAACGCCTGCCCGAGCGCGCGGTCGCCGGCCATCGGGCGCGCCTTGAGCAGCGCCTGGAACTCCCAGTTCTTGGCCCACTTGCCGTAGTAGGTGCCCATCGAGGCCAGCGACCGGACGAGCTGGCCGGCCTTCCCCTCGGGGCGCAGGTTGGCGTCCACCTGCCAGATCGTCCCGGCTGCGGTCCGTGCCGAACAGGTCCGGGCCACGGACGCCGCGAGCTTGGTCGCGATCGCCACGGCCTCGGTCGCGTCGACGACCGGCTCCCCCGCCTCGTCGAGGGCGGGTTCCGCGACGTGGATGACGTCGACGTCGGAGACGTAGTTGAGCTCGCGGGCGCCGCACTTGCCCATGGCCAAGATGGCCAGCCGGACCCGCTCGTGCCCGGGTACCTCGGCGCGGGCCAGGGCGAGGGCCGCCTCGACCACGCCGTCGGCCAGGTCGGCGAGCTCGCGCCCGATGTCGGCGACGGTGGCCAGGGGGTCGGAGGCGGTCAGGTCGCGCGCGGCGACGCGCAGCAGTGCCTCCCGGTAGGCGAGCCGGAGGGCGTCGCCCGACCCGGTCTGGGCGACCGGTGCCTCCGCATCGGGGTCGGCCCCCACCGCGCGCAGGAGGTCGGCGCGCAGGGAGGCGGCGTCGCGGGGCCACGGTTCCTCGTCGAGCACGGCCAGCGCCTCGGGGTGCACGCCCAGGTGCTGGTTGAGGGCGACGGACGCCCCCATCACCCGGGCGACCCGGCGCGCGCGCTCGGGGTCGGCGATCACGTGGCGGAAGGCGTCCGTCTGCTCGGCGGCCATGCGCGCGAACCCGCCCATGGCGAGGTCGGGATCCGCGCTGGCGAGGAGTTCGTCCACCAGCCGGCGCACGGCGGGCTCGTCGTGGAAGACCGCGAACCAGGTCTCGATCACCGCCACCGCGTGGTGGGGGTCGGCGAAGCCCCGGCGGGCCAGTCGTCCGGCGGGGGTCGACATGCGGTCCATGGACCGGATGCTAGTCGGACCGGGTCGGGCCCGTGGCGGGCGCCGACTACTCTGGAGGGTGCCGTCCCCTGCTCGAGGAGTCCCGATGAACAAGCCCCGCGCGCGCACGCCGTGGTCGCGCCGCCGCTGGGTGCTCGTGATCGGGGCCGTCCTCCTGGCCATCGCCCTCGTCGCCGGCGTGGTCCTCTGGAACGCCTCCCGCACGCCCGCGGGCCCGACGACCGACGTGGTCCGGGCCACCCGCACCGACGAGACGACCACCGTCTCCCTGGCCGGCGTGCTCGCCCCCCAGCAGCAGGCCAACGTGTCCTTCGCCGTCCCCGGCACCGTCCGCACGATCGACGTGAAGGTCGGCGACACGGTGACGGTCGACCAGCAGCTCGCCACGGTCGGTGACCGCGACCTGCGCAACGCCCTCAGCCTCGCCGAGGCGCAGGCCACCGCGGCCCGCGCCCAGCTGCAGACCGCCCGCGACGCCGACCGCGCCACCTCGGCGCAGGTCGCGGCCGCCCGGGCGGCCGTCGAGTCGGCCGACGCCGCCGTGGCGCAGGCCCGCGACCGGCTGGCCGACGCGATCCTGACCTCCCCCCTGGCGGGCGTGGTCGCCGCGGTCAACGTCGAGGTGGGCGACCAGGTCTCCGGCGCCGGGGGCTCCGTCGGCGGGGCCTCGCTGCCCGGTCTGGGCGGCATGTCCGGCCTCTCGGGCATCCCCGGCCTGTCCGGCATGACCGGCGGCTCGACGAGCGGCAACGGCGCGACGGCGACGGGGGCCAACATCGTGGTCGTCGTGCCCGACGCCTGGAAGCTCGAGGCCGAGGTCGGCACGGCCGACCTGCCCCAGCTCCAGGCCGGCCAGGAGGCCATCGTCACCCCCACCGGCACCTCTCAGCACGTGAGCGCCGTGGTCGACACCGTCGGCATCGTCGCCAACGCAGCCTCGGGGCAGGCCGCCACCTTCCCGGTGACCCTCCGCATCACCGACCCCTCCGCCACCCTCTTCTCCGGCTCCAACGCCGACGCCGTCGTGACCACCGGCACGGTCCGCGGCGTGCTGACCCTCCCCGGCGAGGCGATCTGGATCACCAACGGCCAGCCCGCCGTGCGGCGCCAGGTCGGCGGCACGGTGACCTCGGTCGAGGTGACCACCGGGCGCCGCTTCGGCGACCGCATCGAGATCACCGCCGGCCTGGACGAGGGCGACGAGGTGCTCGCCCGCCGCAGCGTCGTGGTCACCCCGCCCCCGCGTCCGCAATTCGGCCCCGGCGGCTCGATCGTCTCCCCCGACCCGACCGCCACGCCCGAGCGATGAGCGCCCTGCTGCGGATGACCGGCGTCCGCAAGACCTACGACACCGGGGTGGTCGCCGTCGAGGCGCTGCGCGGGGTCGACCTCGAGGTCGCCGAGGGCGACTTCGTGGCGATCATGGGCCCCTCGGGCTCGGGCAAGTCGACGCTGATGCACATCCTCGGCTGCCTCGACGTGCCCTCCGCCGGCACCTACGAGCTCAGCGGCGTCGACGTGAGCCGCATGACCGAGGCCGAGCTCGCCGACGTCCGCAACCGGCGGATCGGCTTCGTCTTCCAGCAGTTCAACCTGCTCCCCTCCATGACCGCCCTGCGCAACGTCGAGCTGCCGCTGGTGTACGCCGGGGTGCCCCGCGCCGAGCGCCGCGAGCGGGCCCTGGACGCCCTCGGTCGCGTCGGCCTCGCCGAGCGCGTAGACCACCGCCCCGGGGAGCTCTCTGGCGGCCAGCAGCAGCGCGTCTCCGTCGCCCGGGCCCTCGTCACGGACCCGGCGCTGATCCTCGCCGACGAGCCGACGGGCAACCTCGACTCGGTCTCCACCCGCGACGTGCTCGGCCTGTTCCACGAGCTGCACGCCGCCGGCCGCACGATCGTGCTCATCACCCACGAGGCCGACGTGGCGCAGGAGGCCCGCCGGGTCGTCCGCATCACCGACGGCCTGTTGTCGGAGGGTGCCGGGGTGGGCGCATGAGCTGGTCCGAGACGTTCCGCACCGCGGTCGAGGCGCTGCTCGGCCGCCGGATGCGCTCGCTGCTGACCATGCTCGGCATCCTCATCGGCATCGCCGCGGTCATGCTGACCGTCGGGCTCGGCGAGGGCGCCCGCCACCAGATCACCGCCGAGATCAACAAGCTCGGCTCCAACCTGCTCATCGTGATGCCCGGATCGGCATCGGCGTCCGGCCAGCGCACGGCCGGCATCCAGTCGCTGACGCTCGAGGACGCCGAGACCATCGCCGACCCGGCCGTCGCCCCCGACGTGGCCGGCGTGGCCCCGATGATGGGCACGCGCGCCAGCGTCCAGTACGGCACCAAGGACTGGTCCTCCCAGGTCACCGGCACCACGGTCGACTGGCCGGTCGTACGGGCGCGCGGGCTCATGGACGGCCGGTTCTTCACGCAGGTGGAGCAGGCCTCGGCCGCGCAGGTGGTCGTGCTCGGCCCAACCACCGCGGGCAACCTGTTCGCCGACAGCCCCGCAGTCGGCCAGGAGGTCGTGATCAGCGGGCAGACGTTCCTGGTCGTCGGGGTCCTGGAGTCGGTCGGGGCCAGCTCGATGACCAACGACGACGACACCGTCGTCATGCCCATGACCACCGTCGCCCAGCGCCTGGTGCCGCCGGCATCGGCGCGCTCGCTGCAGGCGATCTACGTCGCCGCGCGCGACGACGCCTCAATCTCGTCGGCCCACCAGCAGATCACCCGTGCCCTGACGGTCAACCACGCCACGACCTCGGCCGACCAGGACTTCTCGATCATGACGTTCCAGGCCCTCCTGACGGCTATGAACTCCATGACCGCGGTCCTGACCACCCTGCTCGCCGGCCTGGCAGCGATCTCCCTCGTGGTCGGCGGCATCGGCGTCATGAACATCATGCTGGTGTCGGTCTCCGAGCGCGTCCGCGAGATCGGCCTGCGCAAGGCCCTCGGCGCCACCCCGGCCCTGATCCGCCGGCAGTTCCTCGTCGAGGCCGGCATCCTCGGCCTCCTCGGCGGCGCCCTCGGCGTCGCGCTCGGGGTCGCCGGTGCCGCCATCCTGACCCCGCTGCTGGACCTCCAGGTCACCGTGTCCCTGCCCGCCACCCTGCTGGCGCTGGCCGTCTCGCTCGGCATCGGGCTCATCGCGGGCACCTACCCCGCGGCCCGGGCGGCGAACCTGCCCCCGATCGACGCCCTGAGGAGCGAGTGATGAAGCGCGCCGGATGGATCGTCGCGGCCGTCGGGGCCGTCGTGCTCGGCCTGGTCGTCTGGGCCCTGCAGCCCCGCGCCGCCGAGGCCGCCTACGTGACCGCCCCCGCCGCGCGCGGGGCGATCACCCAGACCATTTCCCTTGTGGGCCCCGTCGAGCGCGACGGCCAGGCCACCCTGGAGTACCGCAGCGACGGCATGGTCACCGCCGTGCACGTGAAGGTCGGTGACCAGGTCACCGCCGGCCAGCAGATCGTGAGCATCGACCCCGCCCCGCTCCGGCTGTCCGTCCTGCAGGCGCGCGCCCAGCTCGCCCAGGCCGAGGCGCAGCTGGACGCCGACCTCGCGGCCCAGCGCTCCGGCGGTTCGAGCCTGCCCGCCGGCCTCGGCGGAGCGCTAGGCGGGCTGCCGTCGATGCCGGGTGGTTCGGGTGGCTTCGGCGGCACGGGCGGCCTGCCCACCGGCGGCTTCCCGGGTGGCCTCCCCGGCGGCGGCGCCCCCGGCGGCGGAATGCCCGGTGGCGGCCAGGCACCCGCGTACCTGACCGAGCTCAACGCCTCGCTCGCCGACCTCCAGACGGCCGTCGAGCGCCAGCAGACCCAGTGCACGCCGGTCTTCTCGGCCCTGCAGCGCCTGCGGGACCTCCGCGAGTCCCTGCCCAGCCCCCTCCCGACCGCGCTGCCCACGGCACTGCCGACCACCTCGCCCACCGCCACCCCGACGGGCTCCGCCACCCCAACGCCGAGCCCCATTCCGGAGCCGTCCGCCAGCCCCGAGCCCACAGTCGGCCCCGAGCCGAGCGCCACCCCGAGCGCGACGCCCTCCCCCGAGCCCCCGGGCTCGCCCGACCCGAACCCCGGCTCGCCGCAGCCCACGGCGTCCGACGAGCCGACGCCGCGCCCGAGCGCGACCCCGAGCCCCAGCGTGCCGGGCCTGCCGCGGCTGCCCGACGTGGACCTCGACGAGCGGCTGGACAAGCTGGTCGGGATGGCCGACCAGGTGCAGGCGTGCTCCGACGCGATGGTCGGGCTCGCGCAGGCCGAGGGCCGCGCCGGCATGGCGATCGGCGCCGCGGCCCAGGGCCTGGCCGCGCAGACGCAGGCCGCGACCGCGGCGATGGCCAAGGCGCAGGCCCAGCTGCAGGAGGCCATGGCTGCCGCCCAGCAGCAGGTCGAGGCCGCGGCCCGCGCCGCCGCCGAGGACGCGATCCGCAAGGCACAGGCCGACCTCGAGGCCCAGATGGCGGCCTCGTTCGGCGGCATGGTCACCGACGCGACGATCGCCAACGACCGGGCCCGCCTGCTGCAGGCCCGCCAGCAGCTCGAGTCCGCCGAGGCAGACCTGGCCGCGGCGACCCTGACCAGCCCGACCTCCGGGGTCGTCGGCGCGCTCGACTTCGCCGTGGGCGAGAGCTCGCGCGGTCGGTCGGCCACCGTCGTCGGCGAGGGCGCGGCCCGCGTGACCGTCGAGGTCCCCCTCGCCGTGCGCGCGCTCGTCGCCCCGGGAGTCACCGCGCGGGTCGGCCAGCTCGCCAGCCCCGCCACCCTGGACGGCCAGGTCACCAGCGTCAGCGTGCTGCCGGGTGCGAGCGGGTCGCCTCGCTACGAGACCACCGTCATCACCGACGACCCCGACCAGACCCTGCGCCCCGGCTCGTGGGCCGACGTGACGCTCACGCTGGCGCAGGCCGCCGACGTGCTCACGATCCCCTCCTCGGCGGTCACCAAGGTCACCGACACCACCGGCACCGTCGAGGTCGTCGGCGCCGCGATGGACCAGACCGCCGACACCGTCACCGTGGTGACCGGTCGCACCGGCCAGGGCAAGGTCGAGGTCATCAGCGGCCTGGCCGACGGCCAGTTGGTCGTGCTCGCCGACCGGCGCCTGCCGGTGCCCGGCGGCATCGGCCAGTACGCCCCGCCGTCGCAGGCCTCCCCCGAGCCGACCGCGCGCCGATGAGGCGCCCCGACCGGGCGGCCCTCGCGGCCGCCTCCGCGACCGCGGCCGCCGTGGCCGCCGGCGCCCAGGTCGGGCGCAGCGAGCTGGCCGCGGCCGTGCGGGCCACCCTGGGCCAGCTGGAGGTGCTCTTCCCGGGCAAGCTCGTCGAGGTGCGCGTGCCCCCGTTCGCCGCCGTGCAGGTCGGCGTCCCGGGCCAGGCCAGCGCGCACACGCGCGGCACCCCGCCCAACGTCGTCGAGACCGACCCCGCCACGTGGCTGGCGCTCGCGAGCGGGCGCCTCACCTGGCCGGACGCCGTGGCGGCCCACCGGGTCAGCGCCAGCGGGGCGCACGCCGACATCGGCGGGCACCTGGGTGCGTTGGTGGCGGACCTGGCCGGGTGAGGCTCAGCGGCGGCTGGCAAGGTCGATGACCTCGGCGTCCGGTCGTGCGTCGACGCGGCAGAGGATCCCGTCGCCGCGTCCGAACACCACCCCGGGGAGGGTGAAGTCGTCGGTCAGCTCGCGGAAGCCCAGCTCGGCGTGCAGGGCGCGGGAGGCCCGGTTGGAGCCGCTGACGGCGTAGAACGCCGGTTCCCCGCGCTCGAGGACCCACTCCACGCGCGCCTGGGTGAGTCGGCGTCCGACGCCGCGTCGGCGGAACGCCGGGGCCACGACCACGCCGGAGAGGTACCAGCCGTCGGGGGCGTTGCGGCCGCCGTCGGCGACCGGGGTCAGCCACGCCAGCCAGGCGTAGCCGATCACCTCGTCCTCGTGCTCGGCGACCAGCAGCACGCGCTTGTCGTCCTCGAACTGGCGGCCGTGGATCGCCGTCCACTCGGCCACGCCCGCGCCCTCGCGCTGGGCGGCCAGACCGGCGGTGAACGGCAGGTCGTCCCGGCAGGCCGTCCGGATGACGACGTCGGTCAGCGGGACGCCGTGGGCGTCGGGCTGGAAGGGGGCGAAGAGCGTGTTCACGATTGACACACACTGACACACCGCGGGGGCGTCCTCCGCGGCGTCCCAAACCGCGGCGTCAGAGCGACGGCAGCAGCTTGCTGAACTCCAGGGGCGTGACCTGCCGGCTGTACTCGGCCCACTCGGCCCGCTTGTTGCGCAGGACGAAGTCGAACACGTGCTCGCCGAGCGTCTCGGCCACCAGCTCGCTGGTCTCCATGGCGCGCACCGCCGCGTCGAGGCTGTTGGGCAGCGGCCTGATGCCGAGGGCGTCCCGCTGCTTGGAGGTGAGCGACCAGACATCGTCCTCGGCCGGGTCGGGCAGCTCCATCTCCTTCTCGATCCCCGACAGGCCGGCGGCCAGGATCAGGGCGTACGCGAGGTAGGGGTTGACCGAGCTGTCCAGCGAGCGGATCTCGACGCGCGCCGAGCTGGCCTTCGACGGCTTGAACATCGGGATGCGGACCATCGCCGACCGGTTGTTCTGGCCCCACGTGATGTGGGCGGGGGCCTCGCCGCCGGCGGCCAGGCGCTTGTAGGAGTTCACCCACGGGTTCAGCACGGCGCTCAGCTCGGAGGCGTGGTGGAGCAGGCCCGCGACGAACTGCCGGCCCGTCTTGCTGAGGTGGTACTCCCCCGACGCGTCGTAGAACGCGTTGGTGTCGCCCTCGAACAGGGACACGTGGCTGTGCATGCCCGAACCCGGGTGCTCGGCCAGCGGCTTGGGCATGAAGGAGGCGAACAGGTTCTGCATGACCGCCACCTCCTTCACCACCACACGGAACGTCATGATGTTGTCGGCCATCGTGAGCGCGTCGGCGTAGCGCAGGTCGATCTCCTGCTGGCCGGGGCCGCCCTCGTGGTGGCTGAACTCCACCGAGATGCCCATCTGCTCGAGCATGTCGATCGTCATCCGGCGGAAGTCGGTGCCGGCGGTGTCGGTGGTGTGGTCGAAGTAGCCGCTGGTGTCGACCGGGGTCGGCTCGACGCCGGGCACCAGGGGCCGCTTGAACAGGTAGAACTCGATCTCGGGGTGCACGTAGAAGGTGAAGCCGAGGTCGGCGGCCTTCTTCATCGCGCGCTTCAGCACGCCGCGCGGGTCGGCGTAGGAGCGCGAGCCGTCGGGCAGGCCGATGTCGCAGAACAGGCGGGCGGTGCCGCCGGCGGCGCCGCGCCAGGGCAGCATCTGGAACGTCGAGGGGTCGGGGTGCGCGACCATGTCGGACTCGTAGACGCGCGCGAAGCCCTGGATCGACGACCCGTCGAAGCCGATGCCCTCGCTGAGCGCGCCCTCGAGCTCGGCCGGGGCGATCGCCACGGACTTCAGGAACCCGAGCACGTCGGTGAACCAGAGACGCACGAACCGGACGTCCCGCTCCTCCATCGTGCGCAGGACGAAATCAGTCTGCTTGTCCATGGGGCCATCCTGCCCCACGGGGTGTTACGTGCGGGTTACGGGTCCTCAGGGCTTGAAGGTGTCGAACGCCGAGGTGCCCCAGTCGTCCTCACCGTCGCCGTCGGCGTCCTCGTCGTCCTCGTCGGCGTAGCGCGGGTCGTTCTCCCACGCCTCGTTGCGCTCCTCCGCGCGGGCGAGGGCCTGCTCGGCCTCCTGCCGCGTGGCGTAGGGACCGAGGCGGTCGACGGCCTTGCCGCCCTCGTACTGCTCCACCTGGCCGGTGACCAGGTTGTAGTACCACTCGGTGTCGTGGGTCATCGTTGCCGCCTCCCGATCTGCGCCGTGCAGCCCCACACTATGATCGGCGCGTGACTCCCATCAAGCCTCATGCCGTCTCCGCGCGCCGTCCGGTGCCGGCCTCGATCATCCGTCCCCACTACGTCGATCGACCCGCCCCGGACCGCTACACCGGGTCGCACGTGCAGACGCCGGAGACGATCGAGCTGATGCGCGAGGCGTCCCGGATCGCGTCGGGGGCCATGTACACCGCCGCCGCGGCGATCGCGCCGGGCGTCACCACCGACGAGCTGGACGCCGTGGCCCACGAGTACATGCTCGACCACGGCGCCTACCCGAGCGCGCTCGGCTACCGGGGCTTCCCCAAGGCGATCTGCACCTCGGTCAACGAGGTGATCTGCCACGGCATCCCCGACGCCCGCCCGCTCGAGGACGGCGACCTGGTCAAGATCGACGTCACCGCCTTCAAGAACGGCGTGCACGGCGACAACTGCGGCACCTTCTACTGCGGCGACGTGGACGAGGAGTCCCGCCTGCTGAGCGAGCGCACCCATGAGGCGATGATGCGCGGCATCCGCGCCGTGAAGCCCGGGCGCGAGACCAACGTGATCGGCCGCGTGATCGAGATGTACGCCAAGCGCTTCGGCTACGGCGTCGTGCGTGAGTACACCGGCCACGGCGTGCACAGCGCGTTCCACTCGGGGCTGGTGATCCTGCACTACGACAACGAGGTCTACCGCGACGTGATGGAGCCGGGCATGACCTTCACCATCGAGCCGATGCTCGCCCTGGGCGACCCCAGCTCGCACGTGTGGGACGACGACTGGACGGTCGTGACCAACGACCTCTCCCGCGTCGCCCAGTGGGAGCACACCGTCGCCGTGACCGAGGACGGCGTCGAGATCCTCACCCTCCCCCCGGAGGAGTTCGCGGCATGACCCAGCTCGTGGCGGTGCTCGGCGTCGGGGTCGTGGCCCCGGACACCGCCGTGGTCGGCGCCGACGACCTCGGCATCAACCGCGGCGACGGGGTCTTCGACGCCGCGCGCGTGGTCGTCGACGCCACAGGCGCCCGCGTCGAGTTCCTCGACGAGCACCTCGCCCGCTTCGAGCGCTCGCACGCGCTCATGGGCATGGCCGCCCCCGACCTGGCCGCCTGGCGCGGCCTCATCGCGGACGCCGTGGCGGCCTGGGACGCCCCGGGCGAGGCCGGGGTCAAGCTCATCGCCACCCGCGGGCAGGAGCACGCCCCCGCCGAGCCGGGTGCGTCGTTCCTGACGATCACAGCGTCCGACACGACGCCCTGCCCGCCGCTGCGGCTGGTCACCCTCACGACCGGACGCCGTGCCGACGCCTTCGCCGACGCCCCGTGGCTGCTGGGCGGGGTGAAGTCGCTGTCCTACGCCGTGAACGTGGCCGTGGCCCGCGAGGCCCGCCGCCGCGGGGTCGACGACGTGCTGTTCACCTCGGCCGACGGCTACTGCCTCGAGGGGCCGCGCTCGGGCCTGCTCGCCCTCGTCGACGGCGTCTACGCCACCACCCCGGTGGAGGGCACCGGCATCCTCGACTCGGTGACCATAGCCGCCGTCCGCGCCGCGCTCGCCGCCCGCGGCACCACCGTGGTCGACCGCCTGCTCACCCCCGCCGACCTCGTCGGCGCCGAGGCGGCCTGGCTGCTGTCCGCCGGACGCGGCGTGTGCGACATCGTCGCCCTCGACGGCACGCCGCTGCGCACCGACGCCGAGGCGTCCGCGCTGCTGCGGGGGCTCGCCGGGTTCTGACGCCCGGAGGGATGAGGGACGAGCCGGCCTGTAAGCCGGATTCTGTCGCCCGAAGGCGGGTGATCATCCATCTGTGACCCCCGTCGCCGGGGGCCTCCGACGCCGGCTTGCGCCGACGCCGTGCAACCTACCCGGACGCCTCGCGCGGGCAGCGCTCGAACGGCATCCGCGGGCCGAAGCCCTTCTTGGTCTTGCTCCGGGTGGGGTTTGCCGTGCCGTCGATGTCACCACCGACGCGGTGGGCTCTTACCCCACCCTTTCACCCTTACCCCCGAGGGGGCGGTTTGCTTTCTGTGGCACTGTCCCGCGGGTCACCCCGGGTGGGCGTTACCCACCACCCTGCCCTGTGGAGTCCGGACTTTCCTCAACGGTTTCCCGCAGCGATCACCCGGCCGACTCGTCCAGCCAGCCATTCTACGCCACGGCGTGGCGGCTCAGCGCACCCGGAACTCGACCCGACCGGTGACGACGTCGGCGGTCACCAGTTCGGCCTCCACCTCGGAGCCGAGCTCGGCCTTGCGCCCGGTGAGCCGCGCGGCGACAGCCGGCTCGGCCAGCTGAATCTCGCCGCGGTCGTCCTCGGCCTCCCAATCGGTGACGACGCCCTGGAAGGACTCCCCCACGTGCGGGGCCAGCACCAGCGCCTCGACCAGGTCGAGCAGCCCGCGCTCGTAGGCGTTCGAGCGCTGGGTGGCCTGCTGCATGGTCTTGGGCGGCTCGTCGAGCTCGGCGCGGATCCACTCCGGCACCGGGTCGCCCGCGCACAGCGCCTCGCACAGCGCGCCGACGTAGCGGTCCACGAGGCGGCGCAGCGGCGCGGTCGCGTGGGCGTAGGCCGCGTTCATCGCGCCGTGCAGCGGCTGCTCGGCCGCCTCCCCGTCGAAGGAGACGTAGCCGGCCCCGCGGAACAGGGTCGTGCAGGCGTACAGCATGGCCAGGTGCCTGGGCGTACAGCACGCGGTAGCCGTCGCCGTCACGCTCGATGTACAGCGCCTGGTCGAGGTCGGTCGAGCCGGGCGGGTCGATGGTGACGAACGGCACGTCGGTCAGGTCGCGCTCGGGCAGCACGACCCCGGACGCCGCGGCCTAGGCCTCGGCGACCACGTCGGCCGAGAACCCGTCGGGCACCTCCAGCCGCTCGTGCAGGGCGTCGAGTCCGGCGCGGATGGGCTCGGGGACGCCGCGGGCGCTGAGGTGGACCGAGGGCATCGCGTCAGAGCCCCGACTCGGACGTCCGCACGAGGATGCGGTTGCACTCCTCGCAGCGCAGCACCTCGTCGTCGTCGGCGGCCCGGTAGCGGTTCAGGTCGGCCGAGGTCGCCTCGAGTTGGCAACCGCCGCAGCGGCCCTGGCGCAGCAGGGCGGCGCCCACGCCGCCGGACTTCTCGGCCACGCGGGTGTAGAGCGCCAGCAGGTCGGCGGGGACGGCCGCGGCGATGGCGTCGCGCTCGATCTCGCGCTGGCCGCGCTCGGAGGCGATCTCGCCGAGCTTGCCCTCGCGCACCTTCAGCACCGCGCGCATGCGCTCCTCGATGGCGCCCTTGGCGTCCACGGCGTGCTCGGCGACCGCGCGCGCCTCCTCGAGGCGCTCCATCGCCTCGAGCTGCGCGTCCTCCAGGTCGACGATGCGCTTCTTGAGGTGCTCGATCTCGTCGAGCAGGCCCTGCAGGGCCTTGGGGTCGGCGACCGACCCGTCGTTGACGCGGCGCTCGTCGCGGGCCAGGCGCTCGCGCACCGGCACCAGGTCGGACTCGGCCTTGGCCTGCTCGGCCTCGAGGTCGGAGACGACCGTCTCGGCCGCGATCACGTGCTCGGCCGCCCGGGCGCGCTCGGCCTGCAGGCTGCGGGCCTCGGTGGTCTCGGGGAGGGTGTTGCGCTTGTGGTCCAGCTGCGCGATGGCGGTGTCGCTGGCCTGTAGGTCGAGCAACCGGCGCTGCGCCTCAGCGGCAGCCTTCATGGGATTCCTCCTGGCTTGAGCGTGCATTGCACCCTATCGCAGCGGCCCCCGGACCCCGGGTGTCAGGATGGTGCCATGACGATCCTGTACCTCGTCCGGCACGGGGAGACCGAGTGGAGCCGGTCCGGCCAGCACACGTCCTACACCGACCTCGACCTCACCGAGGCCGGCGTCGACCAGGCCCGCGCCCTGCGCGCCAAGATCGACCCGGCCGAGTTCGGGCTCGTGCTGACCAGCCCCCGGCTGCGGGCGCGCAAGACCGCCGCGCTCGCGGGCTTCCCCGACGCCGAGGTCTGCGACGACCTGGCCGAGTGGAACTACGGCGAGTACGAGGGGCTCACCAGCCAGCAGATCCGCACCAACCACCACCCCGGCTGGCGGCTGTGGTTCAACGGCGTCCCCGGCGGCGAGACCCACGACGAGGTGCGCGAACGGCTCAGCCGGGTCGTCCGGCGGGTGCGGGACTCGGGCGTGGAGAAGGCGATCTGCTTCGGGCACGGCCACGCCTCGCGTGTGCTGGCGCTGTGCTGGCTCGACTTCCCGCTCATCTTCGGGCAGGCGTTCCCCGTCGAGACGGCGTCGGTGTCGATCCTCGGCCGCGAGAAGGAGTCGTGGGCCGTCCTTCGCTGGAACAGCTGAGGGCCGGCGGGCGCGTACAGTGGGTGGGGTCTGTGCGCGCTACCCGAAGGGGACCCCATGAAGCAGAAGGAAACCAAGCTGCCCAACCGGCAGGTGCCGTTCTCCGACGCGTTCGTCGCGTTCATCCCCGAGGAGTGGGCGCCCTACTCCACCGAGCTGCCGGCCCGCCTGGCCGCGGCCGAGCACACCCAGCCGCGCCGCGACGCCGTGAGCGCCGCCTACCCCGGTGAGCGCCTGGTCGTCCCCGCCGGCGGGCTGAAGGTGCGCAGCAACGACACCGACCACCCGTTCCGCCCGCACTCGGCCTTCGCCCACCTCACCGGCCTGGGCGCCGACCGCGAGCCGGACGCCGTGCTGGTCTTCGAGCCGGTCTTCACCGAGGGCGACGGTGACGAGGTCGAGGACGCCGGCCACGTCGCCACCCTGTACTTCAAGCCGCGCGCCCCCCGCACCGACCCCGAGTTCTACGCCGACGCCCGCTACGGCGAGATGTGGGTGGGCCAGCGCGAGTCGCTGGAGGAGATGCAGGCCATGACCGGCCTGCCGTGCGAGGCGATCAGCGAGCTGCCGGCAGCGCTGTCGACCAACACCGACCGCATCCCCACCCGCGTGGTGCGCGGCGTGGACGACCGGATCACCCAGCTGCTGGACGAGCTGCGGCGCACCAACGAGGTCGACTTCGACCCGTGCACCGACGAGGAGTTCGCGGTCATGCTCTCGGAGCTGCGCCTGATCAAGGACGACTTCGAGCTCGAGCAGATGCAGCTCGCCGTGGACGCCACCAAGGTCGGCTTCGACGCGGTCATCACCGACTTCCCCACCGCCGTGGCCAAGGGCCGGGGCGAGCGGTGGTGCGAGGGGGTCTTCGCGCTGCACGCCCGCCACCTCGGCAACGACGTGGGCTACGGCAGCATCTGCGCGTCCGGCGACCACGCCAACACCCTGCACTGGATCCGCAACGACGGCGACCTGCGCGACGGCGACCTCATCCTGCTCGACATGGGCGTCGAGGTCGACACGCTGTACACCGCCGACGTCACCCGAACCCTGCCGATCGACGGCACGTTCACGCCGGCCCAGCGCAAGGTCTACGAGGCCGTGCTGGCCGCCCAGCAGGCGGGCATCGACGCGGCCCGCGCGGGGGCGACCTTCCACGAGGTGCACGACGCCTCGATCCGGGTCATCGCCGAGCACCTGCACGCCTGGGGCATCCTGCCCGTCTCGGTCGAGGAGTCCCTCGACCCCGTCACCGGCGGCCAGCACCGCCGGTGGATGGTGCACGGCACCTCCCACCACCTGGGCATCGACGTCCACGACTGCGCGCAGGCCCGCAAGGAGTTCTACCGCGATGGCACCCTCAAGCCCGGCATGTGCATCACCGTGGAGCCCGGCCTGTACTTCAAGTCGACCGACCTCCTCGTGCCCGAGGAGCTGCGCGGCATCGGCGTCCGGATCGAGGACGACATCGTGATCACCGACGGGGAGGCCAGGGTCCTGTCCTCGGCGTTCCCGCGCGAGGCGGACGCCGTCGAGGAGTGGATGGCCGGCCTGCTGGGCCGATGACCGTCCACGACTGGGAGGACATGCGGCAGCGCCTGGCCCTGCCGCGCGAGGACCCGGCGCGCCCCCGCGTCGGGTGGCACTGGTACGTCGACGGCCGGGAGCGCGAGGAGGTCGACCTCAACATCGCCGCCGAGCGCGCCCGGACCGGGCAGGGCTTCGTCTGGTGCGGGCTGAAGGACCCCGACGACGTCACGATGGCCACCTTCCAGCAGCTGTTCGGCCTGCACGAGCTCGCCGCCGAGGACGCCGTCGAGGGGCACACCCGCTCCAAGCTGGAGGTCTTCGACGACGCCCTGTTCATGGTGATCTCGACCGTCGACTACGTCGCGCACGCCTCGGTCGACGACACCTCCGAGATCGTGTCCACGGGCCAAGTCATGGCCTACGTCGGGCCGTGGTTCGTGCTGACCGCCCGCCGCGGGGGGCGTCCGTTCATGAACGCGATCCGGCGCGACCTCGAGGCGCAGCCGGAGGTGCTTGCCGAGGGCCCGTGGCGGGTGCTGTACCGGATCCTCGACCACGTGGTCGACGACTTCACCGAGACCGTCACCGAGATCGAGCAGGACGTCGAGCTCGTCGAGGAGGCCGTGTTCGCGCCCGGGGTGCGGCCCGACGTCGACGGCGTCTACCACCTCAAGCGCGAGCTGATCGAGTTCAAGCGCTGCCTGACCCCGCTGGCGGCGCCGCTGCAGCGCCTGGCCCAACCCGAGCCGAGGCTGCCCAACGTGCCCGAGCAGGCCCGCGCCTACTTCCGCGAGGTCTCCGACCACCTGACCGCGGCCCGCGAGTCGACCACCGCCCTGGACGAGGTGCTCGGCGCCATCATCCAGGCCGCGCTGACCCGGGTCTCGCTGGCCGACAACCAGGACATGCGCCGCATCTCCGCCGCCGTGGCCATGTTCGCGGTGCCGACGACCATCGGCGCGATCTACGGCATGAACTTCGACAACATGCCCGAGCTGCACAGCACCTACGGCTACTACATCGTGCTCGCCGTGATGGCGGTCTCGATCATCGGGCTGGCGGTGTTCTTCCGGCGGCGCGGCTGGCTCTGAGGGCACCCGGCGTGACGCGCCGCGAGACACCCGCCGCGGCGTCCGGGCGCCCCCTAGAGTTCCGCCATGGCTGAACCCACGAAGGTGTTCCTCGACGAGGACGACATCCCGACGCACTGGTACAACATCGTCGCCGACTTCCCGACGCCCCCGCCGCCGCCGCTGCACCCGGGCACGAAGGAGCCGCTGGTCCCCGACGATCTGGCCGCGCTGTTCCCGATGGGGCTCATCGCGCAGGAGGCGTCGACCGAGCGGTGGATCGAGATCCCCGAGAAGGTGCGCGAGATCTACCGCCTGTGGCGTCCCAGCCCGCTGCACCGCGCGCGTCGCCTCGAGGCCGCGCTCGGCACCACCGCGCGGATCTACTACAAGTACGAGGGCGAGAGCCCCGTGGGCTCGCACAAGACCAACTCGGCGGTGCCGCAGGCGTACTACAACGCCCAGGAGGGCCGGATGCGGCTCACCACCGAGACCGGGGCCGGCCAGTGGGGGTCGGCGCTCGCGTTCGCCACGCAGATCTTCGGCCAGACCTGCGACGTGTGGCAGGTCCGCAACACCTACGAGGGCAAGCCGTACCGCCGCATCCTCATGGAGACCTTCGGCGCCACCGTCACGCCGAGCCCGTCCGACAAGACCGAGGTGGGCCGGGCGCTGCGCGAGCGGTTCCCCGACACCACCGGCTCTCTCGGCATGGCGATCTCGGAAGCCATCGAGGAAGCCGCGAAGGACCCGGGCGCCTCCTACTCGCTGGGGTCGGTGCTCAACCACGTCACCCTCCACCAGAGCATCATCGGCCTGGAGGCCATCAAGCAGCTGGAGAAGTTCGGCGAGCAGGCCCCCGACATGCTGTTTGCGTGCGCGGGCGGCGGGTCGAACCTGGCCGGCATCGCGTTCCCGTTCCTGCGCGAGAACATCGAGGGCCGGATGAACGTCGAGATCACCGCCTGCGAGCCGGCCGCCGCGCCGTCGCTCACCCAGGGCGAGTACCGCTACGACTTCGGCGACTCCTCCGGCATGACGCCGCTGCTGAAGATGTACACGCTCGGCAACGAGTTCGTGCCCGACCCCGTCCACGCGGGCGGCCTGCGCTACCACGGCATGGCGCCGCTGGTCTCGCACGCCTACCACGAGGGCCTGATGAAGGCGATCGCGGTCAAGCAGCGCGACGCCTTCGCCGCCGGCGTGGAGTTCGCGCGCGCCGAGGGCATCGTCCCGGCGTCCGAGTCCAACCACGCGATCGCCGGCGCCCTCGCGGCCGCCCGCAAGGCGACCGAGGACGGCACCTCGCCGGTCATCCTGATCGGCGTCTCCGGCTCGGGCCAGCTCGACCTGCCGGCCTACGCGGAGTTCCTCGCGGGCAACATGCTCGACGCCTGAGGCATACACAGCCAGAGGCGGCGTCCCCGGTCGGGGACGCCGCCTCTGTCATGTGCGGGAGGGGCCGGCTCAGCGCTCCGGCGGGGTGGTCGGCGCGCTCGGCGGGCGCCACGGTCCGTCAGGGTCGGACGCCCCGGGCTGCGGCTGGTCCTGCGGCGGCTGGGGCGCGGGCGGCGCCCAGCCCTGCTCGGGCTGCCACGAGTGCGGCTGCTGGGGGGCGGACGGGTCGGCCGGCGGCGTCCCGTGGCCCGGGTAGGGCTGCTGGCCCCACTGCTGCGGCGGCGCCGGCGGCGGGTACTGCGGCCCGCCCCACGGCTGCTGGGGCTGCGGGGTCTGCCGGCCGGGCTGGCCCCAGCCCTGCTGCTGCCACGCCTGCGGGCCGGGCTGGTTGAACTGCGAGGCGCGGGCGCCGGGCGCCTTGGCCAGCAGCTCGCGGGCCTGGGCGACGACCTTGTGCTCGCACAGCAGCTCGTACTTGGTGGCGACGGTCTGGGTCACCGAGGTGAAGTCGCGCTGGCCGCGGCTGAGCGCATAGCCGAGGATCGCGAACAGCAGCCCGATGGCCACACCGATCACGAGCGCGGTCAGCAGCTGGCCGAGGAAGTCGGGGGTCGGGAACAGGATCATCATGAAGATCGCCACGATGAAACCGGTCGACAGGCCGCTCATCACGCCCTGGCCCAGCACCGTGCCCCACGTGCGGCGGCCGGTGACGCGCTCGACGAGGCGCAGGTCGGTGCCGACGATCGCGAGGTTGCCGACGGGGAAGTTCTGGTCGGCGAGGACGTCGACGGCCTTCTGGGCGTCGGCGTAGGTGTCGTACACCCCCAGCGACTGCGGGTACTCCAGCTTGAACAGTGCCTGGTTGCCCGCGATCGGGTTCTGCGACGTCATGATTCCCTTCCTGCCCCCATGCCGGCGGCCTGACCGCGCGCCAGGATGGCGGCGGCGAGCTTCACCCCGGCCTCGTCGACCATCTCGTCGTCGACCACGATCGCGCCGCGGGCACCGCCCGAGAGCGACGTGGCCTCGGCGTAGGCGTCCATGATGCGCCGGGCTCGCTCGTAGTCCTCAACGCGGGGCGAGTAGGCGGCATTCCCCGCCTCGACCTGCGCGGGGTGCAGCACCCACTTGCCGTCGTAGCCCAGGGCGGCCGACAGCGCCGCGGACGCCTCGAACCCGGCCACGTCGCGGATCGCCACGAACGGCCCGTCGATCGCCTGCAGCCCGTGGGCGCGGGCGGCGACCAGGATCGACACCAGCACGTGGTGGAACGCGTCGGCCGGGTACCCCGCGGGCTGGGCGCCGACGTTGAGCCCGCCCATCCCGAGGCTGGCCATGAAGTCGCCGGGTCCGAACACGAGGCTCTCCAGCCGATCGGACGCCCCGGCGATCGCGTTGACGTGGACCAGGCCCACGGCGTCCTCGATCTGGACCTCCAGTCCGATGCCGCCGACGGGCAGGCCGGCCTCCTGTTCGACCTGGCCGAGCAGCAGGTCGAGGGCGACCACCTGCGCGGCGGAGGTGACCTTCGGCAGGACGAGGCAGTCGATGTGCGCACCGGCGCCGAGCACGACCTCGGTGACGTCGCGGAACGTCCACGGGCTCGACCAGTCGTTGACGCGCACGGTCACGGTGGGCGCGGCGAAGCCCTCCCCCGAGGTGAGCGCCCCGACGATGCGCCGGCGCGACTCCTCCTTGACGGCGGGGGCGACGGCGTCCTCGAGGTCGAGGAACAGCGCGTCCACCCTCAGGTCGCGCGCCTTGGCGATGAACCGGTCGGAGCTGCCCGGCACGGCGAGCACCGTGCGGCGGACGCGGGCGGGTCGGGTCTGACGGGGCATGGCCCGCAGCCTAGTGGGCGCGCGGTGGCAAGGGCACGACGACGTTCGCGCCGTAGGCGTCCAGGCCCAGCCGGGCGGCCACGGCGCGGGAGGCGGCGTTCGCGCGGGCGGCCCGGAACGCCGCGAACCCCGACAGCCCGACGCCGGCCGCCAGCGCGGCCGCGGCGACCGTGACGCCCAGGCCACGCCCCCGCGCCTGCGGCGCGACGAGGACGCCGACGTCCACCGGCCAGCCCCACAGTGCGGTGAGCACGGACGCCGCGACGAGTTCGCCGCCCTCGACGATGCCGAAGCAGGCGTGGGGCTCGCGGTCGAAGCCCGCCTCGCGCCACTCGGCGTCGCTGACGGCCGGGCGCAGGAGCTCGAGGTCGGCGGGGTCGATGGTGGGGGCGTCGACGCTGAGGTCGGTGCCGTGGTCGGCCCAGAAGTGGTCGGCCGGACCCGGGACGGGGCCGGTGGCGACCGGGGCCCAGGTGGCGGGGTCGAGCAGCTCGGCCGGGCCGTGGGTGAGCGCGAGCGGGGTGACGGCGTCCAGTGCGGCCAGGGGCGTGTCGACGTAGGCGTGGTCGCCGAGGAGCACCACGAGCGCGGCGTCGTCGTACCGGCCGCTGCCCGCCACCGTCACGGGCTGCAGGCCGGGCACGGGCACGCCGAAGCGCCGGGACCAGTGCCCGTCGATCCTGCTCCGCGTGGCGGCCTGCACACCGGCAGCGTAGCCGCGCCGCACCCGGCAGGATGGGCGCCATGACAGCCACACCCGGAATCACCGTCACCCTGACCCGCCGCGACCTGATGGCCTACACGGCCACCAACGGGCGCGGCGCCTCGATCGAGGTCGGCGGGCAGGGCAACTTCTCCCCCGTCGAGCTGCTGCTGGCCGCGATCGGCGGGTGCACGGCCGTCGACGTGGACGTGATGACCTCGCGCCGCGCGACCCCCGAGGTGTTCGAGGTCGTCGCGTCGGGCCGCAAGGTGACCGAGGGCGGCAACCACATGGAGGACCTGCAGGTCACCTTCCGGCTGCGCTTCCCCGAGGGGGCCGACGGCGACAAGGCCCGCGACCGGGTGGCACCGGCGGTCAAGGTCTCACACGAGAAGGACTGCACGGTCTCGCGCACCGTCGAGCTGGGCACGCCGATCGCGTTCGTGATCGACGAGGGCTGAGCCGCTCGAGGCTCAGTTCACCAGCAGGTTCAGCTTGCGGCCCGCCAGGCCGCGCTTGCGGGCGGCCAGGCGCTCGGCCAGGCCGGTGAGGGCCTGCGCGGCCGGGCGCGAGGCGTCCGACCCCACCAGCGGGACGCCGGAGTCACCCGCGGCGCTCATCGCCTGGTCGATCGGCACCTCGGCCAGGAGCGGCACGTCGTAGCCCAGGCGCAGGGTGAGCGCCTCGGCGACGCGCGCGCCGCCGCCGGAGCCGAACAGGTCGACCCGGTGGCTCTCGGAGCAGTGCGGGCACACGGTTTCGAGGTAGGCCATGTTCTCGACCACGCCGAGCACCTTCTGCTCGACCATGGACGCCATGGTCCCGGCCCGCTCGGCCACCTCGGCGGCGGCCTGCTGCGGCGTGGTCACCACGAGCACCTCGGCGTTGGGCAGCTTGGTGCCCAGGCTCATGGCGACGTCGCCGGTGCCGGGGGGCAGGTCGACGAGCAGGAAGTCGAGGTCGCCCCAGTACACGTCGGCGAGGAACTGCTGGATCGCCCGGTCGAGGATCGGCCCCCGCCACGCGATCACCTGGTCGCGCGACTGCTTGAGCATGCCGATCGAGATGACCTGCAGCCCGCCGACGGTGACGGGGAGGATCATGTCGTCGATGCCGGTCACGTCGGCGTCGGCGATGCCGAGCATCGGCGGGATGGAGTGGCCGTAGATGTCGGCGTCCAGCACGCCGACCTTCTTGCCGCGGTTGGCCAGCGCCTGGGCGAGGTTGACCGTCACCGACGACTTGCCGACGCCGCCCTTGCCGGACGCGACCAGGATCACCTGGGTCAGGTTGTCGGCCTGCGCGAACGGGATCGACCGCTCCTGGACGCCGCCGCGCAGCTGGGTCTTCAGCGCGTCGCGCTGCTCGTCGGTCATGACGCCGAAGTCGAGTTCGAGCGAGGTGATGCCCTCGACCTGGCGGAGTGCCTCGTGCACGTCGTGCTCGATGGTGTTGCGCATCGGGCAGCCGGAGATCGTCAGGAGCACCTTCACCGACGCGTGCCCGTCCTCGGTCACCTCCACCGACTCGACCATGCCGAGCTCGGTGATGGGCTTGTGGATCTCGGGGTCGTTGACGCGGGACAGCACGTCCCAGACAGCGGCGTTCAGGCTTTCGACAGACATGCGCCCCACCTTACCGGCGGGTGACAACGGCCTCGGGGCGGAGGTCCAGCCTGCGGAGCAGCTGGGCGTTCAGCGCCACCACGATCGTGGACAGCGACATCAGCACGGCCCCCACCGACATCGGCAGCACGAACCCGATCGGGGCCAGCACCCCGGCCGCGAACGGGACGGCGAGCAGGTTGTAACCGGCCGCCCACCACAGGTTCTGCTTCATCTTGGCGTAGCTCGCCCGCGACAGCTCGATGACCGACACGACCGAGCGGGGGTCGTCGCTGGCCAGGATGACCCCCGCCGACGCGATGGCCACGTCGGTGCCCGCCCCGATCGCGATGCCGACGTCGGCCTGCGCGAGGGCGGGCGCGTCGTTGACGCCGTCGCCCACCATCGCGACCGTGTGGCCCTCGTCCTGCAGCCCGGCGACCGTGGACGCCTTGTCCTCGGGCCGCACGCCCGCGAACCAGCGCTCGATGCCCAGCTTGCCCGCCACATCGGCGGCGACGGCCTCGGCGTCTCCGGTGATCATCACGACCCGGACGCCCCGGGCGTGGAGCGCGTCGACCGCCTCCTTCGACTCGGGCCGGATCTCGTCGGCCAGCCGCAGCGCACCCGCCACCGCTCCGTCGACGAGCACGTGCAGGATGATCGCCCCCTCGTCGCGCCACCCATCGGCCACGGGCAGTTCCTCCGCACCCTCCTGCTGCAGCAGGTTGGGCCCGCCCACCTGAACGCGGCGTCCCACCACCACGGCCGAGACGCCGATGGCCGGCGAGGAGGAGAAGTCCTCGGCCGGCGGCACCGCCAGCTCGCGGCGCTCCGCCTCGGCGACGATTGCGCGGGCCAGCGGGTGCTCGGAGTCGGCCTCGGCCGCCGCGGCCAGCCGCACCAGCGCGTCCTCGGCCAGGTCGCCGTCGGGGGCGACCTCGGTGACGGCGGGGCGTCCCTGCGTCAGGGTGCCGGTCTTGTCGAACAGGACGACGTCGACGGTGCGCATGGACTCCAGCGCGAGGCGGTCCTTGACCAGGACGCCGGCGCGGGCGGCCCGCTCGGTCGCGATCGAGACCACCAGCGGGATCGCCAGCCCCAGGGCGTGGGGGCAGGCGATGACGAGCACCGTGATCGCGCGCATGACGGCCTGGTCGGGCAGGCCGAGCGCTCCCCAGACGATCGCGGTGAGGACGGCGGCACCCAGGGCGAACCAGAACAGCCAGCCGGCGGCGGTGTCGGCCAGCCGCTGGGCGCGCGACGAGCTGGCCTGGGCGTCGGCGACCAGGCGTCGGATGCCGGCCAGCGCCGTGTCCTCCCCCACCGCGGTCACCTCGACGCGCAGCCCCGAGTCCGTGGCGACGGTGCCGGCGACCACCGGGTCGCCCTCCTCGCGGCGGACGGCCTTCGACTCACCGGTGATCATCGACTCGTCCATGCTGGCCGAGCCGGACACGATCCGACCATCGGCCGGCACCCGCCCGCCCGGGCGCACGACGACCACGTCACCGCGTTCGAGGTCGGCCGGGGCGACCGTCTCGACCGAATCACCGACGACCCGCTCCGCCTCGTCGGGCAGCAGGGCGGCCAAGGAGTCGAGCGCCGACGTCGTCTGCGCCAGCGACCGCATCTCGAGCCAGTGGCCCAGCAACATGATCACGACCAGCAGCGCGAGCTCCCACCAGAAGTCGAGCTCGTGGTGCAGCAAGCCGAGGGTCGCCCCCCACGACGCCAGGAACGCGACCGTGATCGCCATGCCGATCAGCAGCATCATCCCGGGCTTGCGGGCACGGATCTCGTCGACGGCCCCGGTCAGGAAGGGCCGCCCGCCCCACGCGTAGACCACGGTGCCGAGCACGGGCGGGATCCAGGCCAGCCACCCGACGTCCGGGAGCTCGTAGCCGACGAGCCCGGCGAACATCGGCGACAGCGCCACCACCGGGATCGCGAGCACCAACATGACCCAGAACAGCCGCCGGTACTGCGCCACGTGGTCGGAGTGGTCGTGGCCACCGTGGCCCGCATGCCCGCCGTGGCCCGCGTGTTCGTCGTGGCCCGCGTGTTCGTCGTGCGCCGCGTGCTGGTCGTGGCCCCCGTGCCCCTCGCGTTCCTCCACGGCGTGGGCGTGGTGCTGGTGGCGGTCGTGCTCGTCAGCCATGCGCTCCACCATACCCCCAGGGGGTATCTCATGAAAGCTGGGCAGGGACGCGTCAGCGGCGTCCGGCCTTGTCGTTGCCCTCGTCGTCGGCATCGCCGCGGTTCAGCTCCTCGAGCAGGTCGCGCAGCTCACTGCGGATGAAGTCGCGGGTGGGCATGTCGTTGATGCGCATGCGCAGCGAGGCGATCTCGCGGGCGAGGAAGTCCATGTCGGCGCGGGACTGGGCGGCCACCCGGCGGTCGTTCTCGGCGGTCACGCGGTCGCGGGCCTCCTGGCGGTTCTGCGCCAGCAGGATCAGCGGTGCGGCGTACGAGGCCTGGATCGACAGGATCAACGTGAGCAGCATGAACGGGAAGCCGTCGTTGAGCACGTGGGGGAAGAACGTGTTCATGATGATCCAGCCGGCGACGAAGATCGACATCCAGATCAGGAAGCGGGCGGTGCCCATGAAACGGGCGAACGCCTCGGCGAACGCGCCGAACGCGTCCTCGGAGAACTTCACCTTGGGCAGCCAGGTGCGCTGGCGTCCGGGCGTGTTGAGCCGTTCGGGCTGCTCAGCCATCGCTCACGCCCTGCGCGAGCTGGATGCGGCGCCAGTCGGCCGGGAGGATGTGGTCGAGCACATCGTCGACCGTGACCGCACCCACGAGCATCCCCTTGTCGTTGACGACGGGGGCGCACACGAGGTCGTAGGTCGCGAAGTAGCGGCTGACGTGCGCGACGTCGGCGCTCGGCGCCAGCGGCGTGATCGAGCTGTCGACCAGGCCGGCGGCCAGCATGGACGGCGGCTCGCGCAACAAGCGCTGGATGTGCACGGCGCCCAGGTAGCGGCCGGTCGGGGTGTCCAGCGGCGGGCGGCAGAGGAACGCCAACGCCGCCAACGCGGGCGTCACCTCCTCGTTGCGCAGCAGCGCGAGGCAGTCGGCGACCGTGGCGTCGGGGCCCAGCACCACCGGCTCGGGGGTCATCAGGCCACCGGCGGTGGCGCGGTCGTAGTTCAGCAGCAGGCGGACGTCCTCGGCGTCCTCGGGCTCCATCCGCTGCAGCAGCGCCTCGGCGAGCTCGGGGTTCAGCTCGGCGATCAGGTCGGCCGCGTCGTCGGGGTCCATCTCCTCGAGGATGTCGGCGGCGCGCTCGGTGTCCAGGGTCTGGATGACGCGCACCTGCTCGGACTCGGGCAGCTCCTCCAGCGCCTCGGCGAGGACCTCGTCCTCCAGCGCCTCGACGACCTCGGCGCGGCGCTCGGGGCTCATCTCGTGCAGCTCACGGGCGACGTCGGCGGGCTTCATCTCGGCCAGCTGGGCCAGCACCTGCTCGGTCCCCTGCCCGGACTCGACGAAGAAGTCGGGCACCTCGTCCCAGTCGACGACCACGACGTGCCCGCGCGAGAACACCGACCGGCTGGTGACCTCCTTCAGGGCCACCTCGTCCACCTCCCACGCACGGGTGCGGGTCTGCACGATCGACAGGTCGAAGATGGACGCCGGCCGCTCCCCGGGTCTGTCGATCTTCTTGTCGAACAGGTCCTCGTAGACGAGCGCCTCGGCCTCGCGGCGCTGGAAGGCGACGGTGTTGACCACGCCCTGGATGATCACCTGCTGGGCGTCGATCGCGTGCACGCGCTCCATCGGCAGGAACACCTTGCGCAGGCGCAGCAGCTCCACCACCAGGCCCTTGACCCGGGGCGACCTGGCGTTGGTCCTGTTCTGTACGACGACGTCACGCACCTTGCCGACCTGGTCGCCGCTGGCGTCCAGCACGGGAAGGCCCTTGATCCGCGAGACGAAGATCGAGGAAGGGGATCCGCTCACGAACGAAGGTTAGCGCAACGGTCAGGTCGCCTCGGGGTCGTACGGCACGGTCGCCAGGGCCTGGTCGACGGGCTCGGACGCCGCGGGCCCGGCCGGGTCCACCCCCGGGTCGCCGAGCGTGGCGTCCGCCGCCTCGGAGGGGTCCTCCTCGGGCTTGCGCTCCTTGCCCCGGGCCTCGTCCATCGTGTCGCGGACGATCTGGCCGCTGGCGAGGGCCTCCTCGCGGATCTGGCGCAGGTCCTCGACCTCGTCGCCCGACAGCAGGTGCTTGGCGACGAAGGTCCTGGGGTTGAGGTCGGCCAGGGAGATGTCGGCGAACTCGTCGCCCAGCTCCTTGCGCAGCTGCCCGCGCGCATCGTTGCCGATGCGGCGCAGGTAGTTCAGGACGCGGGCGGCCTTGCGGGCGAGCTCGGGCAGCTTCTCAGGACCGAACACGATGATCGCGAGGACCACCAGTGCGGTGATCTCCCACAAGTTGAAGTCCATGCTGGCCTGCCCTTCGCCCGGACGGCCGACCCTACAGGCCGGCCGCTTCCAGGAGCTGGACGAAGGTGCGCGCCTGCGACGGGCTGGCGGGCTTGAGCGGGCGGCGCAGCACGGCGGCGTTGAACCCGCGCGCGGCGAGGCCGGCCTTGACCAGCATGCAGCCCTGGGTCGCGAAGACCCCCGTGTAGACCGGGAGCAGGCGGCGGTAGACCTCCAGCGCGCTCTCGTGGTCGCCGTCGGCCAACAGGTCCATCCACTCCTTGGTGAGCGCCCCGCTGAAGTGCGTCGACGTGCCCACGACGCCGACGCCGCCCACCGACATGAGCGGCAGGGTCATGGCGTCGTCGCCGGAGTAGTAGGCCAGGTCGGTGACCGACATCACCTTGGCCGAGCTGACGAGGTCGCCCTTGGCGTCCTTCACCGCGACGATGCGCGGGTGGCGGGCCAGCTCGATGATCGTCTCCTCCGGGATCGGGATGCCCGAGCGGGAGGGGATGTCGTAGAGCATGACCGGCAGCTGGGTCGCGTCGGCGACCAGCACGAAGTGCTCCAGGAGCGCGTCGGCCGGGGGCTTGCTGTAGTAGGGCGTCACGACGAGCAGGCCGTCGCACTCGGCCTCGGCCGCGTCGCGGCACCGCTTGATCGTGGCGGCCGTCTCGTTCGTGCCGACGCCGGCGATCACCTTGGCGCGGTCACCGACCTCGCTCACGACGGCCTTGAGCAGCTCGAGCTTCTCGTCGTCGTTCGTGGTCGGGGACTCGCCGGTCGTGCCGTTGATGACCAGCGCGTCGTTGCCCATCTCGTCGACCAGGTGCGCGGCGAGCCTGCGCGCCTCGTCGAGGTCCAGGGAACCGTCGTCGGTGAAGGGCGTCACCATGGCCGTGATGAGGCGCCCGAATGGAGGATTGGCCATGCGCGACAGTGTAGGACACCGCCCGAGGGTGCCTGCGGCTAGGCTGGCCCCGTGAACGCCGCCGCGAAGACACCCGCCGCCCGCCCGTCCGCCTCCACCGTCTGGGCCGAGGCCTTCGTCCCCGAGGCCGAGGGTGCCGGAGCGGCCCGCGCCGCCGCCGAGCGCATGGGCGTCGTGCCGGTGTCGCGGGGTGCGGCGTCCGTGCTGACCTTCCTCACCTCCGTGCTGCAGGCGCGCGCCGTGGCCGAGGTGGGCACGGGCACGGGCGTGTCCGGCCTGGCCCTGCTGCGCGGCATGGCCCCCGAGGGCATCCTCACCTCGATCGACACCGAGCCCGAGCACCAGGCCGCGGCCCGCGAGGCCTTCAACGCCGCCGGCTACCCGACCCGCCGCGCCCGCCTGATCGCCGGCGCGGCCCTGCAGGTGCTGCCCAAGCTGAGCGACGGCGCCTACGACCTCGTGCTCGTCGACGGCGACCCGCTGGAGTACGTCGAGTACGTCGAGCAGGGCCTGCGCCTCCTGCGCCCCGGCGGCCTGCTGGTGCTCAACCACGCGCTGGCCGACGGCCGCGTCGCCGACGAGCGCAACGAGGACGACGAGGTCGTCATCATCCGGGAGGCCCTGACCGCGGTGTCCGACTCCGACGAGCTCGCCCCCGTCCTGCTGCCGGTCGGCGACGGCCTGCTGGTGGCCCGCCGCGCCTGAGCGGCACCTGGCCCACGACGCCGGACGGCCCCGCGGGAGTGATCCCGCGGGGCCGTCCGCCGTGCTGGTCAGGCGAGGACGCTGCCGCCCTTGCTGACGACCGTGATGCCGGAGTCGGACACATGGAAGCCACGCGCCAGGTCGGCGTCCCGGTTGACGCCGATCTCGGCGCCGTCCTCCACGTGCACGCCCTTGTCGAGGATCGCGCGGCGGACGACGGCGTTGCGACCGACGCGGGCACCGGAGAAGACCACCGACTCCTCCACCTTCGCCCACTTGTCGACGACGACGTTCGGGCTGAGGACGGAGCGGTCGACGTCGCCGCCGGAGATGATGCAGCCGGCCGAGACGATCGAGTCCTCGGCGGTACCGCGGAGGGTGAACTTCGCGCCCGGGGCCTGGTACTGCTGCGTGAAGATCGGCCAGTGCCGGTTGTAGAGGTTGAACTCGGGGTCGACGCTGACGAGGTCCATGTGGGCCGCGTGGTAGGCGTCGATGGTGCCGACGTCCCGCCAGTAGTTGCGGTCCTTGTCGGTCGAGCCGGGGACGTCGTTCTTGGTGAAGTCGTACACCTGGGCCTGGCCCTTGTTCACGAAGAACGGGACGACGTTGCCGCCCATGTCGTGCTTGGAGTCCGGGTCCTCGGCGTCCGCCTTGAGCATCTCCACGAACGCCTTGCGGGTGAAGATGTAGTTGCCCATGGACGCGAACGACTCGTCCGGGCTGTCCGGCAGCCCCGGCGGGTCGGCCGGCTTCTCGAGGAACTGGAGGATCTTGGCGTCGTCCGCGGCGTCGATGATGCCGAAGGCGGACGCCTCGGAGCGCGGCACGCGGATGCCGGCCACAGTGCACTCCAGGCCGGAGTCGATGTGCGCCTCCAGCATGGCGTTGACGTCCATGCGGTAGATGTTGTCGGCTCCGAAGACCACGATGTAGTCCGGATCCTCGTCCGTGATGAGGTTCAGGGACTGGTAGATGGCATCGGCACTGCCCATGTACCACTGCTTGCCCGTGCGCTGCTGCGCGGGCACCGAGGCCACGAAGCTGCCCAGCAACGTCGACATGCGCCACGTCTGGGCGATGTGCCGGTCGAGGGAGTGGGACTTGTACTGGGTGAGGACGGCCATCTTCGTCAGGCCGGAATTCGCCAGGTTGGACAGGACGAAGTCGATGAGGCGGTACGTGCCGCCAAAGGGAACCGCCGGCTTGGCCCGGTCGGCGGTGAGGGGCATCAGCCTCTTGCCCTCGCCACCGGCCAGGACAATCGACAGGACATTCGGTCGATTGCGCATGAACCCAACCTAGGCCACCCCGAGGGCCAACGGCGCTGAAATCGGAGAATGATCACCCCATCGTCACCCGGCGCTCGCCCCCGCGTGCCGTCTCGCCCGTTTCCCCTCGCCGGGGTGCACGGTGTGACACGATCGGGCCATGCGCGTTTCGATCCTCACACGTGAGTACCCCCCGTTCATCTATGGCGGCGCCGGCGTCCACGTCGGGCAGCTCGTCCCCCAGTTGGAGAAGTTCACCGACCTGGTCGACGTCCAGTGCATGGGCGAGCCCCGCGAAGGCGCGACCGCTCACGCCGAGGACTACCCCGCCGGGGCGAACGGCGCCATCCGCACGCTCGGCGCCGACGTGGCGATGGCCGCCGCGATCCCCGAGGTCGACGTCGTGCACGCCCACACCTGGTACGCCCAGTTCGCTGGCATCATCGCGTCCGAGTTCCAGGACATCCCGCTGGTCGTGACCGCGCACAGCCTCGAGCCCGACCGCCCCTGGAAGGTGGAGCAGCTCGGCGGCGGCTACCGCGTCTCCAGCTGGATCGAGAAGACCGCCTACGAGAACGCGGACGCCGTCATCGCCGTGTCGGCGGCCATGATCAAGAACATCCAGGACGCCTACCCCTTCGTCGAGCGTGAGCGCATCCACGTCGTGAAGAACGGCATCGACCCCGAGGAGTTCAAGCCCGACCCCGCCACCGACGTGATCGAGGGCCTCGGCGTGGACCTGTCCAAGCCGATCGTGACCTTCGTCGGCCGCATCACCCGCCAGAAGGGCCTCATCCACCTGGTCCGCGCGGCCCGGGCGTTCGACTCCGACACGCAGGTGCTGCTGCTGGCGGGCGCGCCCGACACCCCCGAGATCGCCGCCGAGTTCAACGGCGCCTTCGCCGAGCTCGACGAGCTGCGCGGCAGCGGGGTGAAGTGGGTGCAGGAGATGCTCCCGCGCGCGGCCGTCCGTCAGGTGCTCACCCACTCGACGGTCTTCGCGTGCCCGTCCATCTACGAGCCGCTGGGCATCGTGAACCTCGAGGCCATGGCCTGCGAGATCCCGGTCGTGGCCTCGGCCGTGGGCGGCATCCCCGAGGTCGTCGTCGACGGAGAGACGGGCCTGCTGGTCCCCTACGACCCGCAGCAGGCCGGTGACGCCGACTACATCGCCACGTTCGAGGCCACCTTCGCGGCCAAGGTCAACGAGTTGACCCGCGACCGCGAGCGCGCCCGCGCCATGGGGCTGGCCGGCCGCCAGCGCTGCATCGACGAGTTCAGCTGGGAGAAGATCGCCCAGGAGACCGTCGAGGTCTACAAGGCCGCGATCGCGCACCGCGCGGCGAAGGCCTGAGCCGAGCACGAACGAGCGCGTCCCCCGGGTGGTTCACCCGGGGGACGCGCTCGTTCGTGCGTGGGACCGCCGCTCAGCCGACGACGCTCTTGAGGGCCTCGAGCAGCTCGGCTGCCTCAGTCGCGTTCATCTCGATCACGAGGCGGCCACCGCCATCGGCCGGGATCCGCATCGCGATGACGCGGGACTCCTTCGCGACCTCGATGGGGCCCTCACCCGTGCGGGGCTTCATTGCTGCCATGTTCTCCCTCTCTGCCAGACTGCGAGAACTCACTGGGTTCCATTATCGCAGACGTGCCCAAAGGAGCGTGCGGCGCCTCCCCGACGGCCTCCGGCGGCGGGCCGTCGAGCTGGCGCGACAGGCGGGCCAGCAGGTCGTCGACCTGCGCCATCGAGTAGCCACGGGGCACCACGGCGAACTGGACGCCCCGCAGGTCGGTTCCCGTGAGGTCGCCGTCGGGCAGCTCGATCACCGGGCTGTCGTGGACGGGCGGCGGCATCGACCCGAAGCGTCCGCTCCCGGCGACGGCGGCCAGCCCCAGCACGACGACGACCAGGCCGCCCACGAACCACTCCACCGCGCTCAGCCCTCCACGGGCGGCTCGGGCAGCGCGCCGTTCTCGCGGTAGCTGGTGACGATCGCAACGGCCTCGTCGATGTCGTCGGTGAGGTGCAGCATGTCGAGGTCGCCGGGGCTGATGTAGGCCGAGCCCTCGACCTCCTGCCGCAGCCAGTCGACCAGGCCCGCCCAGTAGCTCGTGCCGAACAGCACGATCGGGAACCGGGTGATCTTGCGGGTCTGCACCAGGGTGAGTGCCTCGAACAGCTCGTCGAACGTGCCGAACCCGCCCGGCATCACGATGAACCCCTCGGAGTACTTCAGGAACATCACCTTGCGCACGAAGAAGTAGCGGAAGTTGATGCCGAGGGAGACGTACTGGTTGAGCTGGTCCTCGAAGGGGAGCTCGATGCCGAGGCCGACCGAGACGCCCCCGGCCTCGAGGGCGCCCTTGTTGGAGGCCTCCATGGTGCCGGGGCCGCCGCCGGTGATGGTGGCGTAGCCGGCCTGGGCCAGCCGCGCGCCGAGCTCGACGGCCGCGGCGTACATCGGGTGGTCCTTCGGCGTGCGCGCCGAGCCGAACACGCTGATCCCCGGGCCGACCTTGGCCAGGGTGCCGAAGCCCTCGACGAACTCGGACTGGATCCGCATCACGCGCCAGGGGTCGGAGTGCACCCAGTCGGTGTCGCCGCGGCTCTGGAGCAGCCGCTGGTCGGTGGTGGTCGCCTCCACCTGGTCGTCCCGGCGGATCACCGGCCCCTGGTGGCGCGTGCCGCGCCGCTTGCCCTTGTTCTTGGCCACGCCGGCAGCCTAGCCGTCAGGCCAGCCAGCGCAGCAGGGCCTCGTGGCAGGTGTGGAGGTCGGCGACCGGGCAGAACTCGTCGTCGGTGTGCGCCTTGCCCGGGTCGGCGGGGCCGAAGTTGACCGCGGGGACGCCCAGGGCCGAGAAGCGCGCCACGTCGGTCCACCCGTACTTGGCCCGAGGCTCACCGCCGACCGCCGCCAGGAACTCGGCGGCCGCCGGGCGATCGAGCCCCGGCCGCGCGGCGGGCGACTCGTCGGTGAAGACCAGTTCGTGGCCCGCGAAGACCTCGACGCAGTGGGCCTTGGCGTCCTCGATGCTGCGGTCGGGCGCGAACCGGAAGTTGACCGTGATCGCGCACCGGTCGGGGATGACGTTGCCCGCGATCCCCCCGGTGATCCCCACGGCGTTCAGCCCCTCGCGATACTCCAGCCCCTCGACCTCCACCGTGCGCGGCGTGTAGTCGGACAGCGTGCGCAGCAGGGCGCCCGCGTCGTGGATGGCGTTGTGCCCCAGCCAGCTCCGCGCCGAGTGCGCGGCGGTTCCGGTGGTGGTCACCTCGAAGCGCAGCGTCCCCTGGCAGCCCCCCTCGATGCGGGCGCCGGTGGGCTCCATCAGCACGCCGAAGTCGCCGGCCAACAGGTCGGGGCGGGTCCGGGCCAGGCGTCCGAGGCCGTTCTTGACCGCCTCGACCTCCTCGTTGTCGTAGAAGATCCAGGTCACGTCGTGGCGCGGCGCGGACAGTTCGGCGGCGGCCGCGAGCATCACCGCGACGCCCCCCTTCATGTCGCACGTGCCCCGGCCGTAGATGAGGTCGCCCTCGCGCCGCGAGGGCAGGTTGGCCGCCACGGGCACGGTGTCCAGGTGGCCGGCCACCACGACCCGCGTCCCGCGGCCGAGGTCGGTGCGGGCGACGACCGCGTCACCGTCGCGCTCCACGACCAGGTGCGGGTGGGCGGACAGGGCTGTGGCCACGGCGTCCGCGAGCGGCCCCTCGTTGCCGCTGACCGACTCGATGTCGGTGATCGCCATGAGCAGGTCGGGCAGGTCCGCGGTGAGGTCGAGGCGCATGGGCGCAGCCTAGCCGCGGGGGCGTGGCAAGATGTTCGGTGGTCCCCGACCTCACGAGGAGTCAGCAATGAACCACCCCGACGAGCCCACCCAGGCCCTGCCGACCCCGTTCGCGGACGAGCCGTCGGACGAGACCACCGCCGTCCTGGCGGTGGAGCAGCCCGGCCCCGGCCCCAGCCCGCTGGTGTGGATCGCCTCGGCCGTGCTGGTCCTGGCCCTGATGGCCGGCGTCGCCTGGTTCGCGGTCACCACCAGTCGGCAGAACCGCGAGAACGCCATGCGGGGGGCCGCGGTCGGCTACCTGCAGGCCGTCGCCGACGGGGACGCCGCGGGCGCGCTCGCGCAGCTGGCCGAGCAGCCGGCGTCCACGACTCTGCTGACCGACGAGGTGCTGGCCGCCGCCCACGAGGCGACCCCGATCACCGACGTCCAGGCCGGCGAGCTGGGCGGCACCGAGACCACGCCCACGGTGGGCGTCAGCTACCTGCTCGGTGGCGAGCCGGTCAGCACGACCATCACCCTCACCGAGCAGGGCGGGTCCTGGAAGGTGGCCGACGGCACCGCCGACCTCACCGTCCCCGAGCGCCGGGCGCTCACCGTCAACGGCGTGGCGCTGACCGAAGAGGTCAACCCCGTGTTCCCGGGCACCTACACCGCCGCCCCGGTCTCCGACCTGGTGGCCCTGACCGGCGAGCCGACCGCCGTCGTGTCCACCCCCGACCAGCTCGAGTCGGTCCTCGACCTGACCGTGGGACTGTCCCAGCTGGGCACCGACACCGTGTTCGGCGCGGTCAAGGGCCGCTTCGACGAGTGCCTCGCCGCCACCGAGTCGCGCCCCGCGAACTGCCCGTTCGGCGTCGACACCACCGGCGTCGAGGTGGCCGAGGGGTCGGTGAAGTTCGCGCAGGTGAACGACCCGTGGGCCGGCTTCGCCCCGACCCTGGACCCCGAGACCATGCTCGCCACCGGCACGTTCCCCTTCGAGGTGAACGCGACCGCGACCGTCAGCCGCGACGGCCTCACCACCGAGGCGACCGCCCCCATGAAGGGCGAGCGCAGCTACACCGTGGACCTGACCAAGCAGCCGGCCACGGTGACCTGGTCCTGACCCCGGTCGGTAGGCTGGTCGTCATGACGACTTCCGTGCGCCCCGCCTGGGGCTGGGGCCTGGCCACGACGACGACCTCCGGTGACGTGCTCGACGTCTGGTATCCCTCGCCCGCGCTGGGTGCCGCGACCGGCGAGGACGCCCCGGCCACCCTGAAGGCCGCGGAGGGCACCGACGAGACCCGAGGCGTCCGGCTCGAGGTCGTGCGCACCGAGGTCGACCTGGACGCCGCACCGGCGTCGGTCGCGGACGCCTACCTCCGCCTGCACCTGCTCTCGGCCCGCCTGTGCGCGCCGCGCTCCATCAACCTGGACGGCATCTTCGGCGTCCTGCCAAACGTCGTGTGGACGTCGGCCGGCCCCTGCGCGGTCGAGGGCTTCGAGGAGAAGCGCGCCGCCCTGCGCACCACGCGCGGCCACCTGACCGTGTTCGGCGTGGACAAGTTCCCGCGCATGGTCGATTACGTCGTGCCGTCGGGCGTGCGGGTGGCCGACGCCGACCGCGTCCGGCTCGGGGCCCACCTGGCCGAGGGCACCACGGTCATGCACGAGGGCTTCGTGAACTTCAACGCCGGCACGCTCGGCGCCTCGATGGTCGAGGGCCGCATCTCGGCCGGCGTCGTGGTCGGTGACGGCTCCGACGTGGGCGGCGGCGCCTCGATCATGGGCACGCTGTCCGGCGGCGGCAAGGAGCAGGTCTCGGTCGGCGAGCGGTGCCTGCTCGGCGCCAACGCCGGCATCGGCATCTCGCTGGGCGACGACTGCGTCGTCGAGGCCGGCCTGTACGTGACGGCGGGCACCAAGGTCACCCTCCCCGACGGCGCGGTGGCCAAGGCCGCCGAACTGTCCGGGGCGAACGGGCTGCTCTTCTACCGCGACTCCGTCACCGGCGCCGTGGCCGTCAAGCCGCGCCAGGGGCAGGTCGTGGAGCTCAACGCCGCCCTGCACGCGAACTGAGGCGCGCGTTGGGGGCCATCCGGCGCGTGGTCGTCGCCCTGCTGGTGACGGCGCTGTTCGCGGTGGCGGTCGTGGCGGGGCTGGCGGTGCTGTACGCCTACCAGAAGAAGCCGCTGCCGCTGGCCGACCAGTGCACGGCGCACGTCGCCGACCTCACCGTGCCGATCTCGCCCGAGCAGGCGCACTACGCCTCGATCATCGTGGGCGTCGCGACGCAGCGCGGGCTGGCGCCGAGGGCGTCCACGATCGCGCTGGCGACCGTGTACCAGGAGTCGGGGATGCTCAACATCGACTACGGCGACCGCGACTCCCTGGGGCTGTTCCAGCAGCGGCCGTCGCAGGGCTGGGGCACCGAGGAGCAGGTGCAGGAGCCCTACTACGCCTCGGGCAAGTTCTACGACGCCCTGGTCAAGGTGCCGAACTGGCGCAGCGGCGACGTCAACGACGTCGCGCAGGCGGTCCAGCGGTCGGGGCACCCGAAGGGCTACGTCCGCCACGTCGAGAACGCGCGCCGGCTGGCGTCGGCGCTGACGGGCGAGACGCCCGCGTCGTTCACCTGCCTGGTGAAGGCTCCCCCGCCCGGCGACCCGGCGGGGCTCGCGGAGTTCCTGGAGAGGACGCTGCCCGAGTCGAGCACGGTGTCGCGCACCGGCACCACGGTGACGGTCAAGGCCGCCGACTCCGAGCTCGCGTGGTCGGCCGCCCACCTCGCCGTCGCCAACCACGCCCGTTACGGGCTGGGGCGGGTCGAGGTCGGGGGGCGCCACTGGACGGCGAGCACCACCTCGTTCGCGCCCTGGCTCGGCGAGACCACCGACGCCACCACCGTCACCATCACCTTCGACAACGCGCCGACCCCCACGGCGAAACGCTGAAGAACCCAAGCCCTGGTCGTGCCTCCCGCTTCGCCGCGGCGGTCAGGCCAAGCGGGCTGCCGCTGCCGCGATCCGCTCGTCGGACGCCGTGAGCGCGATCCGCACGTGTTGCCGCCCGGCCTCGCCGTAGAAGTCGCCCGGCGCCGCGAGGATGCCCCGCTCGGCCAGCCAGTCCACGGTGGCGCGGCAGTCCTCGCCCCGGGTCGCCCACAGGTACAGCGACCCCTCGGAGTGGTCGATCCTGAACCCGGCCGCCTCGAGCGCCGGCCTCAGCACCGCGCGCCGGTCGAGGTAGCGGCGGCGCTGCTCCTCGACGTGGTCGTGGTCGCCCAGCAGGGTCATCATGGCGTCCTGCACCGGGCCGGGGACCATCAGGCCGGAGTGCTTGCGCACCTCGAGCAGCTCGCCCAGCAGGCCCGCGCACCCGGCGAGGAAGCCCGCCCGGTAGCCGGCCATGTTGCTGCGCTTGCTGAGCGAGTGGGCGGCGATCAGGCCCTGCGGCGTCCCGCCGCACACGTCAGGGTGCAGCACGCTGACGGGCTCGGCGTCCCAGCCGAACTCGCCGTAGCACTCGTCGGAGGCCAGGGGGGCGCCGACCGAGCGGGCGGCGTCCACCCAGCGCCTGAGCTCGGCCGCGCCGAGGGTGGCGCCGTGCGGGTTGGCCGGGGAGTTGATCCAGATGAGCGCCGGGCGTGCGGCCGCGGCCTCGTCAGGGTCGTCGGTGGCCAGCACCTCGGCGCCGGCGATGCGGGCGCCGACCTCGTAGGTCGGGTAGGCGGTCGTCGGGATCACGACGGTGTCGCCGGGGCCCACGCCGAGCTGGAGGGGCAGGTGGGCGACGAGCTCCTTGGTGCCGATCACCGGCAGGACGTTCTCGTCCCGCAGCGGCACCGAGGACCAGCGGCGCTCCATGTACCCCCGGATCGCCTGCCGCAGGGCGGGCGTCCCCCACACCGTGGGGTAGCCGGCCCAGCCGGCCGCAGCGTCGGACAGGGCGCGGATCGCGGCCCCGGGCACCGGGTCGACGGGCGTGCCGACCGACAGGTCGCAGATGCCGTCGGGGTGCGCCCGGGCGGTGGCCCGGGCGGCCGCGATGGTGTCCCAGGGGAAGTCGGGCAGGCGGCCCGACAGCCCGGCGCTCACTCGCCCTGGGGCGGGAGCGCCTCGACGATCGGGTGGTCGGCGTCGATCTTGCCCATCTTGGCGGCGCCGCCGGGGCTGCCGATCGTGTCGAAGAACTTCACGTTGGCGTCGTAGAACTGGGCCTGGTCGGCGGGGACGTCGTCCTCGTAGTAGATGGCCTCGACCGGGCAGACCGGCTCGCAGGCGCCGCAGTCGACGCACTCGTCGGGGTGGATGTAGAGCATGCGATTGCCCTCGTAGATGCAGTCGACCGGGCACTCCTCGACGCACGCGAGGTCCTTCAGGTCGACGCACGGCTGGGTGATCACATAGGTCATTGCAGCTGTCTCCTTGCTTGTCCCCGACAATGGGATGCGCCCACTGTACAACCGCTCGCAGGAGGTTCGATGCAGCAGTCCGACGATGTCGTCGCCGCCCTCTCCCCTACCCTCGCGGTGGGTGAACGGGTGAGCCTCCTGGTGGCCGGCGAGCAGGGTCCGGCCGAGGTGTTGGGCTTCGTGACGGCGCTGGACGCCCACGCCGTCGGGGTAGTCGACCGCCGCGGTCTCGAGCACCTCGTGCCGAGGGAACGCGTGCGGGCGATCCGCCGCGTGGCGGTGGCGCTGGGGCGCCGCCCGGAGTCCGCGCCCCGCGACCTGCTGGACGGCCTCGCCGACCGGGCCGGGGCGTCCGGTGACTGCTGGGTGGGGCGGATCTCGACCCTCCTCGAGGGCCGGACGCCGCCGGTTTCGGTTCCACCGTGGGGCGAGTGGGCCACCTTCGGGGACGCCCGGGCGCGCTTCGAGGGCGAGTGGGTGACGCTGCCGTCGGCACCGGAGGACGTCGTCGTCGCCGCGGCCTGGTGGGCCACCCGCATGGGGGCGCGCTCGGTCCAGGTGCGCGGCGACTCCGCGCCGGAGGGGTTCACGCGGGTGTGACCCGCGCCCGCGTCAGCGCTCGATGCGGTCGCGCTTGGCGTTCGGGTTGGTGCACTCCACCGGGGTGAGCGTGTTGTACGTCCACTTGAAGGGCTCGGTGCGGACCAGCTTGCCGTTCTGGAAGAACTGGCGGTTGTAGGTCACGGTGAAGCCCCGCATGGCGCTCTGGGGGCTGCAGATCGCGGAGTCGTCCTTGATGGCGGGGCCCGGGTCCTTGAAGTTGCTCTGGACCGGGTTCGTCGCCTTGACGTCGTACTTCTTGGTCGACCACACGCGCACGGTGATCGAACCCTGCGCACCCTGCTTGGGGTTGTTGGTGAAGGCCTGCATCAGGACGCCGTACTCGGTGTCGTTCCTGAACTTCATGTCGACCGAGTTGTAGTCGAGCGTCGCCTCACGCCCCATCGGGTAGCGGCTGAAGTACAGCGAGTGGGGCTTGTGGTAGATGTCCTCCAGCCCGGCGAAGAACATGGCGTTGAAGGTCGTCGTGGTGGTCTGCGAGATGCCGCCGCCCATGCGCTCGACGACGCGGCCGCCGTCGATGGCACCGCCGGCCGCCCAGCCGCGCGCGAGCGTGCGGGGGCCGAGCACCTTGTTCATGTCGAAGACCTCACCGGGCTTGAGGAACACCCCGTTGATCAGGCGCGCCGACTTGCCGATGTTGGTGATGCGGTAGGCGGTGGCGGGGTAGTAGGTGGTGAACTCGCCGGTGATCTCCTTGACGCCGAGCTTCTCGGCCATCTCGGTGGTGAACTTCGCCTTCTGCTGGGCGACGGTCACCGTGGCGGTGCGCTCGGACGGCTTGACCATCGCCTCCTGGACGACCTTCGCGAACTCCTCCTTGTCGACGCCCATGCCGTCGACGGACGGGATGATCTTGGGCTTGCCGCCCTCGAAGGTGAAGCTCGCGTCCTTCGGCTCGTCGAGGCCCAGGCCGGCGATCGACTTGGTCGCCTGCTCCAGCAGCACGTCCTGGTCGACGTTGACCTTGATCGAGCCGTCGGCCGGCTCGAAGGTGAGCGCCGGGGCGATCATCTCGGGCGTGACCTCGAAGGTCTTGTCACCCGCCGCGACGGTGATGGGGGCCGACAGGGCCGGGGTGGCGACGGTGTCGAGCGTCTCCTGCGCCTCGGCGGTGGTGATGTCGGGCTCGTTCTCCTCCACGACCGCGGTGACGTCGGTCTGGTGGAGGTAGGCCTCGGCCAGCGCTTCCTGCGTCGCCGCCGCGTCGAGCGTGCGCCCGTTGGCGCCCTCGGTGAGCGTGGGGGTGCCCTCGACCATCGCGAGCTCGGCGTTGACCGGCTCGGCGTTGACCAGCTGCGCCAGCTCGGACGCCGCGGCCGCCAGCTTCTCGTCGTCACGCGCCACCACGGCCGGGTGGTCGGTGCCGCCGGTGAGGTTGTCCCAGATCACGCGCGGGTCGAACGACTTCCCGGTGGCCGCCTGACGGACCGAGCCCGCGGCGTCCACCCCCAGCCCGAGGTCGGCGGGGGCCTTGCTGATCGTGTGCTCGCCCGAGGTGAGCGTCATGGGGGCGTCGGCCCTGGCCGCCAGCTCCTGCGTCAGCTTCGCCTCGGCGTCGGCCGGGGCGAGCCCGCCCACGGGGACGCCCTCGATGACGGTCTTCGGCGGCAGCGTCTCGCCCGCCATCGCGTAGCCGGCACCGTAGGCGCCGCCGGCCAGCAGCACGACCCCGCCGGCGATGATCGCGGCTAGGCGCCCGCCGCCCCGCCGGCGCGGTTCGACGGTGGGCAAGGGCTGGGTGGGGTGGTCGGTCATGCGGCTCCTGGTGCTGGCTTCCTCCGCGACATCGTAATTCAGCGGGCTGACAGTTCCGAATCGGTCGGGTCACAGGTTGGCAACGCCGCCACGCGCGAGGGGCGCCACCCCAGCGGGTGGCGCCCCTCGTGCAGTCGGTCGACGATCAGCCGATCAGGGCCTTCGCCTTCTCCACCGCCGCGTCGGCGGTGATGCCGAACTCCTTGAACAGCGTCTTGGCGTCGGCCGAGGCGCCGTAGTGGTCGATGCCCACGGCCTCGGTGTTAGCGCCCAGCAGGTCCTTCCAGCCGACCGGGGAGCCGGCCTCGATGACGACCTTCGGCACGTCGGTGGGCAGCACCTCGGCCTGGTAGTCCTCGTCCTGCTCCTTGAACCACTCGACGCACGGCAGCGAGACGACGCGGGCGGGGACGCCCTCGCCCTCGAGCTTCTCGGCCGCGGCGACGGCGAGCTCCAGCTCCGAGCCCGTGCCGACGAGGATGACCTTGGGCTCGGCCGAGGCCTCCTTCAGGACGTAGCCACCCTTGGCCACGCCGGACGCCGCGGCGAAGCCGGAGCCCTCGGAGCGGTCGAAGGTGGTCATGTTCTGACGGGAGAGGATCAGCGCAGACGGGTGGTCCTTGGTGCGCAGGATCTGCGCCCACGCGTGCGCAGTCTCATTGGCGTCGCCCGGGCGGACGACATTGAGGCCCGGCATGAGCCGCAGGCTCATCACGTGCTCGACCGGCTGGTGGGTCGGGCCGTCCTCGCCGACGCCGACGGAGTCGTGCGTCCACACGTACACCGGGTTGACGTGGCTGAGCGCGGCCAGGCGCGGGGGCGTCCGCATGTAGTCGGAGAACACCAGGAACGTGGCACCGTAGGGGCGGGTGAGCCCGTCCATCGCCATCGCGTTGATGATGTTGCCCATCGCGTGCTCGCGGATGCCGAAGTGCAGCGTGCGGCCGCCGGGGCGTCCGGTGAAGTCGTGGCTGCTGCGCTCCTCGGGGATGAAGGAGTCGACGCCCTTCATCGTGGTGTTGTTCGAGCCGGCGAGGTCGGCCGAGCCGCCCCACAGCTCGGGCACCGCGGACGCCAGCGCGTTGAGCACCTGTCCGGACGCCGCGCGCGTGGCCAGCGAGCCGGGCTCGAAGACCGGGAGCGCCTCGTCGAGGCCCTCGGGGGCCTCTTTGGCCAGGATGCGGTCGAGCAGCTTGGCGCCGCCGGGGTTGGCCTCGCGCCACGCCTGGTAGCGGGGCTCCCACTCTGCCTTGGCCTCGGCGGCCCGGTCGGCGGCGTTCTGGCGGGTGTAGGCCACGACGGCGTCGTCGATGGCGAACGGGGTGTTCTCGAAGCCGAGGAGCTCCTTCATCGCGCCGATCTCGTCGCCGCCCAGCTTGGAGCCGTGGACGCTGTGGTCGCCGGCCTTGTTGGGCAGCGGCCAGCCGATGATCGTGGTGACCTTGATGAAGTGCGGCTTGTCGGTGACCTGGCGGGCCTTCTCGATGACGTCGTAGAGCTCGGCGACCTTCTCCTCATAGGTGGTGAAGCCGTTGGTGAAGTCGACGTGGTGGGTGTCCCAGCCGTAGGCGGCGTAGCGGGCCTGGACGTCCTCGGAGAAGGCGATCTTGGTGTCGCCCTCGATCGAGATCCGGTTGTCGTCGTAGAACAGGAACAGGTTGCCCAGGTTCTGGGTGGCGGCCAGCGAGGACGCCTCGGACGCCACGCCCTCCTGCATGCAGCCGTCACCGGCGATGCAGTAGACGTCGTGATCGAAGACCGACTCGCCCGGGACGGCGCTCGGGTCGAGCATCTCGCGGACGCGGCGGGCGCTCATCGCGAAGCCGACCGCGTTGGCGACGCCGGCGCCCAAGGGGCCGGTGGTGCACTCGACGCCCTTGGTCCAGCCGAACTCGGGGTGGCCGGGGGTCTTGGAGTTCCACGTGCGCAGCGCCTGCAGGTCGGCCATCTCGAGGCCGTAGCCGGCCAGGAACAGCTGGGAGTACTGCGTGATCGAGCTGTGGCCCGCGGACAGGACGAAGCGGTCGCGGCCGAGCCAGCGGTCGTCGGCGGGGTCACCCTTCATGACCTTCTGGTAGAGCAGGTAGGCCAGCGGGGCCAGAGAGATCGCAGTACCGGGGTGGCCGTTGCCGACCTTCTCGACGGAATCCGCGGCCAGCACGCGCGCGGTGTCGACCGCCTTGCGGTCGAGGTCGGTCCAGGTGAGTTCAGACATGGTCGAAGTATTCCTCCGGTCGGCGATCAGGCAAGCAAACTGCTTCGTTCGGAGCCTAGGGCACCGTGGCCGGGCGCGTGCCCGATGCGGCTGTAGTTGCCAAACCCGTTCGCCGAGGGCTCGGCGGAAGGGGTCAGGCGGCCAGCGCCGTTCCCCGCTGTTCGGGCAGCAGCAGCGCCGCACCCGCGGCGATGAGGAACGCGACGCCGAACACGCTGAACGGCAGCGCCACGCCGCCCACGGCGAGGAGGACCGGCACGAACCACGGCGAGGTCGTGATGATGGACGCGATGCGCCCGAACCCGGCGGCCGCGCCGGTGCCGGTGCCCCGGACGCCGGTCGGGTAGAGCTCCGGGCCCACCGCGTACAGCGCACCCCAGGCGCCGAGGTTGAAGAAGGACAGCATGCAGCCGAAGACGATGATGAGGGTCTCGGTGGGCGCGAAGCCGAACAGGCCCGCGGAGATCGCCGAGCCGAGCAGGAACACCGACAGGGTGATGCGGCGTCCCCACACCTCGATGAGCCAGGCGGCGACCGCGTAGCCGGGCAGCTGGGCCAGCGTGATGATCAGCGTGAAGCCGAAGCTGCGCACCAGCGGGAAGCCCCGCCCGACGAGGATGCTCGGGATCCAGATGAAGGCGCCGTAGTAGGACAGGTTGATGCAGAACCACACGATCCACAGGGCTGCGGTGCGGACGCGGTACTGCGGCGACCAGATGGACTCGGTCGCGGTGTTGGCGGACGCCCCCTGGTCCGGGCTGGGCACGGCGGGGACGTTCGCGGCCTCCTCGTAGATGCGGACGGCGGCCTCCGCCTCCTCGACGCGGCCCTGCTTCTCGAGGTAGCGGACCGACTCGGGCAGGCCGAAGCGGACGTACAGCGCGTACAGGGTCGGCACGATGCCCACGCCGAGGGCCCAACGCCAGCCGTCCTCGCTCACGGGGATGAGGAAGTAGCCCAGCAGCGCCGCCATGATCCAGCCGACGGCCCAGAAGGCCTCCAGGCCGACGATGACGCGTCCGCGGATCGCCTTGGGCGCGTACTCGCTGACCAGCGTGGACGCCACGGGCAGCTCGGCGCCCAGGCCGAGGCCGACGAAGAAGCGCAGCGTGGCCAGGATCGCGACCGCCGCCATGATGCCGACGCCCTCGGGGCCCGGCACGAGGGCGGACGCCCCGGTCGCGACGCCGTACACGACCAGCGTCAGGGCGAACACGTTGCGGCGACCGATCCGGTCGGCGAGCCAGCCGCCGAGCGAGGCGCCGACGGCCATGCCGACAAAGCCGATCATGGCGATGTAGCCGAGCATGTCGGGCTTGAGGCCCCACTGGGCGCCGAGCGCGGCCATGACGAACGAGATGAGGCCGACGTCCATGGCGTCCAGGGCCCAGCCGACGCCGGACCCGACCAGCAGCTTGGTGTGCTTGCGGGTGAACGGCAGCCGGTCCAAGCGCTCCGCGCGCGTCAATGTCTCAGCCATGGCGCCCTCCTGATGGGCTCGCACCCCTCTCCGGCGAGGGGATTCCCGCACAGGGTAGGGCGACCGGTCGTCCGGACGCCACCTCGTTCTAGTACTCAATACAAAATCGAGACCATCGAGTGGCGAGCGCCCTGACCGCGGTTTTCGACCGACACTGGCGGCGTCCCCACACAACCGGCGTCGGTCGAAATCGTCGGTCACTGGGTGCTGGAGCGCCGGGCGGCCCGGCGGCGCCCTTCAACGAGGGCCCGCTCGACCTGATCCAGGAGGACCGACCGGCGTCCGGACAGCCGCAGACCCAGGACGGGCACCTGGAGATGGATCTCGTCGCCACCGCTGATGGCGAGGTCGTTGGCCCGCAGCGCGTCCTCGACCGGCGTCAGGCCGGCGTAGTGGTGCGCGCCGTGGATCTCCACGTGGACACCCTCGTCGTCCCAGAACACGTCGAGGTAGGCGCGCCCCCGGGGCCCCGTCCTGAGCACCTGGCGACTGGGCTCGGGCAGACCACGTGCGCGGCACATGCGGGCGAAGTCCAGTTCCCCCAACGACTCGGCGCCGTTGCAGATGTCCTCGATGACGACGTCCAGGAACTTGCGTCGCCCCGAGTAACCCACCCGCCGCCAGCGTTCGAGCAAGGCCCCCGGGGACACGAGTCGTTGCTGCACCGCCATGGCGAGGACGGTGGCCGCCTCCGCATCGGACACGGCCCACTGGGCCGCCCGGATCGCAGCCACTTCGGGGCGCGTCCGTCGCAGCGCCCCCACCGTCGGCGCCTGCTCCCGGAGGCGGTGGTGCCGGACCCCGGGAATCGGTCGCACCCGGGCGTTGTTGGGCACCGTCACGTCGATGTCTCGCTCACTCCACCCCTTGAGACCTGCCGCCAGCAGCGCGGTCGCACCGTCGAGGGCGGCGTGCCTCCCGGACTCCCACAGCGCGTGCCACCAGCGCGCGCGGCCGGCGAGTGCCTGACCGCGCACCGCGACGGTGTGTCGGCCGAGCCGATGCCAGGCGCCTCGCGCGACCTGGGCCTCGATCTGGCCGCGGGTGAGACCGGCCGCCAGCAGGATCGCGAGGGTGACCACTCCGTCGTAGGGGGCTGCGAGCTCCTCGGCCAGGAGCTGGCGTCTCTCCCGCTCGACCCGGCGCGCTTCGTCGCGGAGGGCCCGAGGGGATCGGCTTTCGCCGGCCTCGGGGAACGTGGGCGGTTGGTCCATGCCCGGAGGTTGGGCGGACGAGCGGGAGTTCGGTCACCCAAGCGGCGGCGTCCACAGGCTTGAGCCTGCGCACGCGGGGTATCCACACCGTCCGCTGACGCGCAGCGACCGCCGATTTCGACCGACAGCCGCGGCGTCCTGACTCGCATGGCGTCGGTCGAAAGCGCAAGGTCGCCGATCAGCGCGGCTCGACGAACACCGCCGTCGTCAGGCCGGGGACCGAGAACTGCCCGTCGTCGCAGCGGGACGCCCGGACGACCGGGTCGGCACCCTCGGCCAACACCGGGTGCAGCCTGCACGGACGACCGACCACGGGCGGCACCAACTGGCGCACCGGCCACGGGTTGGCGTTGAACACGACGACCAGCGTGGCCCATCGTTCGTCGACCGGGACGCCGCGGGTGTCATCGAGCACCATCACGACCACGCCGGGCTGCTGGGCCCACGTGCCCGACACCGGGAAGATCACCTTGGCGTGAACCTGCGCCGGGTCGGCCAGCCGGAACAGCGGGCTCGAAGCGCGCAGGCGCAGCAGGTCGAGGCACATCTCGTGCGACAGGCGCATGTCGGCCGCGGACGGCTTCAGCGCCGGGTCGACCAGGAGCGGGCGCATGTAGACCCACTTGTCGGCGTTGTCGGCGGCCGGGGGCAGGCCGGCGCCGAAGCCGTTGTCGGTGAGGGTGAAGTCGAGGTAGTTGAACCAGTCCCCCGAGGTGTAGGAGTTGCGGTCCAGCGACTTCGATCGCAGGAAGTCGGTGCCCGCGTGCCACATCACCGGGCTCTGGCCGAGCGTGGCGACAGCCAGGGCGAGGGTGTTGGCGCGCACCCGCTGGGCCATCGGGGCGTCCACGGGCAGCTTGAGGGTCAGGGCGTCGAACAGCGTCTCGTTGTCGTGGGCGTCGACGTAGGTGATCACCTCGTCGGGCGCCTCGGCGTAGCCGGCGGCCAGCACCCCCTTGTAGGGCACCTGGTCCCCCCGCACCGGACGGCGCGTCCGGGCGGACAGGAAGGTGAAGTCACGCAGGTTGCCGGCCAGCCCGAGCTGGATGATGTCGGTGTAGGCGAGCAGGCGGTCGAGCTGCGCCTCCGGCGGGCCGTTGGCGGCCACGCCGTTGGGCGACCCGGCCAGCCCGGTCGCGAAGCCCTGCTTGCGCGGGTCCTCGTCGAAGGGTGCGCCGCCGCGGACGGCGTCGCGCAAGCGGTCGGAGAACGTGGCGATCTGGGTGCCCGCGAGCTGCCCCTGGGTGGCCTGGACGAAGCGGGCGTTGCCGGCGACCTCGCCGAAGTCCCACCCCTCGCCGTAGAGCGTGACCGCGCGGCCGTCGACGCCGTCGCGCTCGAGAGTGAGGGCGTCCAGCGCGGCGCGCACGGCGAGCATGTTGGCGCGCGAATGGTGGCCCATCAGGTCGAAGCGGAACCCATCGACGTGGTAGTGCCGCACCCAATGCACGACGGAGTCGACCATGAGCTTGCCGGCCATCGTGTGCTCGGTGGCGACGTTGGGGCAGCACGTCGAGGTGGCGATGGTGCCGTCGGCGGCGCGGCGGTGGTAGTAGCCCGGCACGATGCGGTCGAGCACCGAGGTGCCGCCCTGCCCGGCCCCGTCGGTGTGGTTGTACACCTGGTCGAGCACGACCCGCAGCCCCATCGCGTGGAGGGCGCCGACCATGAGCCGCGCCTCGCGCACCCGGCCGCCGGCGTGGATGGCCGCCTCGCTGCACAGCGAACCCTCGGGCACCTGGTGGTGCCACGGGTCGTAGCCCCAGTTGAAGGCGGGCCGCTCCCCCGCCGCGATGACGTGGGCCTGCTGCTCGTCGGAGTCGGGGGCCGCCGCCTTCAGCCGCTCCTCGTCGGGCGCGGTGCGCCGGCAGGGGTCCTCCTCGACCGAGGAGTAGTCGAAGATCGGCAGGAGTTGCACCGAGGTGAGGCCCGCCGCGGCGAGGCGGCGCAGGTGGCGGGTGCCATCGCTGTCGACGGCGAAGGCCGCGAAGGTGCCGCGCAGCTCCTCGGGGACGGTCTTGTCGGCGCGCGAGAAGTCGCGGACGTGCAGTTCGTAGACCACCTGGTCGACCGGGTGGCGCAGCGGCGGGATCGGGGTGTCGGACCACAGGGCGGGCTTCAGCGCGGGGTCGTCGACGTCCAGCACCAGCGAGTGGGTCGAGTTCAGCGTGAGGCCGACCGAGTACGGGTCGGTCACGCGATTCTCGACGACTCGGCCGAAGCTGGGCGCGAAGACGGTGACGGCGTACTGGTAGCGCGCGTCGCGCCAGCCCGCGTGCCCGGTGGCGGCCCACGTGCCGTCGGGGGCCTGCTGCAAGGGGACGCGCTCGGGGGCGTCCTCCAGCGAGCGGTCCACCTCCCACAGCAGGAGGTCGACGTGGTGGGCGGTGGGCGCCCAGACCCGGATCGTGGGGCGTCCGGCCGCCCATCTGACGCCGAGGGTGGCGTCGAGCGCGGCGTGGTAGAGCTGGTCGAGCAGCGGGGCGAACTGGACGCCGCTGGCGTCGACCAGCTGCCCGTCGGGCCGGTCGACGGTGACGACGACCTGGCCGCGCAGCAGGTCGGCCAGGTCGGGGAGCTCGGGCACCATGAGCGCGATCGAGCCGTTGAGGTGGGGGTGCTCGTCGAGCAGTGGCGTGGGCAGCGACCCGGGCTGGACGCGGAGCGGCACCGTGGTCCAGGGGAGGGGCTCGCGCCGGTCGGGGTCGATGCCGCCGTCGGGAGAGCAGTGCAGCGTCCAGTCGAGGGTGGCCGGGTCGGTGCCGGGCGTGAGCCCGTCGCTGGGCCACGCGATCGTGCGCGGCGCGACCCAGTGCCCGCGGGCGAGACCCAGGTCGATGGCCGTGTGCATGGCGTCCAGCCTACGACGCGAGGAGCGCGTACCTGCCCTCTGCGGCGAGAAGCTCCTCGTGGGTGCCGCGTTCGACGATGCGCCCACGCTCGAGGACGATGATCTCGTCGGCGTGCCGCACCGTGCTGAGGCGGTGCGCGATGGTGAAGGTCGTGCGCCCTTCGGCGAGGGTGTCGAGGGCGGCCTGGAACTCGCGCTCGGTCTCGGTGTCGAGGGCGCTGGTGGCCTCGTCGAGCACCAGGACCCGCGGATCGGCCAGCAGCGTGCGGGCGACCGCCACGCGCTGGCGCTCGCCGCCGGAGAAACGGTGGCCGCGGGCGCCGACGATGGTGTCGAGGCCGTCCGGCAGGCGGCGGACGGTCTCCCCCACCTGGGCCGCGTCGAGGGCGAGCCAGAGGTCGGCGTCCGAGGCGTCGGGCTTGGCCTGCAGCAGGTTGTCGCGGATCGAGGTGTGCGAGAGGTAGGTGTCCTGGGTGACGACGCCGATCGCGCCGGCGAGGTCGGCCGAGGACAGGTCGCGCAGGTCGACGCCGTCGAGGGTGACGCGACCGGCGGTGGGGTCGGCGAGGCGGACCAGCAGCGTGGCCAGCGTCGACTTGCCCGAGCCGGTCTCGCCGACGACCGCGATGGAGCGGCCGGGCGTGAGGTCGAGGTCGATGCCGTTGAGCACGTCGACCTCGCCATCGGGGTAGCGGTAGGAGACGCCCTCGAAGCGGACGTGGCCGGTGACCTGGTCCTTGGGCAGCGGGGTGGGGTTGGCGGGCTCCTTGACCTCGATCGGGAGGTCGAGGTAGCCGAAGATGCGGCTGAGGAGGGCCATCGAGCTGATCCACTGGGCGCCGACGTTGAGCAGGCCCATGATCGGGCGGAAGATCTGGCTCTGCAGCGCGGTGAACGCGACCACGGTGCCGATCGTGATGTTGCCGGTGATGGCCGGGAATCCGGCGGCGAGGTAGATGAGCGCCGGGATGGCGGCGAAGATGATGCCCATCGTGGCCATGCGCCAGCGCCCGGCGAGCTGGCTCTGGACCTCGAGGTCGACCAGCTGGGACGAGGTGTCAGCGAAGGCGTCGACGCGGGACTGGGTGGCGCCGAGGGTCTTGGTGAGCATCGCGCCGTTGACGCTGAGGGCCTCGTCAACCTGCGCGTGCAGGTCGGCCATAGCGCGCTGGCGCTGGGTGGTGATCTCGCGGCGGACCAGCGCGACCTTGCGGGTCAGCGCGATCGCCGGCGGGAGCACGATGAGCGAGAGCAGGGAGAGGCGCCAGTCGAGGACGACCATGGCGACCGCCGTTCCGACGGCGGTGGTGAGGTTGGACGCGACCGACGTGGCGGTCGTCGTGATCACCGACTGCAGGCCGGCGATGTCGTTGATGAGGCGGGACTGGATCTCGCCGCCCCGGGTGCGCTTGAAGAAGCTGATGGACTGCTTCTGGATGTGGCTGAACACGTCGGTGCGCAGCGCGCTCATGACCCGCTGGCCCATCGTGGTGGCCAGCCAGGTCTGCACGACGCCGAGCACGGCGGTGAGGATCGCGACGGCGACCATGCCGCCGACGAGCCACGCGAGCAGTTCGGTGTTGCGGTTCGGGAGTGCGTCGTCGATCACGGCGCGCAGCAGGAACGGCTGCGCGAGGCCGACGATGGACGCCGCGACGACCGCGGCGATGACGATGGACAGGGCCCCCGCGTGGGGCCGGAAGAGTGCGGCGACCCTGGCCGCGGAGACGGGCGATTCGATGAGCTGCGCACGGTCGCGCGGGTCGATCCGCTGTGGTCCGCGCACGTCGTGCATCTGCATCTCGCTCATGGGCGCCTCCTTTCGATATGCTGAGGTTACCTCATCAACACTGGAGGGTCTCGTGGATATTCCCGACACCGAGCTGGCCGACCTGATCCTGCGCGCGGCGCGGCGGTTGCGCCGCGCGAACGCCGTGGAGCTGGTCGGGTTGCCGGTCAACCCCCATCAGGCACGCGCACTGCGCGTGATCGCGCGTCTCGAGCCTGTGCGCATGGCCGATCTCGCCGAGCGCCTGCACGTGGCGCCGCGCTCGGCAACCGACGTCGTGGAGTTCCTGGTCGGCGGCGGCTGGATCGAGCGCTCCCCCGACCCGGGCGACCGGCGTGCGCGGCTGTTGTCGCTGACCGACGCCGGCCGCGCGCTACTCGACGAGGTCCTGGACGCCCGCACGCGCGCCGCCGAAGAGATGCTGTCGTCCTTGCCCGACGCCGCCCGGGGGGCCTTGGCGAGCGCTCTGACACAGCTCACGGGCAAGGACGGATAACGAACCGACAACCTTCGCCGGCCTCCGGCGAGACGGGGTTGCAACCCTGCCGCCGGGTGATGATAGGTTCGACACAACGTCGAGGGTCGGGGGACCCGAGACGTTCACACCAGTTGTGAATTCTTGAACCCCGAGGAGACTCGCATCATGTCTGACCCCGCCAAGATTGGCGTGTCCCGGCGCACCCTGGCCAAGGGAGCCGCGTGGACTGTCCCCGCAGCCGCCGTCGTTGCAGCCGCCCCCGCCTACGCCGCCTCCTTGAGGATTGACCCGGGCATCAACGGCTGGGTCCGCGTCAGTTACTCGGACACAGGTTGGTGTTCCCATCGCCTGACGTACGACTCCGACATCAGTGGGGTCGGCCCGGACGGGGCGCCCTACGGTCTCTATCTGTATGACGTCACGCCCGGCTCGACCATCACCAATGCCAAGATCACCCTGTGGATTCGCGGGAACAACAACGCATCCTGGACCAACCTGAACGGACACTCTTCTTGCTGGGGCAGCGCCGTCCGCGGCACGCCGGCCACCAAGCCCGATGGCGCCACCTACACCCCCTACACGTGGACCTACAGCTGCCCGATCAACCCGGCGAACGTCAGCCCTGATGGTCGGCTGTACCTTGGGCACTTCCGGGCGCAAGCAGACGTCACCCTGGCGTGGGGGATCTGCGACAACGTCTGCCTCTGGGCCCAGCGTTCGATCGACGTGGCCCTGCCCGGCGAGAACCCCGAGACCCTGACGTTCCAGCGCAAGATCGGCTTCGCCGATTGTGAGGGCCAGAGCGCTCCGCGGAGCCGCCGCGGCGCCGACACCGATGGGCTCGAATCCCGGCGTGCGGAGCTCAAGGCCGAGCTGGAGCAGCTCCAGAGCAAGGCCGATGCGGCCGCCGACTCGGTCGCAGCCCAGGCCTCCGAGCAGGTCGATGACGAGCAGGACAGGAAGGCCGAGAGCGCTGCACCGGAGAAGGCGTCCGTGTCGTCCGGCGACCTCGAGCGCACAGCCGCCATCGAGGCCGAGATCGAGGAGATCGACGCCGAGATCGCAGCAGCCGGGAAGGTGGCGTCCGAGGAGGCAACCTTCCCGGACGCCACCCTGTCGGCCTGACGCGAGCCGCTCGGCCACCCGGTGGGTGGTGGCCGAGCGCAGGGCGGTTGTTGCCCAATCGTTACCGTTGCCGCGCTGGCAAGCGGGTTTCACGCGGGCAATCGCCTTGCGCGAGCCGGGCAAAACGCTGACATGTTGATCTCGAAGAACTTTCGCATGCACTAAGGGGACCCACCGCCATGACCGAACAGACCCAGTCCGGCATCTCTCGCCGCACACTCGCCAAGGGCGCCGCTTGGAGCGTCCCAGCCGCCGCCGTCGTTGCCGTCGCACCCAGCGTCGCCGCTGCCGTGCGTGTCCTATACGTTCAGAAAACCCGAAGGCCTGCAAGGCCCCGGGCAAGAACAACCGCGACTACCACCTCGTTCTACTGGTCTGCAACAACTGCCCCAACAGCATCACGATTGATTTCGTTGTTCAAACGCTGAAGTTGAACAACGGCGTCACGCTCATGGCTCTGTGCGGCACCACCCTTCCCCGCTCCGTCGAACTGACGATCGCCAGCAAGCAGTGTGCAGAAGTTGATCTCGGTTGGTTCAAGTCCTCGCGAGGCAACCCGAGCACGATCATGGGCTACGACGCAGCTGGAAACCTTCTGTTCTCAGCCGACGCCCCGCCGACGCACGAGCAGTGCAAGTGCGGCACGCAGAGCCCGGAAGCTGCGTCGGCCCAGGAGGCCCCCGCCGCCACGGAGCAGGCTCCGGCTGTAGAGCCGGCCGCCGACAAGGTCGAGGCCCCGGCCGCTGAGGTCAAGGAGACACCCGCTGCCGAGGCTCCGGCCAGCGACGTCACCGAGGAAACGAACTGATCTCACGATCACCGCAAAGGCCCGCGAGTTCGCTCGCGGGCCTTTCGCATGCGGCAACAAAGCAACACGAGTTGAGAATGGTTATCAATAGCCTCTAGTCTGTACGGGTGCGTTCAACCATCCTCGCCGTCCCGCTCCTGCTGACACTGGCCGCGTGCTCACCCACGCCCGCGGCGTCCGAGTCGGCGAGCGAACAGACCAGCCAAACCCCCGTGGCGATCGCCACCACGACGCAACTCGGGTCGATCCTCAGCGACATCACCCAGTGCGCCGGCACCACGTCAAGCACGCTGATGGGCCCCGGCGACGACCCGCACGACTTCTCGGTGTCGTCACGTGAGGTGGCCGACCTGACCAAGACCAAGCTGGTGGTCGCCAACGGCCTCAACCTGGAATCTGGCCTGCAAGCCGCCCTCGACGGCGCCAAGGCTGACGGCGCGACGATCTTCGAGGTGGCTCCCCTGCTCGACCCGCTCACCTACGCGTCCATCGAGGAGGAGCAGGCCGCGCAGCACGCCGGGCACGGCCACGCCGCCGAACCCGCCGACGGGCACACCGACGAGCACGCCCACGGCGAGTACGACCCGCACGTCCACATGGACGTCGCGCGCATGGCCAAGGCCGCGGGCCTGATCGGCGCCGAACTCGCCAAGGTCACCGGCGACGACGCCTACACCACCTGCGGCACCCAGGTCGAGCAGAAGCTGCAGGCCACCGACGCGCAGGTCCGGGAGATCCTGGCGTCCATCCCGGCCGAGAAGCGCGTGCTGGTCACCGACCACGAGGCGTACAACTACTTCGCCCACGCGTACGACTTCGAGATCGCCGGCGTCGTGATCCCCGGCGGCAGCACGGACGCCGAGCCCAGCTCGGCCGAACTCGCCGACCTGGTGAAGGTCGTCCAGGAGGACAAGGTCTCGGCGATCTTCTCCAACAACACCGTGAACCCGCGCCTGGTCGAGGCCGTGGCCGCCGAGGCGGGCACCGACCTAGCGGTCGTCCAGCTGTACGAGGGCTCGGTCGGCCCCCAGGGATCCGGCGCCGAGACCTACGCCGACATGATGCTCGCCAACGCCCGGCTCATCGCCGACGCCCTGAAGTAGGTTGTGACCTCGTGGATTGGTTCCTCGAGCCCTTTCTCCTGGGCTTCCAACAACGCGCGCTCATCGGCGGTCTCGCCGCCGGGGTGATGAGCTCGGTCGTCGGCGTCTGGCTCGTCCTGCGCGGCATGAGCTTCTTCGGCGACGCCTTCGTGCACGGCGTCCTGCCCGGCATCGCGGCGGCGACGATCTTCGGCTTCAACCCCTACCTCGGCGCGGCCGTCGCCGCGATCGTGATGGTCGGCGGCATCGAGCTGATCCACCGCCAGACGGCGCTGAAGGAGGACACCGCCATCGGCCTGCTGTTCGTCGGCATGATGGCGCTGGGTGTCGCGATCATCAGCAAGTCGAGTTCGTACACGGGGTCGCTGACCAACATCCTGTTCGGCGATATCTTCGGCGTGAACGCCGAGACGCTCACCGCGATGGCCGTGCTCGGCACGCCAGTGCTCCTCGGCTCGCTGCTGCTCTACCGCCCGCTCCTCGCCCTGAGCTTCTCCCCCACCAAGGCCAAGACGCTCGGAATGAGCCCGCGCTTCACCCACGCGGCCCTCCTGATGCTGATCGCCACGGCCGTGATCGCGAGCTTCCAGGCCGTGGGCACGCTGCTGGTGTTCGCCCTGCTCGTCGGCCCGCCGGCCACGGCCGCGCTGGTCACGCGCACCATCCCGCAGATGTTCGTCACCTCGGTCGTTCTCGCGTCGTTCACCGTCTGGCTCGGGCTGGTCCTCAGCTACCACTGGGGCACCGCCGGCGCGGCCACCATCGCGCTCGTCGCCATCGCCCTGTTCTTCCTCGTGCTGGCGGTCAAGCCGCTGTTCCGCCGGCGCGAGCAGCCCGCCCCGAAGGAGGTGGCCGCATGAACCCCGACGAGGTGACCACCAACGGGATCATGGTCGAGGCGTCCGACCTCGTGCTGGGGTACGAGCGCAACATCGCGGTCAAGCACTCGAGCTTCACGGTCCCGCACCAGAAGGTGACGGCGATCATCGGCCCCAACGGGTCGGGCAAGTCGACGATCCTGAACGCGATCGCGGGCGTCATCGAGCCGCTGGCCGGCACGATGAGCGTGTTCGGGCGCAAGCCCGGCGGCCGCGGCAGCCAGGTGTCGTACGTGATGCAGTCGCTGGCGTTCCCGGAGGGGACGCCGATCACGGCCCGCGAGGCCGTCGGCATGGGCCTGTACCCCAAGCTCGGCTGGTTCGGACGCCCCAGCACCGAGGACCGCTCCCGCGTGGCCCGCGCCATGGAGCGCCTCAAGGTCACCGACCTCGCCGACCGACACCTGGACGAGCTGTCCGGCGGCCAGCGGCAGCGGGTCTTCGTCGCCCAGGGCATGGCCCAGCCGCACGAGGCGCTGCTGCTGGACGAGCCGCTGACCGGCCTCGACATCCTGTCGGCGCGCACCATCGACGAGATCATCCACACCGAGCGCGACCGCGGCCACGCGGTGGTGCTGACCACGCACGACCTCGACGAGGCACGCGCGGCCGACTGGGTGATCCTGATGAGCGGGCACGTGGTTGCGTACGGGCCGCCAGCCGAGGTACTTACGCGCCACAATCTCGAGACCGCCTACGGGCTGGGCTCGCTGCACGCAGCCGAGAGCGCCTTCATCGACGACCCGCACCTGGACATCGAGCACGGGCACGAACACGGAAGGCACCAGCACCCGCACTGAGTTAGGGTAGGGCCTGCCTACTACAACGAGTCGGAGTGCTTTGCCATGATGGTCCCCCGCTGGGTCACCCTTCTGTTCCGTGCCGCTGGCCTGTTCACGCTGTTCGCCGTCATCGGGGGGTCGCTCGTCGCGGCTACCGAGTCCGGCTTCGAGTGTGGCAACTGGCCGGGCTGTGACGTCGACGCGATCCTCCCGGGCGGCGTGGTCAACGAGATCCTGTACCGCAACCCCTGGATCGAGATGACCCACCGCGCCTCGGCGATCCTCTCCGGGCCGCTCGCGCTCATCGCCGGCATCGTGGCACTCCGGATGCGCAACATCCACCCGTTGGCCAAGGTGCTGCCCTGGGTGACGGTCGTCGGCGCGTTCATCGCCGGCTTCGTCGGCCGCGGCATCGTGCTGGGCGAGGTCTACCCGACGTGGGTTGGGGCCCTCGACCTCGGCGCGGCGCTGGTCGCCCTCGCCGCCATGACGACCGCCGCGATCCTCGTCGAGCGGACGCCGGCGCAGTGGTTCTCCTCGCGCGCCGGCCTGTTCGCCTGGGGCGCCGTCGGCACCCTCCTCGTCATGCACCTCACCAGCCTGTGGGCCGCCGGCCCCGGCTCCTACACCCGCGTCGTCAGCTGGCCCGTGTGGAACATCGTCCACGCCGACGCCCACGGCTCCTTCGCCGCCCAGATCGCGCGCTTCCCGATGCTGGTGCTCGCCGTCGTGCTGATCGTCCTGGCGGTCCGCGAGGCCCGCGCGCTCGGCGTCGTGGTCGAGGGTTACGCCGCCCTGGCCTTCGCCGCTGCCTGCCTGCTCTTCGGCGCGATCATCGGCTTCACCGGGACCGACACCCTCGGCGTCCCGCTCGCCATGTGCGCGGTGGGCGTGTTCTTCACCATGGTCCTGATCGCCGCCCGCTCCTCGGTGCTGGCCACCGCCCCATCCCGCGGGATGAGCGACACCACCCCGGCGTCTGAGGCAAGGGGTGGCGTCCGCCCCTAGGCTGGCCGGGTGACCGCCCGACCGAGCTTCCGGCTGCCCCGGCCGCGGCCGCTCGACTACGTGTGGGCGGCCCTGCTGGGGTTCTTGGTGCTGCTGGCGCCCGGCACCCTGTACATCGACGGGGCGGGGTCGACCGTCTCGAACTGGGCGATGTTCGGGTGGGGCCTGCTGTACGTGCTGCCGCTCCTGTGGCGCCGCGCCGACCCCGACCTCGCCACGCTGGCGGTGCTCCCGGCCCACCTGGTCCAGCTCGCCGTGGTGAACGCCCCCAACGCCGGCAACATCACCGTGCCCCTGATGATGTTCACGGTGGCCGCGTACGGACGCCTGAGGTACCGCCTGTGGTGGCTCGCGTTCGGCGGGTTCACCTCGCTCGTCGCCGCCGCCGACTGGACGTTCGGCTCCGCCTGGGAGCGCAACACCATGGGCACGGGGGGCGAGCCGGTCGCGTCCCTGATCGCGGTGTCGGTCGTCACCTTCCTCGGCCTCGCCTCGGTGGTCGCCGCGAGCTGGGCGCTCGGTGCGTTCGTCCGGGCGCGCAACGAGGCCCGCGCGGCCTCCCAGGACGCCGTGACGGCCCAGACCCTCCAGCACCAGCAGGCGATCCTCCTGGCCGCCACCCAGGAGCGCCAGCGCCTCGCCCGCGAGATGCACGACGTCGTGGCCCACTCGCTTGCGGTGATCGTCGTGCAGGCCGACGGCGGCGCCTATGCGGCGTCGATGGACGGCGACCCGGCCATGCGCCTCGCGACCGCCGAGAAGGCACTCGCCACAATCCGCTCGACCGCTTCCGACGCCCTGACCGAGACCCGGCGTCTCGTGGGTGTGCTCCGCTCGGACCAGGGCACCGAGCTCGCCCCGGCGTCCGGCCTCGGCGACATCTTCGGCCTCGTGCAGGGGCTGGCCGACGCCGGCCGCGACGTGCGCATGCAGGTGACCGGCGACCCGGCCCTGCGCCGCCACCTCTCCCCCGGCCTCGAGCTGGCCGTGTTCCGCATCGTGCAGGAGGCCCTGACCAACGCGGTCAAGCACGCCGGCGAGGACGCCTCCGTGCTCGTGCACCTCCACCACGCCCAGGCCGAGCTGATCGTCCAGGTGCGCGACACCGGCGTCGGCGCCGGACCCACCGACGGCCTCGGCCACGGCCTGGTCGGCATGCGCGAGCGCGTGTCGGCCTTCGGCGGAACCCTCTCCGCCGTCGACCATCCTGACGGCGGCTTCGTCGTCACCGCCCGAATCCCGACCCCGCAAGGAGCGATGTCATGACCGAACCGCAACCGATCCGCCTCGTGCTGGCCGACGACCAAGAGCTCGTCCGCCTCGGGTTCCGCATGGTGCTCGACGCGCAGGCCGACATGACGGTCGTCGCCGAGGTGGGCAACGGTCAGGACGCCGTCCGCGCGGTCTCCGCGCCTGCCGGCTGCGACGTCGTGCTGATGGACATCCGCATGCCGATCATGGACGGCGTCGAGGCCACCCGCCGCATCGTCGCCTCGGGCGCCGCCGCGAAGGTGCTCGTGCTCACGACGTTCGACCTCGACGAATACGTCTACTCGGCGCTGCAGGCGGGCGCCTCAGGGTTCCTGCTCAAGGACGCCGGTCCGGCCGAGCTGCTGGCCGGCATCCGTGCCGTGCACTCGGGTGAGGCCGTCGTGGCGCCCTCGGCGACCCGCCGCCTGTTGGAGCGCTTCGTGCCGATGATGCCCGGCGACGCCTCGACGGGGAAGTCGCCCGAGGAGCGCCTCGGCGTGCTCACCGAGCGCGAGCGCGAGGTGCTGACGCTCGTCGGCACCGGCCTGACGAACTCGGAGATCGCCCAGACGCTGTTCCTCGCCGAGGCGACCGTCAAGACCCACATCGGCCACATCCTGGCCAAGCTCGCCCTGCGCGACCGCGTCGGCATGGTGGTCTTCGCCTACGACACCGGCCTGGTGCTCCCCCAGCCGTAAGGCGTCCCGTGGGGCCCGCTCGTCGCCGGGCTCCTCGTCCTCGTCCTCCTCCGGAGTGCACTTCGAGGCGGCGTTTCTATCGCTGGGGCGATAGTTCTGTGAGCGCGAAGTGCACTCCCGGTGGCGGCGATCAACCTGTGGACGGATTCCCGGACCCGACGCAGGTTGTCCACAAGCCACGAACTCGCTGCACGAAATGGCCGCCTCCTGCCGACATTCCGGGCATGTCGAAGTTCACGTTCCCTGTCATCTTCGGTCAGCGAGGTCTTGCCACCACACAGCAACTGCTCGAGGCCGGGGCGTCCCTCTCCCAGCTGCAGCACCTCGTGCGCAGCGGCCGTCGCATCCTGCGCACCGTGTACTCCCCGCGCCCAGGTCCCCTCACGGGAGGCGACCTCCTCGTGGCGGCGTCCCTGTGGGCCGGCCCGCGCTCGGTTCTGACCGGGCTCCATGCACTACAGGTGCACGGATTCGCGTACGACCACGAGTTCCCCATCACGTCATTCCTGGTCCCGAACACCGCACGCGCCCGCGTCCGAGGGGCGGGTTCGAGACAGTCCGGACCAAGCGTCTACCCGCGCCGGTCCTGCGCGACGACCTCCGCATAGCCCCCGTCGAACGGGCGCTGGCGGACGCCAACCGCCTGCGTCAGCTCTCCGACCGGCACCTCAGAGGCGTGGCCATGGCCATCCTGCAGAACCGGCGCACCAGTGCGGATCGGCTCGCCAGCGAGATCGAGTACGGACGCCCCAACGCCACGGGTGGCATGGTCGAGGCGGTGGTGGACTTCCGTCGGGGGTCGTGGTCCGTCGCCGAGGCTGAGTTGGCGGTCCTCGTCCGCGAGCACCCGGACCTGCCCCGCATGGTGCAGAACCCGAGGCTGGTGACAGCCGGCGGCAAGAGGATCGGTACCCCCGACGGCTACTTCCCCGACGCCGGGGTCGTGGTGCAGGTGCACTCGCGGAAGTACCACGACGGATTCACCGACACGGGAGGGGACAAATTCGCCTCCACCATGGAGAAGGACCTCGACTACCAGACCTTCGGGATCGTGGTCGTCCCGGTTGCGCCCACAACGCTTCGCGACACACCCGGGACCTTCATCGGGAAGCTCGCCTCAGTCGTTCTCCCGCGGCTCGGATGGCAATCGGATGACGTCCTGATCGCCTGAGATCCCGGGAAGGCTCGGACAGCACAGGCGGCACAGGCGGCACGGGGTGCCCCCGCGCCCGGGGGGGGGGTGTGCACTTCGCGCTCACAGAACTATCGCCCCAGCGATAGAAACGCCGCCTCGAAGTGCACCCCTGGGGGGTGGGGCAGAATGGCCGGGTGATCATTGCTGCCGCCGACGGGTCGTCGCTGTCCAACCCCGGTCCCGCGGGGTGGGCGTGGTTCATCGACGGCGACCGCTGGGCCGCCGGGGGCTGGAAGCACGGCACGAACAACATGGGCGAGCTCATGGCGGTGCTCGACCTGCTCCGGCAGACCAAGGGCGCCCAGGACGACCTCCTGGTCTTCTGCGACTCCCAGTACGTGATCAACTCCCTCACCAAGTGGATGCCGTCGTGGAAGCGCCGCGGCTGGAAGAAGGCCGACGGCAAACCCGTACTGAACGTCGAACTCCTCAAGGAGCTCGACGCCGAACTGGTCGGCCGTCGCATCACCTTCGAGTGGGTCAAGGGCCACGCCGGCCACGAGCTCAACGAGGCAGCCGACGCCCGCGCGCGGGCCGCGGCGGTGGCCTTCCAGAAGGGCCTGCCCGTCGACGAGGGCCCCGGCTTCTCCCCCGACGTCGTCCGGACGCCGACCCCCGATGTCTCCCCCGGCCCGGTCCGCGAGCCGGACCTCTTCGACGCCGCCCCGGACCCCGCACCCGACGAGGACGAGCACCCCGTCGTCGCGCTGCAGCGCAGCTGGCTCTCGGACGCCGTGCGCTCCGACCGGTCCGCCGCCGAGGCGCTCCTCCACCCCCGGTTCATGGAGCACGACGTCAACGGCAGGGCGTCCGGGAAGGGCCGCACGCTCGCCACGCTGAAGCCCCATGAGGACCCGATCACCGTCGAGGTCGAGGGCGTCGACGAGCTCGCCCCGTGGGTGGTGCAGCTCCGCTGGCGCGCGCGCTCGCGCAGCGCGGTCAGCCTGCGCAGCTCGATCTGGGTCAAGACCAACGACACCTGGCGGCTCCGCTTCGAACAGCAGACGCCGACCGCTCGCTGAGTCGGGCGGACGGCGTCCGACAAGAAGACACGAAGTGCCCAGCACGTGAGCCACTCCCCACGCTTCAACTTTCACAACTACGGTGCGTCGTATGACCGACATCCTCTCGATCAGCAGCGGCGGGGCGAGCTTCGACCTCCCGATCACCGACGGAACGATCAAGGCGACCGACCTCAAGCAGGTCAGCACGGCCCAGGGCCCCCTCGCCACCTACGACCCCGGCTTCATGAACACCGCCGCCTGCCGCAGCGCGATCACCTACATCGACGGCGACGCGGGCATCCTGGAGTACCGCGGCTACCCCATCGACCAGCTGGCCGCGAGCGCGACGCACCTGGAGGTGGCCTACCTGCTGCTCAAGGGCGAGCTGCCCAACGCCGACCAGCTCGCCGCGTGGGAGAACACGGTCAACACCCACCGCTTCGTGCACGAGAACGTGGGCAACTTCATCCGCTCCTACCGGCACGACGCGCACCCGATGGCGAAGATGATGGCCGCGGTGGCGTCCATGCAGACCTTCTACCCCAGCTCGCGCCGCTTGGAGGACCCCGAGGCCCGCGAGATGAACATCGTGCGCCTGATCGCGAAGATCCCGACCATGGCGGCGTGGGCCTACCGCCACTCGATCGGCCGCCACTACGTCTACCCCAACGACGAGCTGGGCTACGTCGACAACTTCCTGGCCATGCTGTTCCAGAGCCAGCAGCGCGTCTACAGGGCCGACCCGCGGGTGTCGCGGGCGATGGAGATCCTGTTCATCCTGCACGCCGACCACGAGCAGAACTGCTCCACCAACGCCGTCCGCGCGGTCGCCTCGGCGGGCAACGACGTCTACACCTCGGCCGGCGCCGGCATCGGCGCCCTGTTCGGCCCGCTGCATGGCGGAGCCAACGAGGCCGTGCTGAAGATGCTGCGCGAGATCGGCTCGGTCGACCGCGTGCCCGAGTTCGTCGAGGGCGTCAAGAACGGCAAGGCCCGCCTGATGGGCTTCGGGCACCGCGTCTACAAGAACTACGACCCGCGCGCCCGCATCATCAAGAAGGCCTGCGACGACGTGTTCGAGGTGACCGGGGTCAACCCGCTGCTCGAGATCGCCGTCGAGCTGGAGCGGATCGCTCTGGAGGACGAGTACTTCATCAAGCGCCGCCTCTACCCGAACGTGGACTTCTACTCGGGCCTGATCTACGAGGCGCTCAAGTTCCCCGCCGAGATGTTCACCGTGCTGTTCGCCGTGCCCCGCACCGCCGGGTGGGCGGCCCAGTGGCTCGAAGGCGTCACCGACCCCGAGCAGAAGATCATGCGCCCCAAGCAGATCTACACCGGCCACCGCGAGCGCGACTTCGTGCCGGTCGACCAGCGCTGACCCGTGCCGTCGGGCTGCTACCAGGGCAGCCCGACGGTGGCGGACGCCACCCCAACCGCTGCACCCACGATCAGGGCTGGACCCATCATCAGCGCGGGCAGCAGCGTAAGCACCAAGGGGAATGACACCGCATCTCGCGGGCTTGGGTGTGCAGCACGTCGGCCACCGGGATGCCGTATTCCTCGGCCTGGATGGTGGCGTCTAAGCCGAGGCCCGACTCGACCCGGCGGTCAGACGGTGCGCACCATCATGAAGGACGGCGATTCGGTCGACCTGGGCGACCTCACCCTGCACTGGACGAGCCAGCGGTCTCGCACGCTCGGCATGGTGAACGACGGCTTGGTCAGCTGACCGGGACCTCCAGAAACTCCACGTCGACCTCGACGTCCAGGGGGATCGGGGCACCGACCAGGTGGGGTGAGTCCATCCGGGGGGCACCGACGAGGCGCAGCCGGTCGATCAGGGTCTCCGCGAGCGACTCGACCCCGGCGAAGTCACCGGCCGCGATCAGGTCGACGATGCGGGCGTCGGGGCGCAGGGAGTCGCTCAGGACGCCCTGCTCGACGGGCACCCGCAATCCGTCGTAGGCCGTGCGCAGCCGCAGTTCGGTGCACAGCCGGGCGAGTTCGGCGTTCGGGTGCAGGGACAGCAGGGTCGCCACGAACGCGTCGTCGGCCCGACGGAACGCCAGGTAGTCGCGGGCAGCGACGGCCGCCTCCACTCCCTCGGCCAGGTGTCGCAGGGTGATCAGGTCGACCGGCCGCGCGTGCTCGGCGGCCGTCCGCAGCGCCATGGGCTCGAGCATCCGCCGGATCTGGACGATCCCGTCACCGGGGGCCTCGACGCGGTCGCGCACCCGGACGGCGTGCTCACCCACCCGCTCGAGGAAGCCGTCGCGACCGAGTTCCATGAGCACCAGCAGGGTCACGGAGGCGTCGGCGCGGAGCAGGTCGGCGATCCGGTCGATCTCGATCGGCTCGTCGGTGGGGATGCTCCCGTCCACGACCATCATGCGCAGCCGCGCCACGAGGTGGGCAGGTGGTCGCGGTGCGCGTCTGTCCGAGCTTGCCTTCACATGCACGGCCTGACCTTTCCGGTGTCGCCCCTGCGGGGCGGTGACACGATGGTAAACGCTCCTGGCGCCCCGTTCAGCCGGTTGCACTGTTGTCGTCCGATGTCTGGCCGCACGCGGGCGTGGCGACCGTCCCGCCCCTTTGCCACAGCCCCGGAGGACGGCGCCCGATTCGGCCCGCACCCCAGCGGCGTGGACAATGGTGCGGTGCACGAAGGGATGCTGCTGGACAAGCGCTACCGCCTGGATGCCCGGATCGGGCACGGCGCGGCCGGCGACGTCTGGCGCGCCCACGACCTGCACCTCAACCGGGTGGTCGCCGTCAAGACCGTGCGCATGGGGCCGGGTTCCGGGGACGTCCCGCTGGCCCGCTTCCGCCGCGAGGTGGACGCCGCGGCCAGCCTCAACCACGCCAACGTCGTCTCCCTCCACGACGCCGGCCAGGACGACCACGTGGCCTACCTCGTCATGGAGCTGCTCGACGGCCCGTCGGTCGCCGAGACCGTTGCCACCGACGGCCCCCTGCCCCTCGACCGGGGCCTGGCCATCGGGGAGTCCGTGGCGCGGGGGCTGGCGTCGGCCCACGCCGCCGGCATCGTGCACCGCGACATCAAGCCGGCCAACGTGGTCTTCCACGACGGGTCGGTCAAGGTGGTCGACTTCGGCATCGCCCGGCTCACCGAGGGCAACGGTGAGACGCTCACCCAAGCGGGCTTCACCACCGGCACCGCCGCCTACCTGTCCCCCGAGCAGGCGCGCGGGGACAAGGTCGACGCGGCGTCCGACGTCTACTCGCTGGGCTGCCTGCTGGTCGCACTGTTCACCGGGCAGCCGCCGTTCCCCCGCGACCTGCCGGTCGCGCAGGCCCTGGCCCACCTCACCGACACCCCACCCCGGCTGACCGAGCGGCGCCCCGACCTCCCGCCCGAACTGGACGCGCTGGTCGCGCGCATGCTCGCCAAGGAGCCCGCCGAACGGCCCACGGCGTCCGAGGTCGCCGACGCGCTGGCCCACCTCGCCGCCGGGGACCGGACCGCCGTCATGCCGGCCGTGCTCACCGCCCCGACCCGGCCTGCGCGGCGCTGGCCCCTGGCTGTGGCGGCCGCGATCCTCGTCCCGGCGCTCGCGCTGGGCGGCTGGTGGGCGCCCCGGTCCGAGCCCGGGTCGGCACCCGTCAGCCCGACGCCGAGCGCCGCCACCTCCGCGGTCGTGAGCGCCGAGCCCACCGCGGTCGGGACGCCCGCGCCCACACCCTCGCCGTCCGCCACCGCGGATGCGGTCTGGACACCCGCCCCGGCACCCACGCGCACCAGCGCACCCCCCGCCCGGCCCCCGGCCACGACGCGGCCGGTGAACCCGGCGCCGGCTCCGGCGCCCTTCAGCCTCGGCGCGGCGAAGACGGCGATCGACAACGCAATCGGCGGCGTCTCCAACCCGGGCGGACGCCGCCAGCTCGAGCGGGCGTGGGGATCGCTGCAGTCGGGCATGACGGCCGCGAACGCGGGCTCGCGGCTCGACCAGCTCGCTGCCACTGCCCGCAACACGACCCAGCTCTCGCGCGACGAGCTCAACGCCATCCTGGGCGCGATCGCGTCCGCGAAGGGGCGGCTCTGACCCGACAGCGGGTCAGTCGACCGGGGCCAGCCCGTACAAGGAGTCTGCGCCGAGGGGCTTCGGGCCCACCCATTCGGTGCGCCCGGACCCGTCGTCCCGCAGCCTGACCAGCAGGCTGTGCGGGGCGTCCAGCGCGACCACGTGGCCGACCCAGTGGCCCCACCCGACCCACGCCCCCGACGCCGCGACGCGCAGCGTGCGGCCCGACCAGCGCATGGTGCCGGTGCGCCACTCCCCGAACCCGACCGGGAGCTGGTGGTCGCCGCCGTACTGGTCGACCCAGCGCAGCTGCCAGCCGTCGGCGTCGTCGACCAGCCGCCACCGGTTCGTGCGGTTCTCGAAGGTGAGCCCGACGGTCGCGCCGCGCTCGCCCCACACCGTCGGCAGGCGCAGGGACGCCAACCGCTCGGCCAGGCCGTCCCCGGCGTCCGGTGCCCGGTCGAAGGCCGGGAGCAGGCTGGCCCACACCTCGTCGAGGACCTCCTGCATGCGCTCGGTGGAGGCGGTCAGCACCAGCACGGCGTCCTGGGCGGGCATCACGACGCCGAACTGTCCGAACGCGCCGTCGCCGCGGTACCCGCCGCGGGTGTCGTGCCACACCTGCCAGCCGTAGCCCTGCGCCCAGTCGGGCTCGGCCCAGGAGTCGGTCTCGACGTGGCGCTGCCGGTGCCGGGTCACCCACTCCACGGGCAGCAACCGCTCCCCCGCCGCGACGCCGTCGTCGAGCAGCAGCTGGAAGAAGCGGGCGATCCCCTCGGGGCGGACGTGCAGGCCGGAGAAGCCCAGGACGCGCCCGGCTGGGTCGGTGTCCCACGCCGTGCCCGTGATGCCCAGCGGGGTGAACACGCGGTCGACGAGCAACTCGTGGACGGTGCGGCCGGTGGCGTGCCGCACCACCTCGGCCAGCGTCCACGTGGCGAACTGGTTGTAGCAGAAGGTCGCGCCCGGGACCCCCTCGGGCTCAGTCGCCAGGGCCACGCGCCACGGCTGGCGCCCGGCCAGCCGGGAGATGCGGGGGTTGAACACGTCGTCGCGCGTGTGGCCGGTGGCCATGGCGAGGCAGTCGCGGACCCGGATGCGGGAGGCGACGGGGCCCGCGGCGTCCACCACGTCGGCGAAGAGGTCGACCAGCAGGTCGTCGTAGGAGAACGCGCCGTCGGCAACGGCGAGCCCGACGGCCGCGGAACAGAAGGTCTTGGACAGCGAGTAGACCAGCGGCGCGTGCTCGGGACGGTGCGGCGCCCACGTCCCCTCGGCGACCACCTTCCCGTGCCGAACGAGCATCAGCGAGTGCATCGTGATGTGCCGGCGGGCCAGTCCGTCCAGGAGGTCGTGGACGCCGCGCGGGTCGACTCCGACCTCGTGGGGAAGCGCGCGGGGAAGCAGCCGGTCGGTGGTCACTGGAACAGTCTGGCACGTTCTCCACAGGTTGCTGGGTATGGCTTGTGGACGTGGGGACGCTGCCCTGTGGAGGGCCGGACTCCCCTGTGGACGACACGCCGTGGCGCTTGCCGCGGCCGACACCGGGCGCTAGGAATGTCCCTACACGCCGCCGCTGCGGTGGTGTGGGATGGCTCGACAAGAGGTGGCAATCGGTGGCCTGCAGTCCACCACTCCATCCGGGTGACGTGGATGGGGGGCACTTCCTCGGGTCATCGGCCGGAATCGTCACACCATCTCCGGCCAGAAGAGAGTCGAAACGGGTCCCTGCCGCTCATACCGGCGGGGGCCCGTTCCGTTCCGGGTGGTGGCGGCGAAACGCTAGGGTGGACGGGACACGACTGGGACAACTCAAGGGAGACTCGAGTCCGCATGGCCAAGATCATCTACACGCTCACCGACGAGGCACCGCTGCTCGCCACTTACTCCCTCCTTCCGATCGTCGAGGCCTTCACCTCGACCGCCGGTGTGGAGGTCGAGACCCGCGACATCTCGTTGGCCGGCCGCATCCTGGCTGCCTTCGCCGACAGGCTGCCCGACGACCAGCGCACGGCCGACGCCCTCGCCGAGCTCGGTGAGCTCGCCAAGACGCCCGAGGCCAACATCATCAAGCTGCCGAACATCTCGGCCTCCGTCCCCCAGCTGAACGCGGCCATCGCCGAGCTGCAGGCCCTGGGCTACGACCTGCCCACCTACGAGGAGGCCTCGGCCGAGGACAAGGCCCGCTACGACAGCGTCAAGGGGTCGGCCGTGAACCCGGTCCTGCGCGAGGGCAACTCCGACCGCCGCGCCCCCGCCGCGGTCAAGAACTACGCCCGCAAGCACCCGCACTCGATGGGTGAGTGGTCGGCCGACAGCAAGACCCAGGTCGCCACCATGGGTCGCGACGACTTCCGCAGCAACGAGCAGTCGGTGATCATGCCCGAGGCCGACACCCTGCGCATCCAGCTCGTCGACTCCGCCGGCGAGGTCTCGGTGCTCAAGGGCGATCTGAAGGTGCTCGAGGGCGAGGTCGTCGACGCGACCGTCCTGCGCGCCGCGTCGCTGGACGCCTTCCTGCGCGAGCAGGTCGAGAAGGCCAAGGAGCTCGGCGTCCTGTTCTCGGCGCACCTGAAGGCCACGATGATGAAGGTCTCCGACCCGATCATCTTCGGCCACGTCGTGAAGGCCTTCTTCCCGGCCACGTTCGCCCAGTTCGGCGACGAGATCGCCGCCGCCGGCCTGTCCCCGAACAACGGCCTCGGCGCCCTGATCGACGGGCTCGAGGCGCTGGGTGGCGGCGGGGAGGAGATCCTCGCCTCCCTCAAGACCGAGCTCGCCAACGGCCCCGCCCTGGCGATGGTGAACTCCGACAAGGGCATCACCAACCTGCACGTCCCCTCCGACGTGATCGTGGACGCCTCGATGCCGGCCATGATCCGCATCGGCGGCAAGATGTGGGGCCCCGACGGCAAGGAGGCCGACACCCTCGCGGTCATCCCCGACTCGTCCTACGCCGGCGTCTACCAGGCCGTCATCGACGACTGCAAGGCCAACGGCGCGTACGACCCCGTGACCATGGGCTCGGTGCCCAACGTCGGCCTGATGGCCCAGGCGGCCGAGGAGTACGGCTCGCACAACAAGACGTTCGAGATCACCCAGGCCGGCAAGGTCCAGGTCGTCACGGCGTCCGGTGAGGTGCTCATGGAGCACGACGTGCAGCCGGGCGACATCTGGCGCGCCTGCCAGACCAAGGACGCCCCGATCCGCGACTGGGTGAAGCTGGCCGTGACCCGCGCCCGCGTCTCCGACACCCCGGCCATCTTCTGGCTGGACAACGAGCGCGCCCACGACCGCAACCTCATCTCGCTGGTGGAGAAGTACCTCGCCGACCACGACACCGAGGGCCTCTCCATCGAGATCATGAGCCCGGTCGAGGCCACCAAGAAGTCGATCGAGCGCATCCGCCGCGGCGAGGACACGATCTCGGTGACCGGCAACGTGCTGCGCGACTACAACACCGACCTGTTCCCGATCCTCGAGCTCGGCACGTCGGCCAAGATGCTGTCGGTGGTCCCGCTGATGAACGGCGGTGGCCTCTTCGAGACCGGCGCCGGCGGCTCGGCCCCCAAGCACGTGCAGCAGCTGGTCGAGGAGAACTACCTCCGTTGGGATTCGCTGGGTGAGTTCCTGGCGCTGGCCGAGTCGCTGCAGCACCTGGCCCGCAGCGCCGGCAACGACCGCGCCGCGGTGCTCGGCAAGGCGCTGGACGCCGCCACCGGCACGCTGCTCGACGAGAACAAGTCCCCGGCCCGTCGGGTCGGCCAGACCGACAACCGCGGTTCGCACGCGTGGCTGGCGATCTACTGGGCCGAGGAGCTGGCCAAGCAGACCGAGGACGCCGAACTCGCCGCCGCGTTCGCCCCGATCGCGACCGAGCTGCGCGAGAAGGCCGACACGATCGCCGAGGAGATGATCGCGGTCCAGGGCAAGCCGGCCGAGCTGGGCGGCTACTACCGCCCCGACCCCGACAAGACCTCCGCGGTCATGCGCCCCTCCGAGACGCTGAACGGCATCATCGCCAAGCTCGGCTGACCCCGACGGACGACCACGACAGCCCGCGCCGTTGGCGCGGGCTGTCGCCGTTCCGGCCGCGTGCGAGAATCGGCGACGTGATCTGGGACGCCGAGACGATCTTCAGGATCGTGGATGTCACCGGGGTGGTCGCCAACGGGCTCCTCGGGGGTGCCGTGGCCCGCTCGCGGCGCTTCGACATCGTCGGGTTCGCCACGCTGGCGATCATCTCGGGCCTGGGCGGCGGCATGATCCGCGACGTCCTGCTGGGGTCGGGCTACCCCGTCGCCCTGGTCGACCCCGCCTACCTGACCGGCGCCCTCATCGCGGCCGTGATCGCCTACGTCGTCCACCTCGAAGGCGCGCTCGCCCGCCGGGCGCTGGCCCTGTGCGACATGCTCGCGCTGGGCTGCTGGTCGGCCACCGGCACGATCAAGGCGGCCGCCCTGGGCCTGGAGCCGATCCCCTCGATCATGCTCGGCGTCATCACCGCCGTCGGCGGCGGCATGCTGCGCGACGTGCTGGTCGGCAAGACCCCGGCCGTCTTCGGCGGCAACACGCTGTACGCCTCGATCGGCGTGCTGGGCAGCATCGAGGCGCTCGCGCTGTTCCACCTGGGCCACCCGCAGGCCGGCATGGCGGCGTCCATCATCACGTGCGCCGTCCTCGGCCTGCTGGCCCGCCGGCTCGGCTGGATGCTGCCCGAGCCCATCGACTTCCGGCTCAGCGACCTCAGGCTGCGGCCGCTCTCCCCCAAGCGTTCCGTCCAGCGCCTCCGCGACCGCATCGCCCGGCGCGAGGCCGCCGACGTCGACCCCGACGACCCGGACGCCTGATGCGCGTCCTCGTCGTCGACGCCGCCAACGTCATCGGCTCCGTGCCCGACGGCTGGTGGTCCGACCGGCCCGGCGCCGCCCGCCGCCTGCACCACGGCCTGGTGGCGGCCGACCTCGGCTTCGACCGGATCGTGCTCGTCCTCGAGGGGCGCGCCCGCGACGGTGTCCCGGCCGGCACCGTCGGCACCGTCGAGACCGTGCACGCCCCGGCGTCCGGCGACGACGAGATCGTCGCGCAGGTCGTGGCCGCCGACCCCGCCCACGTCACCCTCGCCTCCGCCGACCGCGGCCTCTTGGCGCGCGTGCCGGACGCCGTCCCACTCGGCCCGCGCACCCTCCGGGACCAGCTGCCGGGTCGGTAACCTGAAGAGCGTGCCCACAGCCCCCGTCGTGAACGTGCCCGATGTCGCCCTGGTCTTCGAGGGCGGCGGCATGCGGGCCGCCTACACCTCCGCCGTGGTGGTCGCGCTCGTCGAGGCCGGGCTGGTGTTCCCGTTCGTGGCCGGGATCTCGGCCGGGGCGTCCAACACCGTCAACTACCTGACCGGCGACGCCTGGCGGGCGCGCGCCTCGTTCACGACCTTCGCCGCCGACCCGCAGTTCGGCAACTGGCGGACGTTCGTGCGCGGGCAGGGCCTGTTCAACTCCGACTACATCTACCGGCGCACGTCGGGGCCGGGCGAGGCGCTGCCGTTCAACTACCCCGCCTTCCTGGCCCACCCGGCCGAGTTCGCCATTGAGGCGTTCCGCGCCCGCGACGGCGCGACGGTCCGCTGGGGGCGGGCCGACATCCGCGAGCACCAGGACCTGATGGCGCGCGTACAGGCGTCCTCGACGATGCCCGTGGTGATGCCGCCGGTCGAGATCGACGGCGAGGTCTACGTCGACGGCGCCCTCGGCGCCACCGGCGGCATCGCGATCGACGCCGCCCGCGAGGCCGGCTTCAGCAAGTTCCTCGTCGTGCTCACCCAGGAGCGCGGCTACGCCAAGGGCCCGATGTCGAACCCGTGGTTCTACCGGCGGCACTTCCGCCGGTACCCGTCCGTCGCCGACGCCCTGCTGACGCGCTGGTCGCGCTACAACGCCACCCGCGACGAGTTGTTCCAGCTCGAACGCCAGGGGGACGCCTACCTGTTCGCCCCTGACGCCATGACCGTCTCCAACGGCGAGCGCAACGTCGCCAAGCTGGAGGCCGCCCACGCGCAGGGGCTGGCCCAGATGGCCCGTGAGATGCCCGCCCTGCGGGAGTTCCTGCAGGCCTAGGCTCGGGCGCATGAACGTCGCCATCACCGGGGCCCGCGTCGTCCCCGTCACCGCCGAGCCGTTCGACGGCAAGGTGGTCCTCACCGACGGGCGGATCGCAGCGCTCGGCCCCGACGTCGAGGTCCCCGCGGGGCACGAGGTCGTGGACGCCGCGGGTGCGTGGGTGCTGCCCGGCTTCGTGGACGCCCACGTGCACCTCGGCGTGTGGGAGGAGGGCGAGGGCTGGGCCGGCCAGGACACCAACGAGATGACCGATCCCGTCATGGCCGGCGCCCGCGCGCTGGACGCGATCAACCCCCTCGACCAGGGCTTCGACGACGCCCTGATGGGTGGCGTCACGTCGGTGAACGTGAACCCGGGCTCGGGCAACCCGATCGGCGGGCTGACGGTCGCGATCAAGACCTGGGGCCGCGTGGTCGACGAGATGGTGCTGCGCTCCCCCTCCGGCCTCAAGGCGGCCCTGGGCGAGAACCCCAAGCGCGTCTACGGCGACCAGAAGCGGACGCCCTCGACCCGGCTCGGCACGGCCCTGGTGATCCGCAAGGCGTTCACCGAGGCGCGCAACCACGCCGCCAAGGACGACGCGGAGGGCCACCTCGTCAACGAGGCCCTGCTCGCGGTGCTGAACCGCGAGATCCCCTGGCGCCAGCACTGCCACCGCGCCGACGACATCGCCACCGCCCTGCGCATGGCCGACGAGTTCGGCTACGAGCTCGTCCTCGACCACGGCACCGAGGCCTGGAAGATCGCCGACCTCGTCGGAGGGCGCGGCATCCCGGTGCTGTACGGCCCCCTCATCGTCACCCGCTCCAAGGTCGAGGTACGCGACCGGTCGCTGGCCGCCCCCGGCATCCTCGACCGCGCCGGCTCACCGGTGTCGCTGATCACCGACCACCCGGTCGTCCCGATCGAGTACCTCGTCACGCAGGCGGCCCTCGCCGTCCGCGAGGGCATGGACGTCGACGCCGCCCTGCGCGCGATCACCATCAACCCGGCGACCGTCATGGGCGTGGCCGACCGCATCGGATCCCTCGAGGTGGGCAAGGACGCCGACGTCGTGCTCTGGACCGGCGACCCGCTCGCGCTGGCCAGCCGCGTGCTGCGGACGTGGGTCTCCGGGCGCGAGGTCTACTCCTGGGACGCCACCTCGCGCACCGCGACGTGGGCCAAGCGGTACTGAGGAGCTGCCGTGTGCGACAACGACGTGCACCTCGACCCGGACGCCGACCCGACACTGCGCCGCCAGCTGCGGACGGCGGTCCTGGTCGTCGCCCTGCTGAACCTCGCCTACTTCTTCGTCGAGATCGGCGTCGCCGTCGGCATCGGGTCGGTGTCGCTGTTCGCCGACTCGGTCGACTTCCTCGAGGACACCGCGGTCAACCTGCTGATCTTCGTCGCGCTGGGCTTCACCCTGCGCTGGCGCTCGGTCATGGGCAAGGTGATGGCCGTCATCATCTGCGTCCCGGCCGTGGCCGCGGCGGTGTCGCTCATCCTCAAGGCCGGCAACCCCGAGCCGCCCGACCCGCTGTCGCTGACGGTGACCGCCGGCGGCGCCGTGCTGGTGAACCTCGCCTGCGCGCTCATTCTGGCCCGGTTCCGCGAGCACGGCGGCTCGATGACGACCGCGGCGTTCCTGGCCGCCCGCAACGACGTGCTGGTCAACGTCGCGATCATCGTGATGGGGCTGATCACGGCGGCCACCCTCAGCGGCTGGCCCGACATCGTGCTGGGCGCCATCATCATCGTGCTCAACGTGTCGGCGGCCAAGGAGGTCTGGGAGGCTGCCGAGAACGAGAACCTCGCCGCCCAGGCGATGGCCGGCGACTTCGACGACGACTGAACCGCGGGGCGTCCGGTGGCTACGGGAAGACCCGCTTCACGTACGGCGCGATGTAGCTGATGCCGTACTGCGGGATCACCGTGCGGATGCCGGCGTAGCGGCCGTACGCCTCCATCATGGTCCCGTCGCCCAGGTCGATGGTGACGTGGTGCACCCGGCCGGCCGAGTTGGTGTAGAAGATCAGGTCCCCGCGCCGGCGTTGCGCCACCGGCACCGACTGCAGCCCGGTGTGGGCGTACAACTGCGCGCTGGTGCGGTAGGTGGGCTCGGCGTGCTTGATGACGTCGATCGGCTGCGGGTCCCGCCCGGCGGCGTAGATGGCCTGGAGCACCAGCCCCGAGCAGTCGAAGCCGAGCTCGACTGGCGGCTGGGCGTGAAGGCCGGCGAGCCGACGAAGCGGTAGAGGAAGGCGGCCATCGCCCCGCGCTCGATCGGCAGGGTCGGCCGGTACGTCCGGTCCGACCAGCCCGTGGTGATGCCCTGCGCGGCCGCCCACTCGATGTCGTCGTGGAAGGGTGCACCGCTGGGGACGTCGACGAAGGTGGCGGCACGTGCGCGCGGGGCCGCGAACCCGACGAGGGGCGCCGCGGCCAGCCCGGCGAGCACGGTCCGCCGCGAGAGCTGGGGGGAAACGGCGTGGCGAGCCCGGGGCGTCCCGGTGGGGTCGCTGGTCATGCCGCGAGCCTACGCCCGGCGGGACCCGCTCGGGGGCGGACCCGGACACTTGACGCCCGTCAAGGAACGCCGGGCGCGGGCGTCCTACGGTCGAACCAACACACCGACCCAAGGAAGCCACCATGAGCACCTCAGCCCTCGCCACCGCCCTCGAGTACGCCCCGATCATCGCCCGCGTGCACAGCCACCACCCCGAGCTGGCGCGCATCCGCGACCTGACCGAGGCCGTGGCCACGGCCGAACCGGACGCCGACCTCGCCCCGCTCTTCGCCGAACTCCGCACGCTCACCAACGACTACAAGGCGCCGGCCGACACGTGCGAGACCGTCGAGGCCACCTACCGGGCGCTGGCCTCCGTCGAGGCGGAGTACGCCGGCCGCTGATCCGGTGAGGGCGCGACCGGCTAGCCTGCGGCCATGACCCGGCCCGCCCTGCACGACGACCGGTCCGTGCTGGACGCGCGCCTCACCACGACGCTCGCCGCATTCGTGGCCGCCCACCCGCCCGGTGCCGACGAGGACGTGCACATGGTCCCGGCCGTGGTGGACCACGTGATCGAGCGCCTCACCCAACCCGGCGACGTGGTGCTCGACCCCTTCGCCGGGTTCGGGACCACCCTGGCCCGCGCCGTGGCGCTCGGCCGGCAGGCCTGGGGCGTCGAGCTGCTGCCCGAACGGGTGGCCTACGCACGGGCCCGCACGCCAAGCGCGCTGGTGGTCGAGGGTGATGCCCGCGCCCTGCTGGCCGTCCTCGCCGAGGGCGTGCCCCGGACGCCGCGGGCTGCGGTCGACCTCGTGCTCACCTCGCCGCCGTACATGACCGCCACCGACCACGACGCCGACCCACTCACCGCCTACGAGCTGGACGGGGGCGACTACTCCCGTTACCTGCGCGAGCTGGGGCTCGTGGCCGCCCAGTGCGCCCGGGTGGTGAGGCCTGGCGGGCACGTCGTCTGGAACGTCGCCGACATCCACCACCGGGGCCACACCACGCACCTCATCGCCGACTGCGCCCGCGTGCTGGAGGAGCACCTCGGCCCGGTCACCATCGTCCCCATCGACTGGGACGCCCTCCCCCACGACCTCGTGGCCGACGCGCTGCTGGTGTCCCGGCGTCCGGGCTGACGCGCCAGCGCCCCGCGCGCCAGGTGGCCCGCACAGACGCACCTCGAAAGTGAATCTGCTCCTGCTCAATCGGGTGCAGATTCACCTTCGAGGTGCATCTGTGAGGCGCCGGTCGATTGATCGGGCGTCACCGCCCGACCAGCTCACACGTTGAAGCGGAACGATCACGCGGGGTTTCGACCCGCGTGGAGGGCACTAAACGTGTGCAAGTCGGGAGGATTCCCGCATTCTCGCCCACGTCAACGGGCTGCCCGGTGGCCTTCCCCACCTGCATCCCTCGCCAGTCTGGCCTCCAACCATTGATCACCATTGAATCTTCACGACTCTCAGAATCTCCTCCAGATCACCCCTTCTCACCACCAGTTCACCCTCCACCTCAACAGTCGTGCCTCCGTTGGGCTGGGTCAAGGTCATCGACGATTCGTGCCAATCCGCAACAATGGTGTGACAGCTCGCGTCCGTCATTAGTCCTCGGTGTCGTTGTGTGATTCCGGCCCTTGGTGGTGGCGAACTGTGAGGCCAAGGTCTATACGTTTGGCTCCGATGGCTGCTTCGAGGATGTCGAACAGATCGCGGCGGATGATGAGATCTGCGCCAACGACCGCTGGTTCGAGCGGCCCGTAGTTGCCATCGTGAACGAGATAACTGCGCCACTGCCGACAGACCATCGCTTGACCCTGGTCGTCGACAAGAGTGTGCCGGATTGCCGGGGTTTCGGGCCGAAGACCCAGGAGGGCCACAATCTCCAGTTGCGGGGTGAGGCAGAACTGGTGCAGCCCCAGCCCACGCTCCTGTGACGGGGCCCCCGGCGTCTGCTCAAAGGACACGAGTGCTGCCAGCGGCTTTCGCATGGTTGCGACTGCAGCGCGTGCACCGTCTTGGTCTAGGCCGGAGACGAGGTCGGTGTACGCGTACGCCCAGAGTCCCGGCGGCAGCTCCGAAAGCGGCCCACTGTTCGCTGGCGGGGGCCCGTCGCACACCTCCAAGCCCGCCATCAGTAGGACTTGGCGGCCAGGGTTCGTGGGGTACCGGGTCGCGAACGTTCGTTGTCGCTCGATGAACCCCAACTGCACCCAGTCGGTAAACGGAACCTCGCCGACTCGGACCCGTTCCCCTTCACCGCCTGCCAACTGACGAGTTCCGGTCAGGGCATCTGCGTCAGCCGGTGGCCAATTGAAGTCTTCATCGTCAATCCACGGGATTGGTTCCAGCGACCAATCGAAGACCGCGGGCCGGGTCGTGGGTCGCGGAACTCTCGATGCTTCGCTGCGGCGCGCCCATATGCCAGTGGGCGTGAGGTCGGCTGCGAGGTCTCTCTCAATCTCAAACGGGTCACCGACGCTGCCGCCGAGCGCGATCGCCGCGCGTAGGCCGGCACCCACTTTCTGCAACTCGTTCTCGGTCTCTTGTTCGTCTGCGTAGTAGGCGTCCGGGATGCGCCTGCTGCTCGGGGTGCGAAGGTGTTCGAACTGATCGCGCATTCGTGCAGTGATGGAGTCGAGGCGGGCAAGGACGCCGCCAGTAATGGCGAGGCGGAATCCTGGCGGTTCCTCGGCGAGCTCAAGTCGGTCCCCGACAGCCATGGCGACCATCGCCTGTGCACGCAGAAGTTCATCCCCGTCGCTCATTCGTACTCCTGGATGAACTGGCTGAACGCGAGCCGCACCTCAGCCGCCGGTTCGGTGGCTGGCGGGACTGGGACCGGCTTGTTGTGACTCCTGAGAATATCGGCGGCAACAACTCGCACAGAAAGCAGGTCGGCTTTGGAGAGCGCCGTGAGGAGGGCCGCCATTTCGTCAGTCAGTTGGCCGCGGGGGAGGCAGTCCTTGACGACCTCGAGGAGCCACGTGATGCGTGCGGCGTCGAGCGGATGTTCGAGCACCCGGACGAGCGCCACTTGCGCGATCGTCGGGCGGCAAGTGAGGAGCAATGTGACGGCAAGGAGGGCACGTCGTAGGTCAGCGCGCATTCCTTGGGAGATGGATGCGACAGCCAGGATGGCAAGCGCATTGTTGAGGTGGTCGAGTGGGTCGGGGGCCTTGGTTGGGTTGTAGGTGTGGTGGCCGCGCGCCGGAGTCCCGGGCACACGCGCTCGGAGAACCTCGTAGCCGGCATTCCAGCAGTCGATGGCGGTGCCACCTGCGCAAGCCGTTGGTTGGGCGGCGAGAGCGGAGATGATGGCTTGGGTGACTCCGTAGAACGCGACCGAGTTGCTGCGTGCGGTGTGACCGACAGCAGCGGCCAGCGTGCGTTCAGCGGTGTAGGGATCGAGGGCGTAGGCCGTGACCCACAGGTCGGCTTGTTCGCGTCCTGCGAAGTTGCGCCAACCTCCGCCGCCCCGGATGCGGGTGTACGCCAGCGCAAGGCAGTAGGAGGCCACCGTCTTGAGTTCGGTCGTCGTGTCGTCGCACCGCGCAGCGAGTCCTTCGCCGAGGGCAGCGAAGATCGAGTTGTCCTTGTAGGTGGGGACCTCGCGAGCGATGTCGTCTATGAGTGCGATGCCTGCTTCAGCGCCGTCTGTCTGGATCGTTTCGAGGATGCGCCATCCGATGGCGTTCGCCAGTGCATCGAAGCTCCATCGTGCGGCGCCCGCGTCGTCACGGTAGTCCTTGTTGTCGTAGTCCCGGGCAGCTGCGATCGCGCCATCGCGACCTGCCGGGAGGATGGGTCGTTGATGGCTGTCGAGTGCGTTCAGCAGATCGGTGGGCTCGGTTCGGCGGTCGATATTTGCTCTGTTCTCGTCTTTGTCCTCGCGAGGCTCCCGGATGGCGAACGCCGTACCGCCAAGTGCAGTAACGGCGTCGATGAGGTCGCCCGTGGCTACGGACTTGGTGGTCTCACTCGCGTACATCAGGGGCTGGTCGTCGTACGACGCTGCGATGTTGTTGGCAGTCGAGGTGAGCACGGCGTCTGCTTGGGGCGTCTGGCCGTATTCAGGCTGGAGGCGGACTAAGACCTCAAAGTCGATGTTCGGGCGGCGCCAGTCTGACCCGGCGGCAAGACGCAGAGCGGCGGCCACGATGGGATCGGCGGCGGAGGACTGGGTTTCCAGTAACTCCTCGAGTGCGGTCTGCACGCGGGCGTCTTCGAACCCGAGTTCGGCGAGCCAGACGTTCGCGCCGTCGAGGGCCGCCGCAATGGGGTCGATGCGGGCTGATGCTTCCCACCAGTCCTGGGGCACATGATTGGTCCCGCGTCCGTCGGTGTGCTGCCTAACGAGATAGGCGAGGTCGAGGAGCCTTCCGAGCGCTTCCCGAGCAGTGTCAACGTCGACGTCGGCAAGATCAGTGACGGTGTCCATGAACTCACCGATGGTCGGGTCCTTGTGCCCTCCGTAGGTGGCGAGGAGCGCAGCGGCGCGGGCCCAGCACTCTTGCGCCTCGTCTGTCGCGCCGGCCGCGTAGCAGATTCGCGCGGTCGCGAGTTCGAAATCGGCTTCAACCGAGTACATGCCGTGCGTGACCTGGCGATGCTCGCGGATTCCTTCGATCAGGGCATGGGTGGCCTCGATACCAATGCTCTCGGAGACACGCGCGAGAAGTTCGAGCAGGCCATTTGTGGTCAACGGGCCGTTTTCAGCCATCCCCATGAGCGATGTGCTGGTCCCTTCGCCGATAGCGGTGAGGTGGCCGAGGACCGCGTCGAGGTCACCTTGTTGAACGACAACGAGCGCGTTCTCTATGACGTGATGTATGAGCGGGTGAATGGAGTAGAGGTCGCAGGCTCGCGGTGACCCGGTGAATGGTTCGGCGTGCTCGGCAAGCCGCTCAAGTGCCACGCGGACAGTCGTCGATGCATCAGGAGGCGAGATGATCCCGCTGGCGACATCATCCGCGATGCCGACGGTCGAGATAGCGAACTGGAGCCATGCACGGTAGAACCCGAGGCCGGCGACTTGGCTGCTCAGTGTCAGGGGCGTCGTCCGGTCGAGTGCGTGCGCGAGCATAAGGAGTGCGAGCCAGCGGGCGACGACGTTGTAGTCGGGATGGTGTTCTGTCGTGACTGCGCTGGTGGCAGCCCTCAGATCGGCTGCGAAGTCGTCGGTGCCGAGTCCGGCGAGCACCTCCTCTGGGGTGATCCCGTGGCGGAGATAGCCCCGGATGTCGCCGACTGGATTGAGGCGGTGGGCTTCACGGGCAAGGTCCGTGGGCGCTGGCAGGCCCCGTTCGCCCGCGGCTGCCAGGTCGGCCAGGGTGAGGAAGGCCCGAGCTGCCTTGGCGGGGTCGGTCATCCTGGCTACAACCTCCGGCATGGCCCCCGTTGGCAGTCCGGATGTGAACACCTCGACGAGCTCGCCGAGGTCGGCAGCGTGGTCGCCGTCGAGGTTCTCGGCGACGCGATCGACGAAGTCGTCACCGAAGCGGTTTCGTTGCTCACGGACACGCAATGAAGCGAGTTGTGTGGCCAGGTGAAGGTTGCCATCGTTGTCGCCAAGGTACCTAGTGCGGTCACGTTCTTCCTCGCGCTTTCGCGCGAGCAGATAGGCCTCCCAGGGAGCCGGAGCACCGGCCTGGTCGACAATCCGGCATAGTCGCAGGCCCCATCTTGCGGGGAACGTGGCTCGCCCGTCGTATAGGAGCCGCCCAGCAACCGTGTCTGCGCCGAGGATGGAGACAACGACGTCGCCGTAATTAACGAGAGTGTCAGGAAGCGACTCGGTCTCGTATACGTCGATGGCCTTACGAAGTTCGATGCAGGTCGTAAGGGTTGGCCAGTCGAGGCGCTGTTCGCTCTGTCGAGCCACTGCCCCGACAACTCTCTTAAGAGCCTCCGGCGGCTGGAGGGCACGAATGGCGTCTCCGACAAAGCTGGGGCCGACGAGTGCTCTCAGTTCGTCGTACTCGTCGAGTTGCGCAAGGAGTTCGGGCAAGTGCCGGAACGCACGCGCGTCGGAAAGAAAGCCGCGTGCTTCGAGCCACGCGGCAGCCTTCTGACGGATTGTCGCGACCCACACTTCTGGCTTGTCTCTGAGAATGTGACGGCCGAAACTCTCATGGTGAATCTTTAGACCTCCCAGGCCGGGTTGGGAGTTCAAGACGGGCGCGAGCGCCGCGAGGGCAGAGTCGAGGAAAAGCGTCACCTCGGGCACCATCTCGCCGAGTTCAGCAGCGTTCAGCGCGAAATCGCATACTGCGAGCGCGCCGATGGCGGCTACTTGGTCACCGGTGAGCCCATTAAGGAGGTGGTCGTAGTACGCGTCGAGGTCGGTCGCTTGTGTGGGTACCCGCTGCAGACGGTGGATCAACTCATGCGGTGCTGGTGGCGGGGCGTTGTCGTGGTCGAGTGGTGAGGCTCGGACAGCATGGCGACAGAGGTAAGTAGCGTAGAGGGCGTTGCCGGCGGATCTGTCGTAGAGGGCATCAACGATGCTGCGATCGTCTTGTTCTTCCGCGACAGGCCTCTCGACCGTGCCCTCACTAGCGATGAGATGGTGGCGCTGCGCGAGCAGCTTCACTTCTTCCCAAGACATTCGCGGCATTTGTATCGGCTCGCCGCTGGATGGTTTGGCGTTGTCGAGATGTGTTCCAGGCTGGCTGGCGATGAGCATCGCGACTCCAGCCGGAAGGTCCACGTTGGCGAGTCGGTCGACTAGCACTCGAGACGGGTCCGGCGATACCCCGGAGTGTCGCCCGAGGACGCGGTCAGCATGATCGAGACCGTCGACGATGAGCAGGATTTTTCGCTGCGGCTCGGCGTCGTGGCAAGCGTGGAGCGCAGCTTCGAGCGTCTCGCGAGTGGCGGCGAATCTAGGTCGAAGTCCGACCGTTGCTTCAGGCGCCAGTTGCTCAAGCTGCGCGAGGAGACTTCCGATGACGACATCGGCCAGTACGCGTTCGTCGCGGTCGATGTCGGAGGCACCGAGCCAGCAGTGGTGCCTCGCGACGATCCAGCCGGCGTCACGGTACGCGTCCGCGAGTTGTTCACAGAGCCAGGACTTGCCAGCTCCTGGTTCCCCAGTGAGGATGGCGCGCCCGCCCGCGGTAATGAGGCCCTGCAGGTGTGCTTGCACGGCTGCCGCAGCGCCAGTACGGCTGACGGCGACGGCCCTTTCTACGGGGTGACCTTCGGTTACGGCTCCGAAGTCCGTGGTTAGCCCGATGCGCGGCGAGATGTCTTCGCGCCGGACGTATCCACTTAGAGTGCGTGCGGCTGTGGCCGCGTGTATTAGAGCAAGTGCGACGTCCTCGGGTGCCCGATGGGTGTTTGGCGGACGTCCGGCTCCGAGCTCTTCGATTGATCGCCGCAGGAGCACGAGTTCGGCAGGTCCTGGCGCGACCAGGTTGATGGTGCTGGCCGGAGCGTTGGTATCGATGGTGAGACTGGAGCACGCCGCGTGGATCTGTTCGTCGGTGAGATGCTCGACGAGTTTCTGCCACGGCGCCGTCACGCGCAGCGCATCAGGGTCAAACTTGTACCGACGCGTCGAGACGCCGAACAGGGGGTCACCGGGGTCGAGCGCGGGATCTACGGGCCTGAGGACCGTGGCAAGGTCAGCGGCAGGGGCGCCGTCCCGGACGACGACCCTGTACGTGGAGGCCGCATGCGCGGCCAGGTCGCTGAGGAGCGCGTCGAACAGGTAGTTGAGCTTTAGACTGCGGCCATCGGCGGAGAAGGTCGCCCGGGAAAGTTCGCGGTCTTGTTCGGTGTGCTTGATCTGCACGCGGACGCGTCGACCGGAACCATAGTTGATGGTCAGGTCGTCGAATCGGTCGCCTTCGAATCCCTTCGCGTCGACCGTGATGTCCGTCGCGGTTCCAAGCATGAGGTCGACGAGCGCGACGCTTGTGAGCAGGTCTTGGTACGTGTAGCCGTAGTGCGTCGCCCTGAGGTTCACGTCTGGTCCTCAACCAGTGCCAGGGACGCCTCGCGCCGATTGAGTAGTGATCGCCATGGAGCGCATGTGGCAAGCGACCACCATCGACGCCCCAGCCGCGGCGAGCAGCTCGTCAAGACCACCTGCCTACGGCACTTCGCCGAGAACGTTCGTCCGGGCATCACTCCCTCCCTTGATGGTCCAAGTCGCTGCGTGCCGAATCGGCCAGCAAGTCGCCCACCTTCGTGACCGCAGCTCCGACCTGAAGGACGATCGATTGAAAAGCGGCGGTCGGTGCCACCTCGTCAATCCCTAGTTCAGCGAGCGCGACCCTCGACTCCGAGTTGCTGAGATGAGCGACACCTCCGCGGGATCGCATTGCGTAGAGGTCGCGGAGGATCTTGGATGCGTCGCTCGTGTCGCCGAGCGAAATAAGCAGCTTCTTCAGCAGCGACAGCGACCTCTCGTCCTTCTCTGCCCCACCGACAGTCCGCTTCAGCAGCTTGGAGTCAAGTCCGTCGACAAACACCTTCGCAATGATCAGGAGAGGGCCGATCAGGGCGGATGGATCGTCTGTAAGCGGGCCCATGAGCGACCGGTACTGCAACTCGAGGTCAGGAGGCAGGGAGCGCCACAGTTGTCCTCCGAGCTTCTGACGAGCAGCCTCGTTCGCGGATACGCGTGCCTGCCGCATGTCGCCAATCGGGTCGGGTGATGATGCCCATTGGTTCAGGAAGTCGCGACGGAAGCGCCCCTCTTCCATCTTTCCTTCGGGCGGGACGTTGTAACTACGCCAGTGCCCCCATTCCTCGTGCGGGATCTTGCTGCCAATGTCGCCGAGGTAGACCTCCACCAGACCGGCACTGTTGATCGAGATATCGACCCCCCACAGATTGAAGCAAGACAGACGAAAGGGAGTCACCTCATACCTACCCGGTTCCGCGACGTAGTCCTGGAGCACTTCCCGTTTGAAATAGATGGGAGTGAGGTAGTGGAGGCGCGAGTTGTCCTTGTCGAAGTACGTCCCGAGCTCGCCGGGGTCACAGGAGTGAGTGAGGTGCTCTCCCGTCTCGGAGTCGGTGCCGTAGATGAACTTCGGGTGCTCGGTCGCGGAGTGGAATTCTTCCCACCGAGGTCGTCGACCCGTGTTCTGCCCGACTAGGACGTATTGGCCGAACAGGCGCGACATCGAGGGCCGGTCAACGCCAGTCAGGAAGTCTGCGACGGCATGGAAGTCGACGTGGGCCCACGCGTTGCGGAAGTCGCTGTCAACCCGTTCGAAGTTGCCATCCGCGACCTTCGTGACGTAGTCAACCTGAAGGATCGCGGACTTCCCACAGGTCTTAAGGAAAGTCCGGAACTCTTGGACACGCACCTCAACCTTCCAGGCGTCCTCGCCTCGCGCGTAGCGGATCAACTCGTGTTCGCGACCGGCGGCACTGACGTAGTGCCAACCGTTCGGGACCTCGAAGGCGTCCCAGAACCACAGGAACGGGTGGGTGACCTCTATCTGCGGCAAGGAAGCGCCGGTGGCGTTGCGCGCCTGAATGAAAAATTTGGTGGCGACGCCGCCTCGACTCTCGATGAGGCCGTTGTCGTAGCCGCTTGCGCCGCTCGGCGAACTCCAGACGCTGAAACCTCCTAGGTCTCGCCCGATCCACGTCGTATCGGTGAGTGCGTCCTCCTCGCGGCCGGCTTCAATCAGCACACAGCCGCGGCCCCCGTGCTCGCTCGGGGTGAAGAAGTGCTCCTCGACAACGACCCAACCGGAAGGGCTCGAATCGATGTCATCCAGCCGACGAGCTGGCCAAAGTGTGGGTGGGTAACCGCCGGTGGGTGGGCTCCACATTGCCGACAGGCTCGTGCCACCGTCTGCGGTGGTGTAGCCGGGGATGTACGGAATGCTCACGCCTTCACCGTATGGCAGCAGTCCGACTCATACGCCACGCAGCGGACCTGCGTCCTACGCCAAAGGTCACGTCACAGACGTGCCAGTTGAGGAGCGAGGCTAGCGATCGGCCCGCCGACACCGCCCGATCGAGCTCATCCTGCTGAAATTCTTGCGGACTCTATGCGGACTGGGAGGGGTCACACCCCCTCTGACCTGCGGTTTTGCGCCGATTCACACGTTGAAGCGGAACTCCACCACGTCGCCGTCAGCCATCACGTAGTCCTTGCCCTCGAGGCGCATCTTGCCCGCGGCCTTGGCGGCGGCCTCGGAGCCCGCGGCGACGAGGTCGTCGTAGGAGACGATCTGGGCCTTGATGAAGCCCTTCTGGAAGTCGGTGTGGATCACCCCGGCGGCCTCGGGCGCGGTGGCGCCCTTGCGGATCGTCCAGGCGCGGGCCTCCTTGGGCCCGGCGGTCAGGTAGCTCTGCAGGCCGAGCGTGTCGTAACCCACGCGCGCGAGCTTGTCGAGGCCCGGCTCCTCCACGCCCATCTCGGCGAGGAAGTCCCGCGCCTCGTCCTCCTCCATCTCCACCAGCTCGGACTCGAACTTGGCGTCGAGGAACACGGCCTCGGCCGGGGCGACGAGGGCGCTCATCCGGTCGCGGAGCGCGTCGTTGGCCAACTCGTCCTGGTCGCAGTTGAAGACGTAGATGAACGGCTTGGCGGTCAGCAGGAACAGGTCGCGCAGCAGCTCGGCGGTCTCCGGCGAGGACAGCATCCCGGACGCGAACACCGTCTTGCCGGAGTTCAGCACCTCCAGGGCGGCCTGCATGGCCTCGAGCTTCGGCTTGGCCTCCTTGCGGATCCGAGCCTCCTTCTCGACGCGCACGAGCGCCTTCTCGAGCGTCTGCAGGTCGGCGAGGATCAGCTCGGTGGTGATCGTCTCGATGTCATTGCCGGGGTTCACCTCACCGTCGACGTGGGTGACGTCGGCGTCCTCGAACACGCGGGTGACCTGGCAGACCGCGTCCGCCTCGCGGATGTTGGCCAGGAACGCGTTGCCCATGCCCTCGCCCTGCGAGGCGCCCTTCACGATGCCGGCGATGTCCACGAACGACACGGTGGCGGGCAGCTGGCGCTCCGAGCCGTAGATCTCGGCGAGCTTGGCCAGGCGCGGCTCGGGCACGCCCACCACACCCACGTTCGGCTCGATCGTCGCGAACGGGTAGTTCGCCGCGAGGACGTCGTTGCGGGTGAGTGCGTTGAACAGCGTCGACTTGCCCGCGTTGGGGAGACCGACGATTCCGATGGTGAGTGCCACGAGAGGGCATCCTAGTTGTCGGGACGCCGTGGCCCGAATCAGCCCAGCAACGGCTTCCAGCGGCTCGGGTACAACAGCTCGAAGCGCTCCAGCACGACGGGCATGTCCTCGGTGAAGCCGATCGTGCGCTCGAAGAAGTCGCGGTGGCCGGATCGCCAGCGTTCCAGCGACCCGTCCCCCTCCGCCTCGGCGGCCGCATGGTCGGCGTCCACCTGCGAGAACGGCACCACGCGCACGTCGGTGGTGCGGATGAGGGCCCGGGGCTCGCCGGCCCCGTCCACGATGATGAAGAGGTCGCCGCGCTGCGGCAGCGGTTCGCCCGCCGACTCGTAGTCGGCCAGGGCGCTCGCCGTGGCGGTCTTGCGCCCCTCCACGACGAGCGCTGCCAGTTCGTCGGCCATCGCGGGGCTGTCGCCGAACGCGTAGGACTCGGGCGTGATGCTGCCCCACATGCGGGGACCGAAGTACTCCTGCAGCGGGTTCAGCTTGGCAGCGGTGCGGGCGTCCTCCCAGAACTGCCCGATGTCGGCCATCAGGCGCCCGCGTAGTAGGCGGTGAGCGCCTCGGCCAGCCAGCCCGGGTCCTTGGTGCCGGCCAGCTCGCGGGTCGAGTGCATGCTCAGCAGCGGGATGCCCACGTCGCACATCAGGACGCCCAGTCGCTCGGCCGTCATGGGCCCGATCGTGCTGCCGCAGGGGACGGCGTTGTTGGAGACGAAGTCCTGGGTGGGGACGCCGGCGGCCTCGCACGCGCGGCGCCACAGCGCCGAGCTCGCGGCGTCGGAGGTGTAGCGCAGGTTGGCGTTGTGCTTCAGCAGCGGCCCCTCGTTGAGCAGCGGGCGGTGCTCGGGGTCGTGCAGGTGCGGGTAGTTGGGGTGGATCGCGTGCCCGGCGTCGGCCGAGATGCACGAGCTGCGGGCGAGCATGCGGTGCCAGGCGTCGCCCTCGGCGCCGAGCGCCCCGGCGAGGCGGCGCATGACCTGCTCCAGCAGCGGCCCCGCCCCACCCGAGCGGGAGGACGAGCCGACCTCCTCGTGGTCGAAGCAGGCCAGGACGGTGACATCGCCGGAGGACTCGGCGTCCAGCAGCGCGACGAGGCCGGCGTGCACCGAGGACAGGTTGTCGAGGCGGGAGGAGGCGAAGAACTCCTCGGTGGGCCCGAACACGGCCGGCGCCTCGGTGACGTAGCAGTACAGGTCGTGGCTGGCGACGTCGGCGAGGTCGAGGTCCGCGTGCTCGGCGACGAGCTGGAGGATGTCGAGGTCGGGGCGTCCGACGGAGTAGACCGGCTTGAGGTGGGCCTGCCGGTCGAGCTTGAGGCTCTCGTTGACCGACCGGTCCAGGTGCGGCGCGACCTGCGGGACGCGCAGCCACGCCGGGGTGCGGACCAGCACCTGCTCACCGGAGCGGGTCACCACGCGGCCGGCGAGGCCGAGCTCGCGGTCCAGCCACTGGTTGGGCAGTGGCCCGCCGTAGACCTCGACAGCGGCCTGCTGCCAGCCCACGCTGAACGCGGTGGGCTGGGGCTTGAGCTTGAGCGACGGGGAGTCGGTGTGGGCCCCGACGATGCGGAACCCCGAGTGGGCCGCGTCGGCGTCGGTGGGCACGTACCAGGCCACGATCGCGCCGTCGCGCAGCACGTAGCCACCGCCGGGCTCGATGGCGAAGGGAGCGTCCTCGGCCTGCTGGGTGAAGCCCGCCACGCCCAGGCGCCGGGCGACCTCGGCCGCGGCGTGGAACGAGGACGGGGAAGCGGTCACGAAGCGGGCCAGGTCGGCGATGTGCGCAGCGGACATGCCCCCATCCTGCCCCATCGCCGCAGCCCGTCTGGGGCCGCCCCGGCGGTGGCTCGGACAAATTGTCGGAGGCCCCTGACAGGATCGACGCATGGACAACTTCGGCATCCTCCTGGTCGCCCTGCTGGTCGGGGCCGCGTTGGGCGCGGCCGTGGCCTGGTTCGTGCTGCGCCGCACGACCGACGCCGCGGCCGGGGTCGAGGCGGAGCGGCTGCGCGCCGAGGCCCAGGGCGCGCGAGCGGATGCCGAGCGGGCACGGGCCGACGTGTCCAACGCCGAGCTGCGGGTGAGCCAGGCCGAGGTGCGCGTCCAGGAGGCGCGGGCGGAGGCGGAGCGCGCCCGCGCCCAGGTCGCCGAGGCCCGGGCCGCGGCGTCCGACTCGCAGGCGGACGCCGCCGAGCACCAGGCGGCCGTGGCCGCGCTGCAGGCGAAGGTGGTCGCCGCCGAGGCCGAGAAGGCCGCCGCGGTGGCGCGGGCGATCGAGGTCGCCGCGGATCGGGACTCGCTCGTGAAGGAGTTCAAGCTGCTGTCGGGCCAGGCACTCGACGAGCAGGGGAAGAAGGCGGAGGCCACGGCCGAGGCCCGGCTCAAGGCCACCGATCAGCTGATGACGCCGATCCGCGAGAGCCTCGCGGCGTTCAACGAGCGCCTCACCGAGGTGGAGAAGGCCCGGGTCGCGATGTCGACCGAGCTGGCCCAGCAGGTGCGCGCGGTGCAGTTCACCGGCGAGCAGCTGCGCCGCGAGACCAACGCCCTGTCGACGGCGCTGCGCAAGCCGCAGGTGCGCGGCGCGTGGGGTGAGCTGCAGCTCAAGCGGGTCGCCGAACTCGCCGGCATGCTCGAGCACTGCGACTTCACCCAGCAGTCCACCTCGACCACCTCTGAGGATCGGGTGATCCGCCCCGACCTCAAGGTCACCCTCGCCGAGGGCAAGTTCGTCTACGTCGACGCCAAGGTGCCGCTGTCGGCGTTCCTCGACGCGCACGAGACCGAGGACGAGCGGGACCGCGAGCACCACCTCGCGCTGTTCGCGAAGAACGTGAAGGGCCACGTGGACGCCCTGGGCGGCAAGAACTACTGGAAGGCCGACCCGGGCACGCCCGAGTTCGTCGTGATGTTCGTGCCGAACGAGGCGCTGGGCTTCGAGGCGCTGCGGCTCATCCCCGACCTGCACGAGTACGCCAGCGGCCGCAACGTCGTGGTGGCGACGCCGTCGACGCTGATCGCCATGCTGCGCTCGGTCGCCTACGGGTGGAAGCAGGCCAAGCTGGCCGAGTCGGCCGCCCAGGTCTCGACGCTGGGCCGCGAGCTGTACGAGCGGCTGGGCACGATGGGCCACAACGTCGACAAGCTCGGGCGCGCGCTGGGCTCGGCGGTCAAGGCCTACAACGCGTCGGTGGGCTCGCTCGAGACCCGCGTGATGGTCACCGCGCGCCGGTTCCGCGACCTCAACGTCACCGAGGCCGAGCTGGGCGAGCTGACCCCCATCGAGGAGCCGCTACGCCAGATCGCCGCCCCCGAGCTGGTGGCCGACGCGACCGCCGTCCCGGCCGTGATCGGGCGCAAGCCGTCCGGCGAGCTGCCCGAGGCGTCCGCCCTCAGGCGGGGCGAGCCCGACCTGTTCGACCTGGTGGGTGAGACCTCGCCCGAGGTGGCGCCGCCGGCCCGCAAGCACGCGTGAGTGGGACGCCTCCGGCCCCGGCGAGGTGACGGGGGCACAATGTCCGGGTGAGCCACCTTCCTGTTGACGCGATCCGCGGCCCGCTGCCGGTGACGGCGTACGACGTGGACGCCGCGGCCTCCCGTCTGGCCGGGGTCATCAACGACACCCCCCTGCAGTACGCCGAGCGGCTGTCGGCGGCGACCGGGGCGGAGGTGTGGCTCAAGCGCGAGGACCTGCAGCCCGTGCGGTCGTACAAGATCCGGGGCGCCTACAACTTCATCGCCCAACTGTCCGAGGAGGAGCGGCAGGCCGGGGTCATCGCCGCCTCGGCCGGCAACCACGGGCAGGGTGTGGCGATGGCGTGCGCTGCGCTCGGCATCAAGGGTCGCATCTTCGTCCCGTCCACCACGCCGCGCCAGAAGCGCGACCGCATGCGCCACTTCGGCCGCGAGTTCGTCGAGCTGGTCGTCGTGGGCGACTCCTACGACGAGGCCTCCGCCGCCGCCAAGGCGGCCGCCGAGGAGACCGGCGCCGTCGTGGTGGCCGCCTTCGACGACACCCGCACCATCGCGGGTCAGGGCACCGTCGCCAAGGAGGTCGTCGAGCAGCTGGGCCGCGAGCCCGACCGGATGATCATCCCGGTCGGCGGCGGCGGGCTGCTGGCCGGGTGCCTGGTCTGGCTGAACGCCTACTCCCCCACCACCCAGGTGCTGGCCGTCGAGCCCACCGGGGCGGCCTCGATGGCGGCGGCCCTCGACGCGGGGCGTCCGACCACCCTGGCCCGGATCGACACGTTCGTCGACGGGGCCGCCGTGCGCCGCGCCGGCGACATCACCTACGGCATCGCCGCCCAGCTGAACCCGCACATGGTGTCGGTGCCCGAGGGCGCGATCTGCTCCGAGATGCTCGAGCTGTACCAGACCGAGGGCATCATCGCCGAGCCGGCGGGCGCCCTCGGCACGGCCGCGCTGCGCCAGGTGAAGGCCAACCCCGGCGAGGTCGTCGTCGTGGTCGTCACCGGCGGCAACAACGACGTCTCCCGGTACGCCGAGATCGTCGAGCGGTCGCTGGTGTACGAGGGCCGCAAGCACTACTTCCTGGTGAACTTCCCGCAGGAGCCGGGCGCCCTGCGCCGCTTCCTCGACGAGGTGCTCGGCCCCGAGGACGACATCACCCACTTCGAGTACGTCAAGCGGAGCAACCGCGAGATGGGGCCCGCCCTGGTCGGTATCGAGCTCGGCGACCCGACGTCGCTGCCCGACCTCATGCACCGGCTCGACCGCAGCCCGATCCGCGCCGAACCGGTCGACCCCGACAGCCCGTTCTACCGCTTCCTGATCTGATCCGTATACCCATGGGGGTATCATGGGCGCGAGCCGTTCGCCGAACCGAGGAGTCCCCATGCGCGCCCGCCGCATCGCGTCCGTCACCGTCGCCGCCCTGGTGGCCCTGACCGGGGCCGCGTGCACCGCGTCGGAGCCCGCGCCGAGCGGCCCGGCCGCGGCGTCGGCCGAAGCCTCCCGCGCCTACGGGGCCACGCTGAACGCCGCCGAGTTCGCCGCCTCCCTGGACACGCCCGGTGTCGTCGTGCTCGACGTGCGGACGCCGGCCGAGTACGCCGCCGGCCACCTGGAGGGCGCGGTGCCGGCCGACATCAACGGGGACTTCGATGCCGCCGTCGCCGGCCTGGACCGCGGCGCCCCCTACGCCGTCTACTGCCGGTCCGGCAACCGGTCGGCAGCCGCGATCGAGGCGATGAGGCAGCTCGGCTTCGTCGACGCCTGGCACTTGGGCGGTGGCATCGGCGCCTGGCAGGCCGCCGGCAAGGAGGTGGTGACCGGCTGAGGCAGGCCAAGGACGGGCTCCTGGCCGGGGCGCCTACGCTGGTCGGGTGACATCCCCCCAGCGGCCGCACCGGCCCGTGCTCCGATCACCGGACGCCCTCGAGGCGCTCGGCCAGGGCACCGACCCGATCGCGCAGCTGCACGCGGCCCACGAGACGGCCGCCGCCCTGCTGCGGGTGGGGCGCGCGGCAGAGGACCCGGGCGTGACCGCCCGACTGGTCGCGATCGTGGACGAGATCGGGCTGTCGACGCTGGCGGACCTGTGGTCGCACCGCCCTGCCGCCACCCTGCCGGGCGCCCTGTGGCGGCTGTACCTGCTTCGCGAGTGGACCGTGACGGACCCGGACGGGGCGGCGCGCGAGTACGCCGCGGGCGTCCGCTTCACCGAGCCCAACCACGCCGTCGCCGGCGTCGACCCGCCCGGCCCGGCCGAGGTGCGGCGTGTCGCGGACGCCATCCTGCGCGGGGCGTTCACCGGCGATTTCGCGATCGCGCTGGAGCGGGCCTCCGCGTTCTGCCACGTGGTGGCGTCGGGTCGGGCGGAGGTCGCGCGGGTTCGCAGTGAGCTGGATCGTGCCGTGAAGCTGCAGGACATGGCCCACGACCTCGCCGAGAACGCCCGCCTGTGGCGCAGCGGCGACCTCACCTGAGCGACACTTGGCTCACGCCGACGCGGCGCCTATCCTCGTACAGGCGTCGGGCTGCGGTAGCCCCGGGCTCCACTCATAGCCGCTACGAGCGGCCACGCGCCGAGAGGCGCTCCCAGCCCGACGCTCACCCCAGCCGGAACCGCGACGCGGTTCACTCACAGGGCTGGGTCTCGACCCAGTCTGCGAGCTCGACCCGCGGCCCGGTGAAGAACGGGGTCTCCTCGCGCACGTGCAGGCGCGCCTCGACCGCCCGCTGCGCGCGCATGGCGTCGGTGAGGCGGTGCAGCTCGTCGGCCTCGAAGGCCAGCAGCCACTCGTAGTCGCCGAGCGCGAAGGCCGCGGTCGTCGAGCCGAGCACGTCGGGGAACTCCTTGGCGGCCATGCCGTGGGTGCGCAGCATGTGGGACCGCTTCGAGCCGTCCATGTAGTACCACTCGTAGGACCGCACGAACGGGTACACGGTCAGCCACGGCCGCGGCGCGATGCCCGAGAAGCAGGCGGGGGTGTGCGCGTTGTTGAACTCGGCCGGGCGGTGCACGCCGACGCTGCTCCAGCGCGGCTCCAGCACCTCGCCCAGGGTCGAGCGGCGCAGCGCGTGGTAGGCCGCCTGCAGCTTCGTGGGGTCGTCGGCCAGCAGCCAGACCATCAGGTCGGCGTCCGCGCGGAAGCCGCCGACGTCGTACCAGCCGCGGATCGTCACGCCGGTCGCCTCGACGGCCCCGACGGTCTCGGCGGCGTGGGCGGCACGGTCGGACGCCTCGCCCGCCATGAGCCCGGCCATGGTGAAGACCGAGTACATGACGTAGTGGGAGCCGGCGTTGACGTCCTCGGGCGCGACGTAGGTGTCGCGCGGGTCCCCGCTGAACGGGGCGCCGGGGGTCTTGCCGTGATGTGCCTGGGACATGGTTCTCTCCGGTTCGCTGGGATCGGGCAACGGGTCAGTCGGCCGCGCAGGCCGTGGGCAGCGCGGGCGCGCCGGGGCGTCCGAGCAGGCAGCACGTGGCGTGGCAGGTCGCGAGCCCGCCCACCGAACCCGGCTGCGGGTCGGTCAGGGCGTCGGCCAGCATGCCGATGAAGGCGGGGTGGACGCCGACGGTGGCGGCCCGCACGTACCCCAGCCCGAGGCCGGACGCCGTGGCCCGCGCCTCGGTGTCGAGGTCGTAGACGACCTCCATGTGGTCGTTGACGAAGCCGTACGGGACGGTCACCACCGACGAGACGCCGTCGGCGGCCAGCTCGGCGAGCCGGTCGTTCACGTCGGGCTCGAGCCACGGGATGTGCGGCGCGCCCGAGCGGCTGCACCACGCCATCTCCCAGGCGTCGTCGGCCAGCCCGACCTCGGACGCCACGGCCTGCGCCACCCGCCGGTGCTGGGCGGAGTAGGTGTTGTCGCCGCCGGGGCCGGAGGCGGCGTCCATCGCGTTCGGGATGGAGTGCGACACGAACAGGACGCGGGCGCCGGGCAACTCGGCCAGGGCGTCCCGGACGGCGTCGGCGTTCGCGGTCACGAAGCCGTCGGTCTCGGCGAACGGGCCGACCTTGACCAGGTCGAACTCCAGGCCGGTGTCGGCCAGCGCCGCGGCGAGGTCCTCCCGGTACTGCCGGCAGCTCGAGTACGACGCGTACGCCGAGGTGGCCAGCACGACGACCCGGCGGGCACCGCCCGCGGCCAGCTGCGCCAGCGCGTCGGTGACGTACGGGTCCCAGTTGCGGTTGCCGATGACGACCGGCACGTCGACCCCGCGGCGGGACAGCTCGGCGCGCAGGGCGTCCATGAGCTCGTCGTTGCGCTCGTTGATGGGGGACGCCCCGCCGAACATCAGGTAGTGCTCCGACACCTCGAGCAGGCGCTCGTCGGGGATGCCGCGGCCGCGGGTGGCGTTGCGCATGAACGGCAGCACGTCCTCGGGCCGGCGGGGGCCGCCGTAGGAGAGCACGAGGGCGGCGTCGAAGGGGAACGTCACAGGGCCTCCAGTCGGCGGGGCTCACCCAGGTCGGACAGGCGGAGCCCGGTGATCGGGCAGGTGTCGCAGTCGAGCGAGTCGGGCGGCACGATCGCGGCCTGCTCGTCGCGGTCCAGCAGGTGCTGGTCGGACGGCTCGAGCTCGAGGTTGCGCAGCACAGGGCGCTTGCGGGCCTCGAGGCCCCACAGCTCGTTGAGGGCGTTGAGGTACTCCTCCGAGCGGCCCTCCGTGGCGGCCTTGCGCGCGCGGACGCTGGGCACGTGCACGAGCCGGGCGGCCAGGCGGCGCAGCGCGTGGGCGGCCTCCTCGCCGGTGATCGGGCGGCCGTGCGGCAGGCGGGCGACCTCGTCGGCCACCATCTCGTTGACCGTGTCGCGCAGGGCGACGACGACCGGGTCCATCTCGCGCCCGCGCAGGCGCCCGACCAGGTCGCGGACGCCCTCGTCGACGAGCACGCGCGCCCGGGCGGCCTCGCGGTGCGAGGCGTCGGGCACGTGGCGCTGGATGGTGGGCAGGTCGAGCAGCAGCACGCCGGGGACGGTGACCACCGCCTGGTCGATGTCGCGGGCGATCGCGAGGTCGACAAGGGCGATGTCGGCGCCCTCGCGGCGCTCCATGACGGCGGCCAGGTCGTCGCGACCGAGGATCGGGGCGCCCAGACCGCGGCAGGTCACGACCACGTCGGCGTCGGCGACGGCGGCGACCAGGTCGGGCCCGGCGTCGCGCGTGCCGGGGTGCGAGGCCACGAAGTTCGCGGCGCGCCCGGAGCTGGAGTGGACGGCCAGGTCGGCGAACCCGCGCTCGCGCAGGTCGGCGACGACCGCGCCGGCGTAGGCACCGGTGCCGATGAGCAGCACGCGCGTGGACGCCCAGTCGCGGCCCAGCAGGTCGAGGCCGACCGACACCACGGAGCGACCCGTGGCGGCCAGCCGGGTTAGGTGTGACACCTTGCGGGAGGTGCGCAGCGCCTGCTCGATCGTCTCGGTGAGGAGGCCGGTTGCGATGCCCTCCTCGTGGGCCTCGCGCAGCGCCCGGCGCAGCTGGCCGGCGATCTCGCGCTCGCCCACGACCATGGAGTCCAGACCGGCGCCCACGTCGAAGAGGTGCTGCAGGGCGGCGGCGTCCTCGCGCAGGGTCATGGGCACGAAGCCGGCGGTGATGCCGAGCGACTCGCGCACGACGTCGGCGACCTCGTGGGTGGACTCGTCGGCGTCGACGTAGACCTCGACGCGGTTGCAGGTGGCCAGCACCACCGCGCCGTGGACTCCCTCGGCCCCGTCGACCACCCGCCGGCCCAGCCCGGGCACCGCAGGGGTCACCGACTCGACCGCGGCGAGGCCGTGCTCGGCGTGGTGGATCGAGATCAGGTGGAGGGCCATGACCGCTCCATTGAAGCACCGGGTGTCACGCGCATCCAATCGACCCTGACGAGGCGGGGCCTCAGCCGGCGAGGCTCCCGACGACGGGGGTGCGGGACATGGTGTCGAAGCCGTGCGGGGAGCTCACGAACAGGTCGGTGCCGTCGGTGCCGGCCTTGACCCCGCGGTGCTCGCCGTCCTCCCAGCCCTGGGCCTGGCTGACGTCGAAGACGATGCCGTTGACCGCGACCCAGGCGGGCCGGCCCTCGAGTCCGTCGTTGGACTCGAGCTCGGCCATCGTGATCGTGCGGGACTCGGCGGCCTGCTGCTGCGTGGCCGTCAGCGGGGCATCCAGCTTGGCCCGGTCGCCGGCCAGCGAGGCCGGGCGGAAGAAGAGGAACACCCCGACCAGGACGGCGATCAGGAGCACCCCCACCAGCACCGAACCGGTCTGGTTCTTCTTGCCCTGGGACCCTTCGGCACCCGTCTGCGCAGCCTGCTCGGCCATGGTCTTCCTTCGCGCGTGGACGACGTTGTCGCCGCCAATTATGACCCACTCCCGGCCGGGCTGGAGCACACCGCGTGCGAGTCGGGATGTGGCCTACGATCGGTCGCGTGAATCCCGTTGACGTGACTCCCCCGCTGCTCCAGGCCCTGGCCGGGAAGCACCCCGCGACCAAGCCCGTCTGGTTCATGCGCCAGGCCGGTCGGTCGCTGCCCGAGTACCGCGAGGTGCGCCGCGGGACGGGGATGATCGAGTCCTGCCTCATGCCCGACCTGGCCGCCGAGATCACCCTGCAGCCGGTGCGCCGCCACAAGGTCGACGCGGCCATCTTCTTCAGCGACATCATGGTCCCGCTGACGCTGGCCGGCGTCGACGTCGACATCGTCGCCGGCGTGGGGCCGGTGGTCGCCGAGCCGGTGCGCACGGCGTCCGACGTACGGAAGTTGGTGGCCCACGAGCTGGGCGACACGAGCATGATCACCGCCGCGATCGAGCGGATCCGCGCCGAGCTCGCCACCACGCCGTCCGGCGACGCGAGCTGGACGCCGCTGATCGGCTTCGCCGGCGCCCCCTTCACCCTTGCGGCCTACCTCGTCGAGGGACGCCCCAGCCGCGACCACCTCGCCGCCCGCTCGATGATGCTGTCCGACCCCGAGTCGTGGGACGCCCTGATGGCCTGGTGCGCCGACCTGTCCGGCGCCTTCCTCACCGTGCAGGTGGACGCCGGCGCCTCGGCCGTCCAGCTGTTCGACTCGTGGGCCGGCTCGCTGCGCCTGCCCGACTACACCGAGCGCGTCGCCCCGTGGTCGCAGCGCGCGTTGGCCGCCGTGGAGGGTCGCGTGCCGCGCCTCCACTTCGGCACGGGCACCGGCCACCTGCTCGAGCAGATGGCCCAGGGCGCGGACGCCGTCGGCGTCGACTACCGCACCCCGCTGGACGAGGCGGCGGCCCGCTTGCCCGGCGTCCCGCTGCAGGGCAACATCGATCCGGCCCGGCTGCTCGCCGGGTGGGAGGCCCTCGAGCCCCACGCCCTCGACGTGATCCGCCGCGGCACCGCCGCCCCGGGGCACGTCGTGAACCTCGGCCACGGCGTCCCGCCCGAGACCGACCCCGAGATCCTCACCCGCCTCGTCGACCTGGTGCACACCTCATGACCCTCTCCCGCGCGACCCAGCACGTCCCCGCCGTCGTCGTCGGCGGCGGTATCGGCGGCCTGCAGGCCGCCCACACGTTCGCCAAGCTCGGCCTCGCGCCGCTGCTGCTGGAGTCCCGCGGCACGTGCGGCGGGCTCATCTTCGGCGCCCCGATCGGCGGCGTCTGGGTCGACCTCGGCGCGGAGTCGTTCGCCAAGCGGTCGGTCGCCACCGCCGAGCTGTGCCGTGAGCTCGGGCTCGACGTCGTCGACCCGTCGGGCAACTCATGGCTGTGGTCGCACCGCGACGGCGGCTTCGCGTTCCGCATCCCGCACGGCGTGTTGGGCATCCCGACCGACCTCGACGACCCGATCGTGGTCGACCTGCTCTCCCCCGAGGGCCTCGCCCGGGCGCGCGAGGACCTCACCATGGGCCCCGAGGCCGGCGCGGACGCCGCCGACCTGGCCTCGCTCGTGGTCGCCCGGCTCGGCGAGGAGGTGCTCACCCGGCTCGTCGACCCGATCGCGGGCGGCGTCCACTCGGCGCACCCGTCCGAGCTCTCGGTCGACGTCGTCTCCCCCGGCCTGCGCCGGGCGCTGGCCAGCGAGGGGTCGCTCGTGCGCGCCGCCGCCGCCCTGCGCGCCTCGGCCCCGGCCGGAGGCGTGGTCAGCTCGGCGTCCGGCGGCCTGTTCACGCTGCCCCGCGCGCTGGTGGCCCGCATCGGCGAGCTGGGTGGCACCGTCGCCGGCCGCCGGGTCGTCACGGCGATCGCGCGCGACGGCGACCGCTGGGCCGTGACCCACCACGAGGCCGGGCGCGCCCCCGACCCGGCCGACCCGCCGGTCCCGGTCGGCGAGCCCCAGGTCGTCACCACCGACCGCCTGGTCGTGGCCCTCGACGGACGCGCCGCGCTCGACCTGCTGCGCACGGTGCCCGAGCTGGAGGTCGACGACTGGCAGTTGCCGAAGGGCGCCGACCTCGCGCAGGTCTGCATCGTGCTGGACGCCCCCGAACTGGACGCCGGCCCCCGCGGCTCAGGCCTGCTGGTCACCCCCGACGCCGAGGACGCCGACCGCCGCGTCGCCTGCAAGGCGATCACGCACTACTCCATCAAGTGGCCCGGCGTGGTGGCCGGGTCCGGCAAGCACGTGCTGCGGGTCTCCTACGGCCGCGCGGGCGTACCGACCCCCGAGCCGACGCTCTCCGGGGCGCTCGCCGACGCCGGCGTCCTACTCGGCGTGCCGCTGGCCGAGGAGCAGGTGGTCGGGCACGCGGTCATCCACTTCCCGAACTCGCTCCCGCCCCAGACCCCGGCCCACCGGGTGCGCGTCGCCGACCTGACCGAGCGCCTCGCCGGCACCCCCGGCCTGGCGATCACCGGCGCGTGGTTCGCGGGCACGGGGCTGGCCGCCGTCATCCCGCACGCCGAGCGTGTGGCGAAGGAGCTGGCGTGAAGCTGCGTCTGGGCACCCGGGGCTCCGAGCTCGCCCGCACCCAGTCGGGCCACGTCGCGGCCGCGCTGACCGAGCTCGGCCACGAGGTCGAGCTGGTCACGATCCGCTCCGAGGGCGACGTCACGTCGGGGTCACTGCTCGAGGCCGGCGGCCTGGGCGTGTTCGCGGCGGCCCTGCGCCGGGCGCTGCTCGAGGGCGAGGTCGACCTCGTCGTGCACTCGCTGAAGGACCTGCCCACCGCACCTGTCGAGGGGCTCGTCATCGCGGCCGTCCCCGAGCGCGAGCTGCCCTTCGACGCGCTCTGCGCCCGCGACGGCCTACGGCTGCAGGACCTCTCGCCCCTGGCGCGGGTCGGCACCGGGTCGCCCCGGCGGGCGGCCCAGCTGCGCGCGCGGCGTCCGGACCTCACGGTGGTCGAGATCCGCGGCAACGTCGGCACCCGGCTCGCCCGCGTGCACGGCGACGCCACCACCCAGGGCGACCTCGACGCGGTCGTCCTGGCCCGGGCCGGGCTCGCCCGGCTGGGCCGCTACGACGCCGCCACCGACACCCTCGACCTGCTGCCCGCGCCCGGCCAGGGTGCCCTCGCGGTCGAGTGCCGCAGCGTCGACATCAGCCTGCGCGAGGCCCTCGCGGAGCTCGACCACGCCGAGACCCGCGCCTGCGTGACCGCCGAACGGCGCGTCCTGGCCGAGCTCGAGGCCGGCTGCGCGGCGCCCGTCGGCGCGTACGCGCGGTTCGCGAACGGCCACCTCGAGTTCACCGCCGCCGTGTTCAACGCCGAGGGCACCGAGTCGGTCACCGCCCGGCGCAGCGTGCCCGCGGACACCGACCCCGACGCGCTCGGGCGCGAGGTCGCCGCCGACCTGCTCGCCCAGGGCGCCGCGGCGGTCACCCCGCTGGGCGCCACCCGCGAGAGCCAGCTCGAGGACTTCCACCACGAGAAGGCGCTGTGGGCGCCCGGCACGGTCGAGGCCCTCGTCGGGCGCCGCGTGCTGCTGCCCCGCCCCGAGGGCCCCCTCGCCCAGGCGATCCGCGCCGCCGGCGCCGAGGTGGACGCCGTGCCCGTCACCGAGACACGTCCGCTCCCCTTCGCGCTCCCCGGACGCCGGGACTGGCTGGTGCTGACCTCGCCCGTGGGCGTCCGGATGCTGACCGAGGCCGAGGTCGACCTCACCGACCTCGCCGACCGCATCGCCGTCGTGGGTCCCGCGACCGCCGCCGCGGTCGAGGCCACCGGCGCGCGGGTCGACCTCGTGCCCCCCACCAAGTCGGACGCCGACGCCCTCCTCGCCGCCCTGCCGCAGGACCCGGCCTCGGTGCTGCTCGCCGGCTCGGCGCTCGCTTCCCCGCGGCTGGCCGACGGCCTGGCCGAGCGTGGCTGGGACGTCGAGGTCGTGCACACCTACACCACCGCCACCGTCACCGACGCCCCCGACGTGCTTGCGTGGGCCGACTACGACGCGGTGCTCGTCACTGCCGGCTCGATCGCCCGCGCGGTCGTCGACCTGCTCGGCATGCCCGACCCGCACGTCGCGGTCGTGACGCTGGGCGAGCCGAGTGCCGCGGCGTCCGACGCCGTCGGCCTGCGCGTGGACGCCGTCGCCGCCACCCAGGACGGCCCCGGGGTCGTCGACGCCCTGATCCGCGCCCTCACCGAGGAGAACCGATGACCACCATCCGCCCCCGCCGGCTGCGGACGACCGCGGCCATGCGCTCGCTGGTCCGCGAGACGCGCGTCTCGCCCGCGCAGTTGGTGCTGCCGGTGTTCGTGCGCGACGGGCTGTCCGAGCCCAGCGCCATCGAGTCGATGCCCGGGGTCGTGCAGCACACGCTGGACTCCCTGCGCCGCGAGGCCGTGCGCGCCGCGCGGGCCGGGCTGGGCGGGCTGATGCTGTTCGGCGTCCCGCTCGACTCCGACAAGGACGCCGCGGGCTCGTGCGGCGAGGAGCCCGGCTCGATCCTGAACCGAGGGCTGGCCGCGGTGCGCGGCGAGGTCGGCGATGCGCTCGTGGTCATGGCCGACACGTGCCTGGACGAGTTCACCTCCCACGGCCACTGCGGCGTGCTCGACGCCAAGGGCCGGGTCGACAACGACGCCACCCTCGCGTCCTACGTGCGCCTCGCGGTGTCGCAGGCCGATGCCGGCGCCCAGGTCGTCGGCCCCTCGGGCATGATGGACGGCCAGGTCCTCGCGATCCGCCAAGGGCTGGACGAGGCCGGGCATGCCGACGTGGCGATCCTCGCCTACGCGGCGAAGTACGCGTCGGCGTTCTACGGGCCGTTCCGCGAGGCCGTCGGGTCGTCGCTGGTCGGCGACCGCCGCGCCTACCAGCAGGACCCGGCCAACCGGCGCGAAGGGTTGCGGGAGGCGATACTGGACCTCGCCGAGGGCGCCGACATGGTGATGGTGAAGCCCGCCTCGCACTACCTGGACGTGCTGGCCGACGTGGCCGCGGCGTCCGACGTGCCGGTGGCCGCCTACCAGGTGTCGGGCGAGTACGCGATGATCGCCGCCGCCGCCGAGCGCGGCTGGATCACCCGCGAGGCCGCGATGGCCGAGTCGGTGACCTCGATCGTGCGCGCCGGCGCCGACATCGTGCTCACCTACTTCGCCCTGGAGCTCGCGTCGAGGGCTTGAGTTTTCCGCGCCCAGGGCTTGGGTTCTGGACGCCCAGGGCTTGGGTTTCCGCTCTGCTTCAATGAGCCCATGGACGAGCTGTGGACCCACATCGGCATCTCCCCCGACGGCGCGCTGGGGGTCGCAGTCGCCTCGGCGCTGCTCTACGTCCTGTACTCGGTGGTCCTCACGTTGTGGGGGCCACGCCTGTTCTCGAGCTCGTCGACGCTGAGCGTCGCCCTGCTCACCGTGCTGGGCAGCCTGATGGCGCGCGCCATGCTGGGCGACTTCCCCACCCTGGGAGGGGCGATCGTCGCCGCGGCCACGCTGCTGCTGATGGAGGCGATCATCGGTCGCCTCCGCAAGGTCTCCACGCCGGCGTGGGCCAAGCGCGCCACGGCCCCACGGCACCGGCCGCGGGTGGTCATGATCGAGGGCCAGTTCGTCGACCGCCCCAAGCGCGAGCGCGTGACCTCGGACGCCGACGTGCTGCTCCGCCTCCGCACGGCCGGGCTGCGCCACGTGGACGACGCGGCGCTGGTGATCCTGGAGTCCCGGGGCGGCGTGACGGTGCTGCGCCGCGGCGAGCGCATCGACGCCCGCCTGCTGGAGGGCGTCCTCGGTGCCGAGCTCGTCCCGGGCCACCTGGTCGGGGCGGCCTGAGCGGGCACGAAACTCAAGCCCTGGGCGCTCGAAACTCAAGCCCTGGTCGTGCCTCCCGCTTCGCCGCGACACGTGGTGAGCCATGATGGACCCCGTCGAGCGACGAGAGGAGCCAGTGTGCCCAGCCACCTGTCCATGGAGGACGTCTACCGCCACGCCTGTGAGGTCATCCCGGGCGGGGTGAGCTCACCCGTGCGGGCGTTCGGGTCGGTGGGCGGCACGCCGGTGTTCCTGAAGGCGGCCTCGGGCGCGCACGTGGTCGACATCGAGGACCGCCGCTACGTCGACCTCGTCTGCTCGTGGGGCCCCGCACTGCTGGGCCACGCGCACCCCGAGGTGGTCACCGCCGTGCAGGAGGCCGCCACGCGCGGGCTCTCGTTCGGCGCGCCGACCACCGCCGAGGTCGAGTTGGCCGAGCTGATCAGGGCGCGCATCCCGTTCGCCGACAAGGTGCGCTTCGTGTCGACCGGCACCGAGGCGACGATGACCGCGATCCGGGTGGCGCGCGGCGCGACCGGGCGCGACGTGATCGTGAAGTTCGCGGGCTGCTACCACGGCCACTCCGACGCCCTGCTGGCCGCCGCCGGCTCGGGCGTGGCGACCCAGGGCATGCCCGGCTCGGCCGGGGTGACCCGTGCGGCCGCCGGCGACACCCTCGTCGTCGACTACAACGACACCGCCGCGCTGGAGCAGGTGTTCGCCCAGCGGGGGTCCGAGATCGCCTGCGTGATCACCGAGGCGGCCCCGGCGAACATGGGCGTCATCCCGCCGGACCCGGGCTTCAACGCCGCGATCCGCCGGCTCACGCTCGAGCACGGCGCGCTCATGATCTCCGACGAGGTGCTGACCGGCTTCCGGGTGGGCCCGGCCGGCTGGTGGGGCATCGAGGCGTCGCTCGGCGAGGCCCCCGTCACCCCCGACCTGGTCACCTACGGCAAGGTCGTCGGCGGCGGCATGCCGCTGGCCGCGCTCGCCGGCCCCGACCGGCTGATGGACCTGCTCGCCCCCGTCGGCCCGGTCTACCAGGCCGGCACGCTCTCGGGGAACCCGCTCGCCACCGCCGCCGGCATCGCCACCCTGAAGCTGGCCGACGACGCGGTCTACGCCCACGTCGACCGTGCGTCCCGCCAGGTGCAGGACGCCCTCGCCGCGGCCCTCGACGCCGAGGGCCTGCCGTACCGGATCCAGACCGCCGGCAACCTGTTCAGCTGCTTCTTCGGTGAGGACGCCGCGACCCACGGCGTCCGGAACTACGACCAGGCCAAGGCGGCCGACGGCTTCCGGTACGCGCCGTTCTTCCACGCGATGCTGGACGCCGGCGTGGCCCTGCCGCCCAGCGTGTTCGAGGCGTGGTTCCTGAGCGCGGCCCACGACGACGAGGCGCTCAACCGCATCGCCGAGGCGCTCCCGGTCGCCGCGCGGGCGGCGGCGTCGGCCCGGCCCTGAGACAGCGGTGAGCCCGTGCCCCCCGGGTGGGGCACGGGCTCACCGCGTCGGGCTCAGCCGAAGAGCTTGCTGAAGAAGCCGCCGGACTGAGCCGGGGCGGCATCCTTGTGGCCGTCGCACCACTGACCGGCGGGGACGCCGGCCTTCACGGACGCGATGTGCTGGCCGCAGCCGGCCCAGGTGGTCTTGCCGCACTGCTTGCACGTAACGGGACGACACATGTTCTCTCTCCTACGATTGGTTTCCATCTGGATTGGTCCCAACTATACCCCTGGGGGTATCTTCGTGTCCATGCGAGTCATCATCATCGGTGGAGTCGCCGGGGGCATGAGCGCGGCCACGCGCCTGCGCCGGCTCGACGAGAACGCCCAGATCATCGTCCTCGAGCGCACGCGCCACGTGTCGTTCGCCAACTGCGGCCTGCCCTATCACGTGGGCGGCGTCATCCCGGAGCGTTCGTCGCTGCTCCTCCAGACCCCCCAGTCGCTGGCCGCCCGCTTCCGCCTCGACGTGCGCGTCGCCACCGAGGCCACGCGCATCGACCGCGAGAACAAGGTCGTGCACGTGCGCAACCTCGCCACCGGCGCCACCGAGGAGCTCCCCTACGACAAGGTCATCCTCTCCCCCGGCGCCCGCCCGGTGCGCCCGCCGATCCCCGGCATCGAGCGCGCCCTCACCCTGCGCGACATCGAGGACACCGACGCCATGGTCGCCGCCGTTCGCGGCCGGACGACCGCCGTGGTCATCGGCGGCGGGTTCATCGGCATCGAGGTCGCCGAGAACCTCGTCCACCAGGGCATGCAGGTCGCGCTCGTCGAGGCCCTGCCCCAGGTCATGGCCCCGCTCGACCCCGAGATGGCCGCCCCCGTGCACGACGCCCTTCGCAAGGGCGGCGTCGACCTGCACCTCGGCTCGGGCGTCACGGCCATCGGCGAGGCGACGGTCACGCTGGCCGACGGCACCGAGCTGCCCGCCGACGTGGTGGTCGCGGCGATCGGCGTCCGCCCCGACACGACGCTGGCCACCGAGGCCGGCCTCACCGTCGGCGAGCGTGGTGGCATCGCGGTCGACGCGAACCACCTCACGAACGACCCCGACATCTACGCCGTGGGCGACGCGGTCGAGAAGGTCGACGCCCTCGACGGCGGCGCGACGCTGGTGCCGCTGGCGAACACCGCCAACCTCGCGGGGCGCCGCGTCGCCGACCACATCGCGGGCCTGTCCACGTCCAACCGCCCGGTGCTCGGCACCGCGATCGTCAAGGTCTTCGACCTCACCGTCGCCGCCACGGGCGCGAACGAGAAGCGCCTCCAGGCGTCCGGACGCCCCTACCGTGCGATCCACACCCACCCGGCCTCGCACGCCGGCTACTACCCCGGCGCGGAGGGCATGGCCCTGAAACTGCTCGTCGACCCTGTCACCGACGCGATCCTGGGGGCCCAGGGCGTCGGCGGCGAGGGCGTGGACAAGCGCATCGACGTCATCGCGACCGCGATCACGGGCGGCCTCACGGCGTCCGACCTCGCCGAGCTCGAGCTCGCCTACGCCCCGCCCTACGGCTCGGCCAAGGACGCGGTGAACATGCTCGGCCACGTCGCCGACAACCTCCGTTCGGGCGTGACCCGCTCGATCCAGTGGCACGAGCTCGAGGCCGCCGTCGCCGACGGGGCGACCGTCGTCGACGTCCGCACCCCGGGCGAGTTCGAGGCCGGGTCGATCCCCGGCGCGTGGCTCGTCCCGGTCGACGAGCTCCGCGACCGCGTCGCCGAGCTGCCCGAGGGCCTGCTCGTGGTGCACTGCGCGGTGGGCATCCGGGGCCACACGGCCGTCCGCATCCTCAGCCAGCTCGGTCGCGACGCCGTCAACCTCGACGGCGGCTACAAGACCTGGGCCGCGGGCCGAGCCGCGCAGGCCTGAACGACCGGCCTCGCCCGGCGGACCCCTCCGATAGGGTCGGCCGGGTGAGGACACCCGTGCTGCTGCTCATCCAACTCGGCCTCCTGGTGTTGCTGGGTTCCGACGTCGTGCTCCGCTGGACGACCTCGGGCGAGGTGCCATGGACGGGCGTCGGGGCCCTCGTGCTCATCGCGGCCCTGGCTGTCATCACCTTCCTCCGCTGGCGCCGCGAGCGCGATCGGGGCCCCGGGCCGGCCGGCCCGAGCCGGTAGACTGGTCCCAACCAGCGAAAGGGCCCACCTGTGACCCCGTTCCTCATCATCGGCGCGATCGGCATCGTCCTCGCCGTGGTGGCCCTGGTGGTCGGTGACGTGCTCGACGGCGTCCTGCAACTCGACGCCCTGGACAGCGACCTCTTCTCCATCTCCTCGATCAGCGCGTTCGTCGGCGCCTTCGGCTTCGGCGGCGCGCTGGGCCTGTCCCTGGTCGACAACATGGCCGTGGCGGTGGCGTCCGGTGTCGTCATCGGCGCGGCCGCCGCCTGGGGCGCGGTCTGGCTCACCCGCAAGCTGAAGCACGACGCCCGGCACACCTTCCGCTCCGACTCCCTCGTCGGCGCGCCCGCCCGCGTGATCACGGCGATCCCCGAGGCCGGCTACGGCGAGGTCCGGCTGGTCGCGGGCGGCCACGTCCGCAAGTTCAGCGCCCGCGCCGACCGCCCGATCGAGACCGGCACCGAGGTGTGGGTCTCGGCCGTCGTCTCCCCCACCGCCGTCGAGGTGCGGCTCGCCAGCGAGCCCCACGAACTGACCCCGTAGCCCCACCCCAGAGAGGATCCACCCCGTGCCCGACTTCCTGATCGCCATCGGCGGCCTGCTCGTCCTGCTCGTCCTCGTCGGCCTGCTCGTCGCGAGCCGCTACAAGGTCGCCAAACCCAACGAGGCCTACATCATCACCGGCCGCAAGGGCAAGGAGGTCGTCAACCCCGAGACCGGGCTGATGTCGACCGACCTGTCGGGCCAGAAGGTGGTCATGGGCGGCGGCGTCTTCGTGGTCCCGTTCATCCAGCGGCTGCACGTGCTCGACCTGAGCTCGCGCCGCATCATGGTCACCATCCGCAACGCCGTGTCGGGCCAGGGAATCAAGCTCAACGTCGACGGCGTCGCGATCGTCAAGGTCGGCGGCAACGAGGACTCGATCCGCGCCGCGGCCCAGCGCTTCCTCTCCCAGCAGGACGAGATCGAGACCTTCACCCAGGAGACCCTCGCCGGCTCGCTGCGCTCGATCGTCGGTTCGCTGACCGTCGAGCAGATCATCCGCGACCGCGCGGCCTTCGCCCAGCGGGTCACGGATGAGTCGGAGTCCTCACTGACCGGCCAGGGCCTGGTGCTCGACACCTTCCAGATCCAGGACATCACCGACGACGGTAGCTACCTCTCCGACCTCGGGCGCCCCGAGTCCGCCAAGGTCGGCCGCCTCGCCGCGGTCGCCGAGGCCGAGGCCCGCCGCGAGGCCGAGCAGGCGCGCATCGTCGCCGAGGAGCAGATCGCTGTGTCCCAGCGGGCGCTCGTCCTGCGCCAGGCCGAGATCCAGGCCGAGACGGACGCCGCGCGGGCCCAGGCGGCAGCGTCCGGCCCGCTGGCCCAGGCCGACCGCGACCAGGCGATCCTGCTCGAGCAGGAGAAGGTCGCCGTGGCGCAGGCCGCCCTGAAGGAGCGCCAGCTCGACACCGAGGTGCGCAAGCCCGCCGACGCCGAGCGCTACCGCGTGGAGACAGAGGCGGCCGCGAGGCGCCAGGCCGCGATCCTGACCGCCGAGGCCAGCAAGGCGGCGTCCATCGCGAACGCCGAGGCCGAGGCCGAGAAGGCCCGCCTGACCGGTGAGGGCGAGAAGTCTCGCCGTTCGGCGCTGGCCGAGGCCGAGGCGATCGAGGGTGCCAAGCGCGGCGAGGCCGAGAAGGCCCGCCGTATCGCCGAGGCCGCGGCCGTCCGGGCCGAGGGCGAGGCGCAGGCAGCCGCGGTGCTGGCCGTCGGCCAGGCCGAGGCCGAGGCGATGGACAAGCGCGCCGAGGCGTTCGCGCACTACAACGACGCCGCCGTCCTGCAGATGCTGGTCGAGGTGCTCCCGGCGATGGCCGAGAAGGTGGCCGCGCCGCTGGCGTCCATCGACAAGCTGACCGTGGTCTCGACCGACGGGGCGGCCGCGTTGCCCAAGCAGGTGTCGGAGAACCTGATGCAGACGCTGCAGCTGGTCAAGGACACCACCGGCTACGACCTCACCTCGATCATCGACCGGTTCGCCAGCCGCGAGGGTGCCGCGCCGACGGTGGTGAAGGGCGACGTCGAGCCGTCCGGCCCCGACGCCAAGGCCTGATCAGGCCAGCGAGAGGAACAGCTTCTCGAGCTTGGCGGTGTCCATCGGGTTGTGCTCGGGGTCGGCCATGCACGACTTCAGCCCGGTGGAGATCGTCAGGAAGCCGGCGCGGTCGATCGCCTTCGAAACGGCGGCGAGCTGCGTGACGATGTCCTCGCACTCGCGGCCGGACTCGATCATCGCGATGATGCCGCCGAGCTGGCCCTGGGCGCGCTTGAGCCGCTTGACGACGGTGTCCATGTCGGCGGGATCGAGCTCCATGCGGGCCTCCTGATGCGAGTCGGTGCACCAAGGATACCCCCGCCCGTATGAAGGGCCACCGGAGGGCCCCCGCGAGGCGCGTCGCTAGGATGGCGAGGGCCCACCCGACCACCGATCGAGAGCGACGCGCCATGGCACACCCCACGTCCGACCACCGCGGACGGCAGCTCAAGGAGTTGGCGTCCGAGGTCAAGAAGCTGCGGGGCTGGGCCGCGTCCGACGAGTCGGTCGCCGAGCGCCTGACCGACGCGCTCAACGAGCTGACCGCGCAGCGCCTGCTGGGGCACCAGTACGTCGCCGCCGTCGAGGACGCCCAGGACGCGCTCACCCGCGCCAACCGGCTCGTCGCCACCCACGGCGCGGTCGGCCCGTTCACCCCGATCGACGACGGGGTCCGGTTCTTCACCGCCACCACCCACCTCGCGGTCACACAGGTCGGCGCCGGCCACCCTGGCCCCGGCGGGCAGATGGCCGCCGCGCTGCGCGGCTGGACCCGCCTCCTCCCCCACGTCGACCTCACCCCCCACGTCGGCGCGCGCACCGCGACCTGGCTGCTGATGGCGGAGGCGCGGTCGGCGCTCGCCACCGGCGACGTCGGCACCGCCAACGCGTACGCGGACGCCGCGGCGGCCCGGGCGCGTGAGGGCGGGCTGGCCGGTGGCGAGGACGCCTCGCTGCTGGTGGACGCCCTCACGTTGGCCGCCGATGCCCGCTGGGTTGCCGGGGTGCCTCACGACGCGGTCGCGCTGACGCGCGAGGCAGTGGACGCCGCCGCTGCGGTCGCCGGGCCGGTGCTCGGTTCGTCCGGGCGGGTGGCGGAGGTCTGGGCCTCGCGCGTGCTCGGGCCGCTCGTGGCCGCCCGCCGCGACCTCGCCGACCGCCTGCTGGGCTCGGGCCAGGTGGACGCGGGGCTCGCCGAGCGCCGAAGCCTGGCCGAGTTCCTGGCCGGGCAGGTGACGCGGTGGGGCTGGCCCGCCCGGGACGCCCTGGCCCGCACGGTCGCCGACCTCGCGCACGACCTGGTGGCCCTCGGTCGCGACGACGAGGCCCTGGACGCCGCCGGCCGCGCCGCGGAGATCGCCGGTGAGCTGGCCGCCTCGGAGGCGACGGTGGGCGACAGCCTCGGGGCGCAATTCGCCGCCGTCACCGAACTGGCCCGCGTGCTCGTGCGACGCGACGAACACGCGGAGGCCGCCGAGGCGTTGGCCTCGTTGTTCGATCGCTACGCATCGCTGCGCCGCCCGGCCGGGCACGCCGCCGCGCTGGCCGGGGCCGCCCTGCAGCGCGCCGAGGCGGAGCGCGCCTCCGGTGACCAGGAGGCCGCCGAGCGGTCGCTGCGCGAGTTCCACGCGCTGCTGGCCGGGCTGCGGGAGGGCACGCCCTCGGACCTGTACGCCGGGGTGCCCGACGAGGCCTTCGCGCGCGACCGCGCGCGGGGCGTCGCCACCCGGTCGCCGCTGCCGACCCCGTCGTGGTCGAACCTGTCCGACGCTGACGCCCTCGCCGCCGCGACGCGCGCGCCGCTGGCCGTGCCGGCGCCCGAGGCACCCGTGGTCGAGGAGGCGCCGGTCGTCACTCGCCCCGAGCCGGTCGTGGTGCCGGAGCCGGAGCCGGAACCGGCGTACGTTCCCGAGCCCGTCGTGGAGCAGGAGCCCGAGCCCGAGCCCGTCGTCGTGCCCGAGCCCGTCGTGGAGCAGGAGCCCGAGCCCGAGCCCGTCGTCGAGCCGGAGCCGGTCTGGGAGCCCGAGCCCGCCATCGAACCCGAGCCGGAACCGGTCTGGGAGCCCAAGCCGGTGGTCGAGCCCGAGCCTGTCGTGGTTCCCGAGCCCGTCGTCGAGCCCGAGCCCGTCGTGGTTCCCGAGCCCGAGCCCGTGGTCGAGCCCGAGCCCGTTGTGCAGCCGGAGCCCGAGCCCGTGACACAGCCCGAGCCCGTCGTGGTTACAGAGCCGGAGCCGGTGTACGTGCCCGAGCCGACCCCGGAACCGGTGTGGGAGCCGGAGCCGCAGCCCGCGGCGTCCGGGTTCGGCGACCTGGAGGAGGCCCGGTCTGCCCTGCAGGCCGCCCGGACCTCTGGCAACCGCCGCGACGTCCTCGCGGCGAGCCAGTCGCTGGTGGACGCGCTGCGCCCGCTCGCGGCGTCCGATGCAGGCACCTGGGGGCGCGAGCTCGTCACCGCGCTCGAGGACCTGGGCGAGGCGAAGTTCCGCGCCGGCGACTGGTGGGGTTCGCGCGGGCCGAAGAAGGAGGCCAAGCAGCTCGCCAAGGACCTGGGCCTGTAGGACCCGCGCGCCAAACGCACCCCGAACGTGAATCCGCGCCCGCTCGAGCGGGCGCGGATCGCGTTTCGAGGTGCGTCTGCAGAGGTCAGCCGCGGGCCTTGAGGTCCTTGCGCAGTTCGGGCGGCAGCGAGAACGTCAGGTTCTCCTCGGTCAGGCGCTCCTCGACGGCCTGCGGGTAGCCCCGCTGCTCGAGGTAGCGCAGCACGCCCTGCACGAGGTCGTCGGGCACGGACGCACCGGAGGTGACGCCCACCTTCTCGACGCCCTCGAGCCAGGCCTCGTCGATCTCGCCCGCGTTGTCGACGCGGTGGGACGCCTTGGCCCCTGCCTCGAGCGCCACCTCGACCAGCCGGACCGAGTTGGAGGAGTTCCGCGAGCCGACGACGATGACGAGGTCGGCGTCGGCGGCGATCTGCTTGACGGCCTGCTGGCGGTTCTGCGTGGCGTAGCAGATGTCGTCGGAGGGCGGGCTGACCAGCAGCGGGAACTTCTCGCGCAGCTTGCCGACCGTCTCCCACGTCTCGTCGACGCTCAGGGTGGTCTGGGAGAGCCACGCGACCTTCGACGGGTCCTCGACCTCGACGCCGGCGACGTCGTCGGGGTGCTCGACCAGGATCGTGCGGTCGGGCGCCTCGCCCATCGTGCCCTCGACCTCCTCGTGGCCGGCGTGGCCGATGAGCAGGATCTGGTGGCCCTCGTTGGCGAAGCGCTTGGCCTCGTTGTGCACCTTCGTGACCAGCGGGCAGGTGGCGTCGATCGTCTTGAGCTGCCGGTCGGCGGCCTCGGCGTGCACCGCCGGGCTCACGCCGTGCGCCGAGAACACCACGGTGGAGCCCTCGGGCACCTCCTCGAGCTCCTCGACGAAGATGGCGCCGCGCGCCTCCAGGTCCTCGACGACGTGCCTGTTGTGGACGATCTGCTTGCGCACGTACACCGGCGGCCCGTACAGGTCGAGCGCCTTCTCGACGGTCACGACGGCACGGTCCACCCCGGCGCAGTACCCGCGCGGGGCAGCGACGACAACGCTCTTGGTCATGCGGGCCAGTCTAGGTGACCGGACCCACCCCCTTCCCCGGCGGTTCGGCGTAGGGTCGGCCCATGGAGTACCGCCGCCTGGGCCGGCTCGGCCATGAGTCCTCGGTGTTGATCTACGGTGCGGCCTCGCTGTGGGAGGTCACCCCCGACGTGGCGGAGGCCTCGGTCACCGCCGCACTCGACGCCGGCGTCAACCACATCGACACCGCCGCGAGCTACGGCGTCTCCGAGGAGCGGCTCGGCGGTTTCATGCCCGCGATCCGCGACCGGGTCTTCCTCGCCAGCAAGACCAACGAGCGGGACGCCGAGGCAGCCTGGGCGTCCATCAACCGGTCGCTCGAACGGCTGCGGACCGACCGGCTGGACCTGATCCAGCTGCACGAGGTGCACAACCAGGAGCTGCTCGACCAGGTCACCGGCCCTGGCGGGGCTCTGGAGGCGCTGGTGCGCGCCCGCGAGGAGGGCATGGTCGGGGAGGCTCGGGCCGAGCTGTCGGCCGACGAGGCCGCCGCCGTGCTGGACGCCCTGCCGCACGAGGACTACCAGAGCGTCTACAACGAGAAGATGCCCATCTGAGTCAGCGCAGGGGCACGAAGCTGAACCGGTCGCCGGTGGTGCGCCGGGTGACCACGCCCGCGGCGTCCTTGTCGACGACCCACATGTCGTGCTCGACGGGAACCACCATGCGCCCGCCCGGGGCGAGCTGGTCGACGAGCGCCTGGGGCACGGCCGAGCCGGCCGCCGAGACGAGGATGCGGTCCCACGGGGCCCCGTCCGGCCAGCCGAGCTCCCCCCGCCGGGCGAGCTCGAACCGCACCCAACCGAAGCGCCCGGCGAGGTGCTCGCGGGCCATCGTGACCAGCTCCGGCACGATGTCGACGCCCACGACCTCGCCCGCCTCGCCGGCGATCCACCCGAGCAGCCCGGACGTCCAGCCCGAGCCACTGCCCACGTCGAGTACCCGGTCGCCGGGGCGGGCGTCGAGCAGCCGCAGCATGTAGCGCACGGTCCACGGCTGGGAGTTGGTGGCCCCGAACCCGATCGCCAGCGGGCGGTCCTGGTGGGCGTACGCGCGTTGGTCGTGCGGCAGGAAGTCGGCCCGCGGCACCGCCGCGAAGGCGTCGTCGAGGGCTCGGTCCATGCCCCAGTCTCCCCCGTGCGGTGAATGTCGGCCAGCCCCGTTAGGCTCGGAGACGTGCCGATGACCAGCTCCCCCGACCAGCCGCAGCCGCTGCGCGACGTGGTCCGGGCGCTCAAGGAGTGGGTCGAGCGCACCGGGGCGATCTGGGTCGAGGGCCAGGTCATCCAGCTCAAGCGGCGCGCGGGCAGCACGCTGCACTTCCTCACCCTGCGCGACAAGCTCGCCGACGTCAGCGTGACGGTCACGATCGACACCGTGACGCTCGATGCGGCCGGCCCGATCACCGAGGGCACCCTCGTCGCGGCGTACGTGAAGGCCACCCTCTACCCCGGCAACGGCTCGCTCAGCTTCGCCTGCCGCGACCTGCGCCCCTCCGGCGAGGGCCGGCTGCTGGCGCACCTCGAGCAGCGCAAGCGGGCCCTGCAGGCCGAGGGCCTGTTCAACCCCGACCTCAAGAAGCGGCTCCCCTTCCTGCCCCGGCAGATCGGGCTGGTCACCGCGCGCGAGTCGGCGGCCGAGCGCGACGTCGTCGAGAACGTGCGCCGCCGCTGGCCGGCCGCCGTCGTGGTGCCGCGCTACGCGGCGATGCAGGGCAACCAGGCCGCCGAGCAGGTGGCCGCGGCCGTGCGCTGGTGCGACGCCCAGCCCGAGGTCGACGTCATCATCGTCGCCCGCGGCGGTGGCTCGCTGGAGGACCTGCTGCCCTTCTCCGACGAGGGGCTCGCCCGCACCGTGTTCGCCTGCCGCACCCCGGTAGTGTCGGCGATCGGGCACGAGACCGACACCCCGATCCTCGACCTGGTGGCCGACTGGCGCGCCTCGACGCCGACCGACGCGGCCAAGCGCGTGGTGCCCGACGCGGCCGAGGAGGCCCGCATCATCGGCGTCGGGCTCGACCGGCTGCGCGCCGCGATCACCCAGCGGGTGCGCTCCGAGCAACAGGGGTTGGACGCCGTGCGCTCCCGCCCGGTGCTCCGTGACCCCTCGGGCGCGGTGGTGCTCGCGTCGGAGCGGGTGGCCGAACTCCGCGGGCGACTGGGGCGCGGGGTGCGCCAGGCCGTGGAGCGGGAGCAGGTCCAGCTGGAGGCGAACCTGCTCCGCGTGCGCTCAATGTCGCCGCGAGCCACCCTGCAGCGCGGCTACGCCATCCTGACCACCGACGACGGGCGCACGGTGTCCTCCATCACCGACGTCGAGCCCGACGAGACGATCATCGCCCGCCTCATCGACGGCGACATCGCGGCCGCCGTCATCGACGTCGAACCGCACGAGCACGACCACGACAAGGAGCACGCATGAGCGACGAGGAGCAGCTCTCCTACGAAGAAGCCCGCGACCAGCTGGTCGAGGTGGTGCGTCAGCTCGAGTCGGGCAACGTGCCCCTGTCCACGTCGATGGAGCTGTGGGAGCGCGGCGAGAAGCTCGCGGCGATCTGCCAGCAGTGGCTCGACGGGGCGAAGGCGAAGATCGACGCGGCCCGGCCGGCCACCGACTGACCGGGGCGCACGGCGTCCATGGACCTCGTCACCATCGCGTCGGCCCTCGTGCCGACCGCGCTCCTCATCGGGTTCGGCGCCCTGCTGCGCCGTCAGGGCGGCTTCGGTGAGCCGTTCTGGGTGGGCGTCGAGGGCCTGACCTACAACTTCCTGCTGCCCGCCCTGTTCATCGTCACCCTCGCCCGGGCCGACTTCGGTTCGGTGCAGGTGGGCACGATGGCGCTCGTGCTCGCGGCGACGACCCTCGTCGGGGCGACGGTCACGACGCTCCTGCGGCGGGTGGCGACCGACGACGGGCCGGCCTTCACCTCGGTGTTCCAGGGCGCGATCCGGTTCAACAACTACGTGGGCCTGGTGATCGCCTCGACCCTGTTCGGGCAGCAGGGCGTCGCGCTGGCGGCCTTCGCCAACGCGGTGATGGTCCCCATCGTCAACGTGCTGTCGACGTTCGTCCTGGCGCGCCACGGGCACGCCGAGATCCGCGGCGTGGGGGTGCTGAAGGCGATCGCGACCAACCCGCTGGTGGTGTCCTGCCTGATCGGACTCGGCCTGAACCTGCTCCGCGCCCCCACCGCCCCCGTGCTGGGCGCCGCCCTGCCAGCGGCGGTGCTGGGCATCGCGGCGGCCACGCTGAGCATCCTCGGCCAGGCGGCGCTGCCGATCGGCCTGCTGTGCGTGGGCTCGGGGCTGCGGCGTCCCGAGGGCGGCGCGCAGGCGCGCCCCATCGCGGTCTCCACGCTGCTCCGGCTCGCGGTCATGCCCGCCACCGCCATCGCCCTGACCCACCTGTTCGGCCTGCGCGGCGACGCCGCGGTGGTCGCGCTGGTGTTCCTCTCCCTGCCGACCGCCTCCAGCGCGTACGTGCTCGCCCGCCGCCTCGGCGGCGACGCCCCGCTGATGGCCTCGATCACCGCGGTGCAGACAGGGCTCGCGCTGGCGAGCGTGCCGGCGTGGATGCTGCTCGGCCAGGCCTTCGGCTGACAACCACGGCCACGGTTTGCCTCCAGCACCCACCCCGGCTAGTCTTTAGTTGACATTTCAAGCAATTGAGGAGAGACGTGAAGATCGCCATCATCACCGGTTCCACCCGCGAGGCCCGCAAGAGCCTGGAGATCGCGCAGTGGGTCAAGGAGCTCGCGGACGCCCGCGGCGACGCCACCTACGAGGTCGTCGACACCGCCGCGTTCAACCTGCCGGTGTGGGACTCCCCCACCTCCCCGGCCTGGGGCCCCAGTGACGACCCGGCCGCCACGGCGTGGAGCGAGAAGATCAACGAGTTCGACGGCTACGTGTTCGTCGTGGCCGAGTACAACCACTCGCTCACCGGCTCGCTGAAGAACGCCCTCGACTACCTCTACACCGAGCTGAACAACAAGGCCGCCGGCTTCGTCGGCTACGGCTCGGCCGGTGGCGCCCGCGCCATCGAGCACCTGCGCGGCATCCTGTCCGAGCAGCAGGTCGCCCACGTGCGCGCTGCCGCCGGCCTCTCGCTGTTCCACGACTTCGAGAACTTCTCCACCTTCGCCCCGACCGACGGTGCCCCCGGCCAGGTGCTGGGCATGCTCGACCAGCTCGTCGTCTGGACCAAGGCCATGGCCGCCGTCCGCGCGGGCGAGTTCGCCACCGAGAAGAAGGCCGCCTGAGCCTCCGGCGCGAGCCGCTGAATTGGGGGCGGGATCGGGCGTGCCCTATGCTGGGGCAGCCCTGTCCCCATCGTCTAGCGGCCTAGGACTCCGCCCTTTCAAGGCGGCAGCGCGGGTTCGAATCCCGTTGGGGATGCGACGGCAACGGCCCCGGCCAGACACGTTCTGGCCGGGGCCGTTCGCCGTCCCGGGGCGGTTCCGGACGCCCCTCACCACCCCGGCCGCCCCTCGATTTTTCTCCCCCGGAGCTTCACGCTATGCTTCTCAAGCTGTCCGAGAGGGCAGCGGCCTTCACAAGAGGCCCCGTAGCGCAGTTGGTTAGCGCGCCGCCCTGTCACGGCGGAGGTCGCGGGTTCGAGTCCCGTCGGGGTCGCTGCTCTTTCCAGAGCACGGCCAGGTAGCTCAGTTGGTACGAGCGTCCGCCTGAAAAGTGGAAGGTCACCGGTTCGACCCCGGTCCTGGCCACCAACACCAGCAAGCGCGAGCCCCTCGGGCTCGCGTTTCGCGTTTCCCCACTCGGCGGGGTCCGCGACCGTGCGCCAGACTGGCCCCATGGAGACCCTCCGCAAGCACCGCCGGGGTGCCCCGCCAGGCTTCTTCCGCGTCGAGGCCGCCGGGCTCGCGTGGCTGGCGGACGCCGGCGCGGTCCGCGTCGCCCGGGTGCTGGCGGTCGACGACGACGCCATCGAGCTCGAGCGCCTCCCCCACGCTCCCGCCACCCTGCAGGCGGCCGAGGCGTTCGGGCGCGACCTCGCCGCCCTCCACGACGCGGGCGCGCCCGCGTTCGGCGCCCCGCCGGCGGGCTGGGACGCCGACGGCTACATCGGCGACGCCCCGCTCCCCCTCCGCACCGAGGCGACCTGGGGCACCTTCTACGCCCGACACCGGATCCGCCCCTACCTCCACGCCGCGCGCCACCCGGTCTTCGAGGCCCTGTGCGACCGACTCAAGGCCGGCGACTTCGACGACGCCGCCCCGCCCGCGCGCATCCACGGCGACCTGTGGAGCGGCAACCTCCTCTGGACGCCCACCGGCGCGGCCCTCATCGACCCGGCCGCGCACGGCGGCCACCGGATCACCGACCTCGCCATGCTCGCCCTGTTCGGCGCCCCACAACTGGGCCGGGTGCTGGCGGCGTACGCCGAGGCGTCCGAGCACCTGCCCGACCGCTGGCGCGATCTGGTCCCCCTGCACCAGGTGCACCCGCTGCTGGTCCACGCCGTGCTCTTCGGGGGCGGGTACGTCGCCCAGGCCGAGCGCGCGGCGTCCGAGGCCCTCTCCCTCCCCTGACCCTGTTCGGGCGCGCGCTATGGTTCTTCCTGACCACAGGAGGACCATGAAGACCCGAGCCCTCGCCGCAGCACTCGTGGCCACGGCGGCCGTGATGAGCACCGGCTGCACCCAGCCGCGCCCGCCCGCGGAGTTCACGCTCGTCGGCAGCTTCCAGCCCGCCGTCGGCTGCGCAACCGAGTGGGACGTCTCGTGCGGCGAGACCGGTATGACCCCCACCGATGGCCGCCACAGCGTCGAGCTCGACCTTCCCGCCGGCGGCCACGAGTTCAAGGTCACCCGCACCGGCGGCTGGGAGGAGAACTACGGCGCCCGCGGAGCCCGCGACGGCGACAACCTCGCCCTCTCCCTGCCCGGCCCGGCGAAGGTCCGGTTCACCTACGACCCCGCCGGCCACGTCGTGCGGGCCGAGCCCCCGACGCCGGCGGGCGCCGAGCTGCCCGAGGACGCCGACCTCGCCCAGGCGTCCCTGCGCTCGGCGCTGACCCGCGAGCGGATCTACTTCGTGATGACCGACCGCTTCGCGAACGGCGACCCGGGCAACGACGCCGGCGGCCTGGCCGGCGACCGGAGGGCCACCGGCCTCGACCCCACCCACAAGGCCTACTACCACGGCGGCGACCTGCGCGGCCTGACCGAGAAGCTCGACTACGTGCAGGGCTTGGGCGCCACCGCGATCTGGATCACGCCCCCGCTGGTCAACAAGCCCGTCCAGGGCGAGGGCGACAACGCCAGCGCGGGCTACCACGGCTACTGGATCACCGACTTCACGCAGGTCGACCCGCACCTGGGCGGCACCGAGGCGCTGCGCGAGCTGGTCGACGCCGCGCACGCGCGCGGGATGAAGGTGTTCATGGACGTGGTGGCCAACCACACCGCCGACGTCATCGCGCGCGCCGAGGACCGCAACGCCTACGTCGGCAAGACGATCGAGCCGTACAAGGACGCGCAGGGCAACGAGTTCGACGACCGGGCGCTGGCTGGCAGCCCCGACTTCCCCGCACTGGACGCCGCCACGTCGTTCCCGTACACCCCGGTCTTCCCGCGCCCCGAGGACGCCACCGTCAAGGCCCCGGAATGGCTGAACGACCCGACGATGTACCACAACCGGGGCAACTCGACGTTCAGCGGCGAGTCCGACGAGTACGGCGACTTCTTCGGCCTGGACGACCTGTTCACCGAGCGCCCCGAGGTGGTCGAGGGCATGTCCGAGGTCTACGCCGAGTGGGTCCGTTTCGGCATCGACGGGTTCCGCATCGACACGGTCAAGCACGTGAACATCGAGTTCTGGCAGGTCTTCGCCGAGCGCATGCGCACCGCGGCGGCAGAGGCCGGCAACGACGACTTCTTCATGTTCGGCGAGGTCTACTCCACCGACGCGACCCTGACCAGCCGCTACACGACGACGGGCAAGCTCCCGGCGGCGCTCGACTTTGGCTTCCAGGAGGGGGCGCTGAAGTTCGCCCGCGGCACCGGCACCCAGGAGATGGCGGCGGTCTGGGCCGAGGACGACCGCTACACCGACGCCGACAGCAACGCCTACCAGCTGCCGACCTTCGTTGGGAACCACGACATGGGCCGGGTCGCCGGGATGCTCCGCGGCGCCGTCGAGGGCGACGAACTGCTGGCCCGCACCGCGCTGGCGCACGACCTGATGTTCCTGTCCCGCGGCCAGCCGGTGGTCTACTACGGCGACGAGCAGGGCCTCGTCGGCAGCGGCGGCGACCAGGACGCCCGGCAGAGCCTGTTCGCCACCCAGGTGGAGCAGTACGCGCAGGAGCAGGTCGTCGGCGCCGAGCCGGGCGCGCGCGACCGCTACGACATCGACCACCCGCTGTACCGCCGCCTCGCCGCGCTCGCGGCGCTGCGCGAGGAGCACCCCGCGCTCGCCGACGGTGCCCAGATCACGCGGGAGGCGGGCTCGGGCCCGGGCGTGCTGGCGTTCTCCCGCATCGACCGGGCCACCGGCACCGAGTACGTGGTCGCGCTCAACAACTCGGTCATGGAGCGCGAGGCCAAGGTCACGACCTGGTCGCCCGGCGTGGCGTTCGAGTCGCTCGCCGTCGGCGACACCCCAGGCGGCCCCGGGACCACCGCGGCGGCCGACGGGGCGCTGGTGTTCCCGGTCCCGCCGCTGTCGGCGGTCGTGCTGCGGGGCACCGCCCCCATGCCGCAGCCGGACGCCGCCCCCACCGTCGGCCTCGACCTCGCCGCGGGGTCCGAGGTGAAGGGTCGGGTGGAGCTCGAGGCCGCCGTCGAGGCGTCCGGGTTCACCGAGGTGAGCTTCTGGGTGCGCCCGCTCGGGGTGGCCGACTGGCAGCCGCTGGGCACCGACGACAACCCCGACTTCCGGGTGTTCCACGACACCCGTGAGCTCGGGCCGGGTGCGGTGCTGGAGTACCGCGCGGTCGTGCACGACCTCGCTGGCCGGCGCGCGGCGGCGTCCACGTGGGTGGTCACGGGCTGACCGCCCGGCTGGTCAGTCCTCGAGCGGCAGCGGTGGGGGCGCGTACGCGCGCACCCACGTCGCGATGGCCTCGAACCAGCGCCTCCGCGCGTCGAGCGGCGAGAGCGCCAGGTCGTGGGTGCCGCCCTCGATGCGGGCGGTCGTCACCAGCGGCCCCAGCCGCCACGCGACGGCGTTGATGCGGTTCACGTCGAGCACGATGTCGGCCTCGCGGGCCTCGTCGCTGTAGCGGCGCAGCCACAGCGTCCTGCCCGAGGTGGTGACCAGCACGGGGCAGTCGATGTCGAGGCCGCGCGCCACGCGGGCGTGGCCCTGCAGGATCGCCCGGAACCAGCCGACCCGGATCGGCTCGGCCGCCTCGGTCTTGAGGTCGAAGGAGTAGTCCCACTCGCCGCCGTGCGAGGCGTGCATGGCGCGGGCGTAGACGTTCTCCTCCGACTCGGGCACCGGGAACACCGACGTCGGCGCCCGCTTGCTCCACTCGCGCAGCAGCGGCTTGAGCATCGAGGTGACCGCGGGCGGGCCCCACATGTCGAGCCACGGCGAGTTGAGCACCAGCCCGGCCAGCGCGCCGGGGCGTTGGCTCGCGTACAGCGACACCGTCAGCCCGCCCGTCGAGTGCCCGGTCAGCAGCACGCTGTCGTGGGACTCCCGCACCACCGCGAGGGCGGCGTCGAGCTCCTCGGCGTAGTCGTCGAGGTCGGCGATGTAGCCGCGCAGCTGGCCGGGCCGCAGGCTGCGACCGTAGCGGCGCAGGTCGAGGGCGTGGAAGGCGAAGCCCTGGTCCTCCCAGAAGTCCGCCACGTGGGGGTGGAAGAAGTAGTCGTTCCACCCGTGCACGTGCACGACGGCGCGCGTCGCCGTGCGGAGGCGGGGGTCGACGCGACGCACGAGCGTCGCGCACAGGGGTTCGTCACCCTCGTCGGGCAGGGACTCGGTCTCGAGCGTCAGCGTGAGGCTCTCGAAGCCGTCCAGCAGCGTGTCGGGACGCCAGCCCTGCGGCACCTCGTCGGGCACCGGTACTTCGGGTGGAAGGGAGAGCACCTCGTCGGGAGCGGGCTCAGCCGTAGTTGCGGCCCTGCTCGACGTAGTCATCGCCCTCGTCGTCGTCTTCGTCATCCTCCGCGTACGGGTCTTCGTACTCGTCGGTCTCCTCCTCGGCCGGCGACTCGGTCCAGGACGACTGACCGCCCCGGAGTTCGCGTTCGAGAGAAGAGAAGTCCGTGTCGAAGGTACGGTACTTGAGATCGCGAGCGACCTTGGTCTGCTTCGCCTTTGCACGGCCGCGCCCCATGTCCGGGTCGACCCCCTTAGCATTTCTGGCGGTCTAGCCGCGTGAGGATGTGTCTGTCGTGAGGCCGATGGTACCCGAGTTCCGGGGCGGGACAAAGCAGGTCCGTACACACGCGCGGCAACCGGCTGCGCGTGTCAGGGGGTGCGGCTCAGCCCGCGTGCTCCCCCGCCATCTCGACCCGTGCCGGGCCCTCGACGGCCTGCGTCTCCCCGAGCACCCAGGCCTCCAGCCCACGCTCGGACGCCGTGCGCACCAGCTGGTCGACGGACTCGGCGGGGGCCACCAACGCCATGCCGACGCCCATGTTGAGGGTCGCCTCGATGTCGGGCTGGCTCACCTTGCCGACCTGCTGCACCAGGGAGAAGATCGCGGGCGGCGTCCAGCTGTCGCGACGCAGGGTCGCGGCGACGCCGGCGGGCAGCACCCGGGCCAGGTTGTTGGCCAGGCCGCCGCCGGTGACGTGGCTGATCGCGTGCACCTCGGCGGCGTCGACGAGCGCGAGGATGTCGCGCGCGTAGACCTGCGTCGGCGTGAGCAGGGTCTCCCCCAGCCTTGTGCCGAGTTCGGGGACGTCGCGGTCCAGCGCCCAGCCGGCCTGGTTGAGCAGCACGTGGCGCACCAGCGAGTAGCCGTTGGAGTGCAGGCCCGAGGACGCCAGCGCGACGACCACGTCGCCGGCCCGGACGCGGTCCGGCCCGAGGATCTTCGAGCGCTCCACGACGCCCGTGGTGGCGCCGGCGATGTCGTACTCGTCGGCCTCCAGCAGGCCGGGGTGCTCGGCGGTCTCACCGCCCAGCAGCGCGGCGCCGGCGACCTCGCAGGCGGCGGCGATGCCCTTGACGATGTCGGCGATCCGCTCGGGGACCACCTTGCCGCAGGCGATGTAGTCGGTGACGAACAGCGGCTCGGCGCCCACGACGACGAGGTCGTCGACGAGCATGCCGATCAGGTCGAAGCCGATGGTGTCGTGCTTGTCGAGGGCCTGCGCGATGGCGACCTTCGTGCCGACGCCGTCGGTGGAGGTGGCCAGCACGGGGTGGTCGTAGGCCTTGAACGCCGACGCGTCGAAGAACCCGGCGAAGCCGCCCAGCCCGCCCAGCACCTCGGGGCGGTGGGTGCGCGCGACGTGGGCCTTCATCAGCTCGACGGCGCGGTCACCGGCCTCGATGTCGACACCGGCGGCGGCGTAGGCGCTCCGGGCCTCAGTCATCGTCGTCACCTTCCTGCGCGATCAGGCGCATCTGCTCCGCCGCGCGGGGCGGCACGGGGATCGGGTAGTGGCCGTCGAAGCACGCCCGGCACAACCGCTTCTTCGGCAGCCCGGTGGAGGCGACCAGCCCCTCCAGCGAGATGTAGGCCAGGGAGTCGGCGCCGATGGAACGGCAGATCTCGTCGACGTTCATGCCGGGCGCGATGAGCTCGGCGCGCGTGGCGAAGTCGATGCCGTAGAAGCAGGGCCACTCCACGGGCGGGGAGGCGATCCGGACATGCACCTCGGCGGCGCCCGCCTCGCGCAGCATCTTCACCAGCGCCCGCTGGGTGTTGCCCCGCACGATCGAGTCGTCGACGACGACCAGGCGCTTGCCCTCGATGACGTCTCTGATCGGGTTCAGCTTCAGCCGGATACCCAACTGGCGCAGCGTCTGCGACGGCTGGATGAACGTGCGGCCCACGTAGCTGTTCTTGACCAGGCCCAGCCCGTAGGGGATGCCGGACGCCTCGGCGTAACCGACCGCGCTCGGGATGCCGGACTCGGGCGTCGGGATGACGAGGTCGGCGTCCACCGGGGACTCCAGCGCCAGCGTGCGGCCGATCTCGACACGGGTGGTGTGCACGCGGCGGTCGGCGATCACGGTGTCGGGGCGGGCCAGGTACACGTACTCGAACAGGCAGCCCTTGGGGTTGGCCTCGGCGAAACGGGCCGAGCGGAGGCCGCCGGAGTCGACGCAGATCAGCTCGCCGGGCTCCACCTCGCGGATGAAGGTCGCGCCCACGATGTCCAGCGCCGCGGTCTCGGAGGCGACGACCCAGCCGCGCTCGAGGCGTCCGAGCACCAGAGGTCGCACGCCCTGCGGGTCGCGGGCGGCGTACAGGGCGTTGTCGTCCATGAACGTGAAGCAGAACGCGCCCTGCAGGCGGGGCAGCACGGCGAGCGCGGCGTCCCACGTCGAGTCGGTGAAGGTCGCCAGCAGCGCGGTGACCAGCCACGTGTCGTTCGTGGAGTCCATCGATTCCTTGCTGGCGACCTTGGCGTGCGCGTCGCGCTCGCGCAGCCAGGCCTCCAGCTCGGGGGTATTGGTCAGGTTGCCGTTGTGCGCCAGCGCCAGCCCGCCGTTGGGCGTGGCGCGGTAGGTCGGCTGGGCGTTCTTCCAGACGGACGCCCCGGTGGTCGAGTAGCGCGTGTGCCCGATCGCCAGGTGGCCGAGCAGGGAGTTCAGCGTGGGCTCGTCGAAGACCTGGGAGACCAGGCCCATGTCCTTGAAGACCATGATGCGTTCGCCGTTGCTGACCGAGATGCCGGCCGACTCCTGGCCGCGGTGCTGCAGCGCGAACAGGCCGAAGTAGGTGAGCTTGGCGACCTCTTCGCCGGGGGCCCAGACGCCGAAGACGCCGCACTCCTCGTTGGGCTTGGGGTCGCCGACCGGGTCGAGCAGGTGCAGGGCGCGCGTCACTGGAGTGAGTCTAGTGCCGCCCCGACCCCCGCGGACCCCGATGCCCACGACGTCACCGCACCAGGCGCACGGTGAGCGGATAGCGGACCTTCTTGCCGGCGGCCGCGTCGATCGTGGCGAGCACCCGCAGCACCACCCACAGGATCGGCAGCAGCACCAGGAACACGTAGCCGACGAGCACGAACGTGCCGAGCGAGGCCAGCAGCATCCCGAACCAGAAGGTGATCTCGAAGTTCAGCGATTCCAGTGCGTGCTCGCGCACGCGGGGGTGCGACTCCCCCACGGTCATCAGGATCACGAACGGCCCCAGCCAGGTGGTCACCAGCGCCACCCAGTGGCTCGCCGGAACCCAGGTGCGCTCCCGCCCGACCAGGGGCGGGTCGCTCGGCGGGGGCGGGTACCAGACGGGCAGTTCGGACGCCGCGGGCGCGGGCCAGCCGTACGCCGGCGGGGAGGCCGGCTGGGTGGGCCCCGGGCTCGGTGCCGCCTGCGGCTCGACCGGCCGTTTCCAGGCCGTGGGTGGATCCCACGCGGAGGGCGGGTCCCACCGCGGGGGCGGCTGCTGGTCCATCAGCCCTCCATCGCGGCGCGCAGCGGCGTGCCCCAGGCGGCGCGGAGGTCGGCCAGGCCGAGGGTGAACTGGCCGAGCACCTCGAGGGCGGGCTGCTCGAGCACCTCACCCAGGCGCGTGACGGGCACGCCGGCCGCGGCGCAGGAGCGGCGCAGCGCGTCGTAGTGCTGCCCCGAGACCGACACGAGCGCCCGCGCCGGGGACTCGGCGAACAGCGTCACCGTGGGGTCGCCCTCGGGCAGGGTCAGCGACACCCCGAGGTCGTGGCGCAGGGCGGCCTCGACCAGCGTCTGCGCGAGCCCGCCGGCGGCCAGGGCGCGGGCCGAGCTGAGGATGCCCGCACGGGCCGCGTCGACCAGGACGCCCGCGAGGGCGGCCTCGGCGGCCGGGTCGGGGAACGGGGGCATGCCGCCCAGGTGCCCGTGCACGGCGCCGGCCCACGCCGACCCGGACAGCTCCGCCCCGGTGCGGCCGAGCAGCACCACGGCGTCGCCGGGGTGCGCGAAGCCCCCGGGCGTCCGGGTGGCGACGTCGTCGAGGGTGCCGAGCGTGGCGACCACCGGCGTGGGGTGCAGGGCGGCGCCCCCCGCGCGGTCGTGCAGGCGGCCGCACGCGGCCGGCAGGGTGAGGCCCAGGCGGTCGGCGGCGTCGACCAGCCCGAGGCGCATCTCGTCGCGCTGCCAGGCCGCGGCCGGGGCGTCCGCGTGGCCGGCGTCGAGGCAGGCGAGCGCGCCCCGGGGCTCGGCCCCGGCGGCGGCCACCCGGCGCACGCCCTCGGCGAGGGCGAGCTGGGCACCCAGGTACGGGTTGAGCAGGGCGAAGCGGGGGTTGCCGGTCACGGCGAGCGCGGCACCGCGCCCCGTCCCGGCGTCCAGGCGCACCAGGCCGACGCCCTCGGGGGCGGACAGCACCGTGTCGCCGCGGACGTACCGGTCGTACTGCTCGGAGGCCCAGGCCCGGTCGGCCAGCGCGGGCGAGCCGGCCAGGCGCAGCACCTGCTCGCCCAGCCCGTCGCCCGTGGTCGCGCGCGGCAGGTCCTCGGCGCGGTCGGCGTTCACCCGGTCGATCCAGCCCGGACGGGCGGGCGGGGGCATCGCGCCTGCTGCCGGAGGCGCGGCGGGCGGGGTGGTGGTCGCCTCGGGGTCCACGACACCGACCGCGACCGCGTGGGCCAGCGGGGCGTCGGCGTAGACCTCGTCGGCCACGAGCAGGCCGCCCAGGCCCGGCAGGTCGAGGCGGCGCGCGTCGGCGGCCAGCCCGGCGACGAGGCGCGGGAGGAGGTCGACGGTGGCGTCGGCGTCCCACGGGCCGAGGTGGACGGCGTCGAGGACGGCCAGCGGTTCGGCACCGGCCGCGCGCAGGTCGGCGGCGACGGTGGCCACCGCGGTGTCCGCGCCCGGTGCGGCTACGGGGTCGTGCGCGGCGATCGCGAAGGCGACGGCGAGCCCGTCACCGACGTCCACCACGGCGCCCCGCCCACCCCCGGCGGGTGCGTTCTCATCGGTGTCGGCCACGGGCGCCAATCTACCCTGCGCGCTAGGGTGGGGGCACCGGCGTCACCACGACGCCGCCCGTTGTCGATGGGGGGGTTCCCGTGCCCGAGAAACTCGTCCGACTCGCGGCCCACGCGGGCCAGTCCGCCACCCGCCTGACCACGTACGGCGGGGTCGAGCCCCGCTCCCTGAGCCTGCCCGGCATCGAGACCGACCGGCCCCTGCCCGAGCAGTGGGCCCACTCGATCCGGCGTTTCCTCGACGAGAACACCGACCTCGAGGTGCACACCGTCACCCTCGGCGCGAGCGGCCTGGGCCGCGAGACCGCGCACGACCTGCTCCCCCTGCTTGCGGGCACGCCCGTGCGGCGCGTCGTGCTCGCCCACGACTCGGTCACCAACTACCTGGGCGCGATCGGCGACGGCGAGGGCTGCGTGATCTCGGCCAACACCGGCACCATCTGCCTGGCCGTCGGCCCGCGCGACACCGCACGCGTCGACGGGTGGGGTCATCTCCTCGGCGATGCCGGCTCGGCCTACTGGATCGGGCGGACCGGGCTGGAGGCCGCCCTGCGCGGCCACGACGGACGCCGCCAGATGACGGCGCTGACCGCGGCGATGCGCGAGGTGTTCCCCGAGCTCGAGTCGGCCTACCTCGACCTGCAGGCCGCCCCCGACCGGGTCGCCCGGATCGCGCGGTTCGCCGACGTCGTGGCCGAGCTGTCGGCGTCCGACCGCGTGGCCGGCAACATCCTCGACAAGGCCGCCGCCCACCTGTCGGAGGCGGTGCAGGCGGCGATCCGGCGGGTCCACCTCAGCGGGCCGCAGCCGCCGCGGGTCGCGGCGGTCGGCTCGGTGTTCCGCCACGAGCGCGTGCTGCGCCGGTTCACCGACTACCTCACGCTGCAGTGGCCGAGCTTCGCGCTGTGCGAGCCGGCCGGCGGTCCGGTCGACGGGGCCGCGGCCCTGCACGCGCTCGACCCGGCGCACCCGCTCTCCAGCCGCCTGACCGCCGCCGAGCGCTGAGCTCGATCACGCGGCGCCGAGGGTCTCCCCCACCCAGGCGTCGAGCCACCCCGAGTCCACCAGCACCTGGGCCGCCGAGGCGTCACCGTGCAGGAGGACGCGCGGGCCGTCGAGCCCGCGGTCGGCGACGCGGGCGGCCAGGGCGTCCAGCCGGTCGGCGAGCGCCGGGTCGAGGTCGCGCAGCACGGTGGTGGGCACGCACGCGGGGGGCGTGCGCCGCCCCAGGTCCGCGGCCAGGTCGGCGTCACCCAGGACGTCGCCCGTCGTGGCGTGGAGCCGCGCGAGGGCAGCCCCCGCCCAGCGCACGCCCTCATCACTCGGGGTTCTGGCCAGGTCGGTGTCGCCGAAGAACCGACGCGACGACACGTGCTCCTGCCCGCCGGCGTCGAGTACCTCGGGCACCGGCACGCCCAGCGCGGCGAGACGCCCCAGCAGGCGTTCGCGAAGCGGGTCGGGGTGCGCGCCCACCCGGACCACCGCGTCGCGGTCGCGCACCAGCACCCGGCGCAGGGGGTTGTACCGCAGCACGGCCTCGGGTCGGTCGACCAGCTCGCGCAGGCGCTTCGGACGGGCCGCGCGCAGGGGGTTGGCCAGCCCGGGGTCGGTGCCGATGCCGCCGGACTGGAGCACCAGCCCGCCGGGGAGGGACCGCTCGACGACCTCCAGCCCCCGACGACGGGCGCGCTCCGCGGTCTTGGCCGCCTTGTCGGACGCCGCGGGCCACAGCACGCGCGCCCAGCCGGTGGGGCGTCCGGTGGCCGGGTCGGCCAGGCCGAGCACGAGCAGGGCGCCGGGCTTCGCCCGCACGGACGCCGCGCGGGCGGGCCGGCCCACGAGGGAACCCAGCTCGTCGGCGTCCAGCAGCCGGTCGAGGACGTCGGCCAGTTCGCTCACGACGACACCCCCACCCGGACGCCCTCGCGGTCGCCCTCGGCGGCCGCAACCCACGCGCGGAAGGCCTCGTGGCGGGCCAGCAGTCGGGCCGGGGCGTCGGTGAAGAGGAGCTTGCCGTCCTCGATCCAGGCGATCCGGTCGGCGGTCAGGGCCACCTGGACGTCGTGGGTGACGGCCAGGGTCGTGCGGCCCTCGCACAGCTTCTCGATGGCCCGCAGGACCTCGGCCGCGGCCGCCGGGTCGAGCCCGGTGGTCGCCTCGTCGAGCACGACGACGGGGCTGTCGTGACCGTCGAATGTGAATGTTCTCATCGAACACATTGCGGCGGGCAGGGAAGCCCGGCCCGGCGGCGGGATGGGCTCAGGCCGCGGCGCGCAGGTAGCTGAGCACGCTGCCCAGGAAGAGCAGCCCGTCCTCGGACGGCCCCGTCAGGGCCTCGACCGCGTACTCGGGCCGGACGAGCACGCCCACGACCGTGCCGCTCTCGTTGGTGATGCCGGCGATGTCGTGCACGGACCCGTCGGGGTTGACGTCGACGTAGCGCAGCACGACCTGCCGGTTGGTCTCGAGCCGGGCGGCCACGTCGGGCTCGACCCCGAAGCCGAGGCCACCGCCGGTGAGCACGAGGTCGAGGTTCTGCCCCTCGTCCATCGCGCAGGTCCAGACGGTGTCGCGGGACTCGACCCGCACGCGCTGCTCGCGGCAGACGAACGTGCGCCGGTCGTTGCCGAGCAGGGATCCGGGCAACAGCCCCGCGGCGCACAGGGCGCCGAAGCCGCGCCCGATGCCGAGCACCGGCAGGCCACGCTGGGCGGCGTGGACGATGGCCTCGGAGAGGGTGTCGACGGTGTCGGTGAGCACGAGGGCGTCGGCCCCGGAGAGGTCGTGCGGGTGGGGGCCCAGCTCCACGGCGAGCGCTCCACCCAGGCGGACGGCGTTCAGGACGTCGTCGTACGGGGCACCCTGGACGCCGACCACGCCGATGCGCATCACCGCTGCCCCAGCGGCGGCGTCACGCCCACGGTCACTCGCGCCATGGGGGAATCCTACCGCCACAACGGTATCTGCCGGGAAACGGCATACCCGGCGGGGTCGCTCAGTTGAACGGCAGCCCCGTCAGGCGCGTGTAGGCCTCGACGTAGCGGTCCCGCGTGGCGGCGACGACGGATGCCGGCAGCGGGGGCGGCGGGGTGTCGGAGGAGCGCTCCCAGCCGGACTCGTGGGCCAGCCAGTCGCGGACGAACTGCTTGTCGAAGCTGGGCTGGACCCCGCCCGGCTCCCACTGCTGGGCGTCCCAGAACCGGGACGAGTCGGGCGTGAGCACCTCGTCGGCGAGCACGAGGGTGCCGTCGGGGCGGCGTCCGAACTCGAACTTGGTGTCGGCCAGGATGACGCCGCGCTCGCGGGCCACCTGCTCGGCGTGGGCGTAGACCCGCAGGGACGCCTCGCGGAGCTCCTCGGCCTGCTCGGCCCCGTGCAGCTCGACGATGCGCTCGAACGGCACGTTCTCGTCGTGCTCGCCCACGGCGGCCTTGATGGCGGGGGTGAAGATCGGCTCGGGCAGGCGGTCGCCGTCACGCAGGCCGGCGGGCAGCTCGATGCCGGTCACGGTGCCGCCGGCCTGGTACTCGGCCCAGCCCGACCCGGTCAGGTAGCCGCGCACGACGCACTCGACCGGCACCATGTCGAGGCGCTCGGTGATGATCGCGCGGCCGGTCACGGGCCCGGGCACGTCGGCGCTGACGACGTGGTTGGGGATGATGCCGGCCAGCTGGTCGAACCACCACAGGCTCAGCCGGGTCAGGACCGCGCCCTTGTCGGGGATCGTGGAGGTCAGGACGTGGTCGAACGCCGAGATCGCGTCAGTGGCCACCATGAGGAACCGGCCCGGCGCTCGGCCGTCGCCGGTGTCGGGGGCGTCGGGCAGCGCGTAGAGGCGTCGCACCTTGCCGGCGTGCACGAGGGGGAGCTCGAGTCCGTAGTCGTCCATCACGGCCGCGATCCTAGCCCCGGGGACGCGCGTAACCTTCTGTGTCCCAGCTGCGTTGTGCAGGGCGTCCCACGTGGGACGCTGACCGTTGAGGAGGTGGGCCATGAGGGCACCGGCACCCGACGAGGCGTTCGCCGAGTTCGTGCGCTCGTCGGCACCGTCGCTGACCCGCACCGCGTGGTTGCTCACCGGCGACCGCGGGCACGCGCAGGACCTGGTCCAGAACGCCTACGCCAAGACCCTGCAGGCCTGGGGGCGATTGGACGCCGAGGGCGCGCTCGCCTACACCCGCCGCGCCGTGATCACCGGCAACATCGACCGGTGGCGGCGCACGAAGGGGGAGGTCGCCGTCGGGCTCGACTTCGACCGGCCCGCGCCGGGCTCCTTCGAGGACCGCGTCGCCGACCGCGACCGCGTCGCCCGCATGCTCGCCACCCTGACGCCCACCCAGCGGCGCGTCGTGGTGATGCGCTACTACGAGGACCTCACCGAGGCCCAGACCGCCGAGGCCCTGGGCATGACCGTGGGCGCCGTGAAGGCCGCCTCCCACCGGGCGATGTCCGCCCTCCGCTCGCACTACCCGGACGCCGCGGGCTCGCCCGGCGGCCGCCCCACCGACCCGCAGAAGGGAGCCCTGCGATGAACGAGCTCGAGCAGATGCTCCGCGCCGACCTGCGCGACGTCGCCGGCACCGTCGACATCCCGATCTCGGTGGACGCCGTCGCCGCCGAGCGCGACCGCCTCGACACCGAGGAGCGCCGCGCCCACTGGGGCGGCCGCGTCCTCGCCGCGGCCGTGGCCGCCGTCCTGCTCACCTTCGCGGTGTGGTGGGTCCAGACCAACGTGTTCCGCGTCCCCGACACGGCCGTGCCGAACCCGCTGCAGACGCCCGTGGCGCCGCCCCCCGTCGACTCGGTGTCGCCGACGCCCTCGCCGTCGGGTGTCTCCTCCGCTGCGGCCTCCCCGTCCGCCTCCCCGACCCCCGGCTCGGCCGCGCCCACGGCGTCCGGAGCGCCCGGGGCGCGCACGGTCGGGACGTACGTGTACTTCGTGCCGACCGATTCCTTCCCCAACCTGGTGCGCGAGCTCAAGCAGGTGTCGGCCGAGACCCCCGCGCGCGGCGCGCTCGAGGCGATGCTGGCCGGCCCGAGCGACCCCGAGGCCGCGAACCTGTGGAACCCGGCCACGCGCATCTTGGGGATCGCGAAGCACGGCGACGTGATCACCGTAGACCTGTCGCGCGAGGCGCTGGACTTCAACCTGGGGGCCTCCTACGAGGGGTTCATGGTCGACCAGCTGGTCTGGACGGTCACCGAGGCGTTCGCGCCCACCGATCGCGTGCTCATCACCATCGAGGGTCGCGAGTTCGCGACCGGGCACAATGTCTACGACCGGCCGATGGGCCGCGGCGACGGCACCCAGAGCGCCGTCCGGCTGCTGATCGACACCCCGGCGCACGGCGCCACGGTCTCGTCGCCGGTGCGGGTCACCGGGCTGGCGGCGGCCTTCGAGGGCACGATCCTCTGGGAGGTCCGCGGGCCGGATCCCAACTCCGGGGTCGTCGCCGAGGGCGTGGCCCAGACCGACGAGGGCATGACCCTGGCGCCGTTCGCCTTCGACCTCCCGCCGCTGGGCCCGGGCACCTACGAGGTGCGCGTCACGCTCGACGACCCGTCGGGCGGTGAGGCCGGTCCCCCGGCGTCGGAGACCAAGGTGTTCACCGTCGGGTGAACCGGCCCGGGCCACCCCGTCGGGGTGGCCCGGTAGCCTCGTGACATGGGACGACCATGCAGCCTGGCCGCCGCCCTCGCCGCCGCGGCCCTTGTCACCGGGTGCTCGGCGCCCGCCACCAGCCCCGCCCCGACCGGCCCCGGCGCCTCGTCCGGGCCCGCGGCGACCACCGCCGCCATCCCGGCAGGGGGCGCGAGCACGGCAGGCAGCCCGACCGGGACGCCGGCGTCCGGACCCCGCACCGCCCCCGACGGCCGCCCCTTCGTGGTGAACGAGAGCGCCGACCTGGACGAGCCGTGGGCCCTGGAGTTCCTGCCGGGGACGGACCTGCTCGCCATCACCGAGCGCAGCGGCCGCCTCTGGCTGTACGGGCCCGACGGCATGGTCGAGGTCACCGAGGGCCTGCCCGAGGTCGTGGACGCCGGCCAGGGCGGGCTGGGCGACCTGGTCGCCGCCCCCACCTTCGCCGAGGACGGCACCGTCCTCCTCAGCTGGGTCGAGGCCGGGCAGGGCGGCTCGGGTGCCGCCGTCGGCCGGGCGACACTGGTGACCGAGGGCTCGCCCCGACTGGAGGGGCTCACGGTCATCTGGCGGCAGACACCCAAGGTCTCCGGCAACGGGCACTTCAGCCACCGGCTGGCGTTCTCCCCCGACGGGCAGTACCTGTTCATCAGCTCGGGCGACCGGCAGAAGATGGAGCCCGCCCAGGACCTCTCGAACACCCTCGGCACGATCGTGCGGCTCACCGCCGACGGCCACCCCGCGCCGGGCAACCCGTTCGCCGCGGACGGGTCGCCGGCCGACGAGATCTGGAGCTGGGGCCACCGCAACCCCCTCGGCCTCGCGTTCGACGCCGACGGCCGGCTGTGGGCCTCCGAGATGGGGCCCCAGGGCGGCGACGAGCTCAACCTGATCGCGCCGGGGATGAACTACGGCTGGCCCAAGGCGTCCAACGGTTCGCACTACGGCGGCGGCGAGATCCCCGACCACACCCCGGGCGACGGCTTCGAGGCCCCCTACGTGTGGTGGACGCCCTCGGTCTCGCCGGGTTCGCTGATGATCTACTCCGGCGACGCGTTCCCCGACTGGACCGGCGACGCCTTCATCGGCGCTCTCTCGGGTCAGGCGCTGATCCGCGTCGACCTCGACGGCGGCAACGCGACCAAGGCCGACCAGTGGGACATGGGCCAGCGCATCCGCGACGTCGCGCAGGGACCCGACGGGTCGATCTGGCTCGTCGAGGACACCCCCGGCGGACGGCTGCTGCAGCTCACCCCGCCGTGACGTCCCCCGCGTCAGGGAGACACCTCCACGACGGCGTGCGCGCCGCGCTCGGCGTCGACCATGACGTGCGACACGGCCGGGTAGTGGCCCGGCTCGGGGAAGGTCAGCTCGACGAACCCGCCCTGCGCGGGGAGCAGCGGCAACACCTGCGCGCCGCCGTCGGTGGCCCCGAAGGCTCCCTCGCCGCGGCGCAGCGTGTACGACCCCTCGGTCCAGGAGGTGTCGAACTGGCCCCCCACGATGTGGAACGAGCTCGCCCGGTTCGGCCCGGCGTCCAGCACCCAGAACCGCACCCGCTCGCCCACCCGCACCGTGAAGGGGTGCAGGTCGTACTGGTTGGCGATGCCGTTGAACACCACCCGGTCGGGGCGCTCGGCGACGACCTTGTCGGCGTCGAGTTCGAGCGCCTGCTCGGCTGAGGTGGCCGCGTTGGCGAGGAACACCTCCGACTGCACCAGCACGTAGCTGTGGTCGACCGCGGGCAGCCCCTCGGGTTCGATCACCACCGCACCGTGCATGCCGGCGGCGATGTGGCTCGACATCGGCATGGTCGAGCAGTGGTACATCCAGATGCCGGCGCGGGTGGCGGTGAAGCGGTAGACCAGCGACTCCCCCGGCGCGATGGTGCGCATCGGCCGGTCGGGGGCGAGGGCCCCGGCGTGGAAGTCGATCGAGTGCCCGATCGTGCCGTCGTTGACCAGCGTCACCTCGAACACGTCGCCGACGCGGCCGTGCAGCACGGGGCCGACGGAGCCGCCGTTGAAGGTCCAGCGGGTCTGCCACAGGCCGGGCGCGACCTCGAGCGGCACCTCGGTGACGGTGAACGTCACCTTGCGCACGGTCTCGTCGGACAGCGGCGGCAGCACGGGGTCCACGAACGTGCCGAGCGTCTCTGCGGGGTTGGTGGGCGGGATCGCTGCCCCGGGCGCCGTCCCCGCCCCGGCCCCGGACGCCCCGTGCCCGGCATGTCCGCCAGCCGGGTCCGCCCGTGGGGCGGCCGCCGCCCCGGTGGGAGCCCCGAGCGCCACGACGTCGAGCACCATGCCCATCTGCCGGTGCCCGGCGACGGAGCACCAGCCCTGGGTGTCGGCGCCGATGATCCCGGCGTCGAGTTCGGCGGTGGCGCCGGGCGCGACGCGCGGCGTCCGGGCGCCGTTGAGCACGAGGTCGTGAGCCATGACGGGGTCGGTGTTGGTGAGCACCACGACCAGCCGGTCGCCGGCGGGCACCTCGATGCGGGTGGGGGTGAACTCCATGCCGTGCGCGGTCACCTCGACGCGCGTGGTGTTGCCGGAGGGCGCGACCCCGGACGCCGCGGGTGCGGCCGGCCCCGAACCCACCAGCCCGGCGGCCGCCGGATCGACGGCGACGCCCGCGGTGACCGACAGCGCGAGGGCCGCCACGGCGGCGACGACCTGGTTGCCGGTCCAGAAGGGGCGGGCCTCGGGCGCCACGGCGTCCGGGTCGCGGCGGGCGCGGGCCGACGCGCGGGCGCCCAGCACGAGCAGCGGCAGGAACGCGACCAGGCCCGCCAGCACCACGGTCGACACCGTGACCTTCACCCACGAGGGCGCCGGCATCAGCCAGAGCATGAGGCCGGCGTTGATGACCAGCAGGCGCACGGTGCCCCAGCGGTCGAACCAGGCCTGACCGGCGCGGACGACGCGGGGGCCGCCGCCCATCACCGACGGGATGAGGTACGACAACGCCCCCGACAGTATCTGCGCGGCAAAGCCGACAGCGAGCACGCCCCCGACCAGCGGGAACACGTCGCCGAGCGACCCCCACGAGGGCGCCAGCACCAGCAGCACGGCGACCCAGACGATGCCGGCCAGCCCCCACACGAGGGCGGCCAGCACCGAGGCCGGCGCGAACTCGTGCAGCCCCTTGGCCAGCAGCGGACGGGCGAGCGCGCGGCCCCACCAGAGCAGGCCCAACGCGTACCCGACGACCCCCGCCAGCGCGAGCGGGCGCCAGCCCAGCAGCGCCCCGGCCACCAGCACGACCAGCCCGGCCACGAGGATCGGCAGGGCCTGCCGCGCGAGGCGCTCGGCGCGGTCGTCCATGCGGGTGCGCAGCATCGTGGGCCAGAAGGTGACCAGGGTGCCGACGACGGTGAGGCCGACCCAGCCGAGCAGGTTCGAGGCGAGGTGGGCGACGAGCAGGCGGCCGTGCCACTCCTCAGGCAGGCCGAGGGCGAGGGCGGCGCCGAAGCCGACGCCGACCGGGAGGAAGAGGGACGCCGCCACGTACGTGTGCGTCACCACCCGGAACCGGCTCGGCAGCGCCCCGCGCAGCACGGCGACCAGGTGTACGGCGTGCCACAGCACCGCCACAGAGACCAGCACCGTCCCGAGCACGACGAGCCACCACTGCGCCAGCGGCACGCCCACGAACACCGCCAGCCCGCCGGCCGCCATCAGCAGCACGCGCGCGTCCTGGCGGCGGCGTCCGGCGTCGTCGGGCAGGGTGCGCAGCAACGTGTGCGCGAAGTGCTCACTCCACACCAGCGCGGAGTGCGTGAGCGCGCCCAGCAGCACCAGGTGGATCATCAGCCACGTCGCGTCGGGCACCCAGCGGTGCACCACGGTGATGACGACCGCGCCGGCCAGCCAGCCGAGCGCGACCTGGTCGCGCAGGCGGCGGGTGCGCGGGCGCGCGGACGCCGCGGGCCCGGGCCGGGTGGGGGTCGGGGTGCTCGCGCTCATGCCCGCACCACGCACCAGGCGGCGCTGGCCGCGAAGACGAGCAACGACACCACGGTCACGACCGAACCTCCTTGCCACAGGGCACCCCGGCCCAGGGCGTCACCGACGACACGGAACAGCAGGCCGCCGTGCAGCAGGGCGAGCGGCAGCCACAGGATGGGCCGGTAGGGCAACGGGCGCCCCAGCACGGCCGGGAAGATGATCGGGGCGTGGGCCATCACCATCGAGACCCCGAAGCCCAGGAAGGTGGTGTGGATCACGACGTCGTAGGCGGCGTCGGAGCCGGGCGCGCCCCCGACCAGCCAGACCAGCCCGGCGACCGCGAGCCAGGCGTACCCGGCGAGCAGCGCGGCCCCGTTGTAGCGGCGCAACCCGGTCGTGGTGCGCACCATCCGACGCGCGACGTCGTCGCGCGCGAGCCAGGCCGCGGTGGCCAGGAGCCCGGCGCCGAGGAGCCGGGCGCCGGCGTCCGGCCAGACGAGGGCGGACGCCGCGGCCCCGGTCACCCACGCGGACAGGACCAGCAGGATCGGGACGGCGCGCGGGCCGAGGGCGAGTTGGGCCAGCTCGGCGCGCTCGGCGGCGATGGTGAGCACGAGGAAGGCGGCCAGCAGCGGGATGAGGGCGGCGAGGTCGACGCGGAACCACAGCGCGGCGGCGGCCAGCGCGGGGATGGTCGAGAGCACCTGCACCGCGACGAGCGGCAGCGGCGCGCGCCGCCACAGCGCGAGGTAGACCGCGAGGAACGCGGCCGCGCCCTGGACGAGCAGCAGCTGCCCGAGGACGGGGAGGCCGGCGGCCAGGGTGATGCCGCCGGACCCCAGCAGCGCCGGGGCGAGGTAGGCCCAGGGTTGCCGCAGCGCCTGGGCCCGCTCGAGCGAGATCAGGGTGCCCATGAACCCGAGCACCATCACCATCCCGTGCACCCCGGGCAGGTGCGCGGCCGGCACGGGGGCCCAGACGCCGAGCGCGACGAGGGCGGCGTCCAGGCCGGCGAGCAGGGACGCCCCACCGAGTCCGAGCAGCGCCACCCGCCAGCGCCGGGAGCCGTGCCCGGGACGAGGTTCCAGGTCACCCGGACGCGGCGCGGCGCTGGCGGGGGCGGTCATGGTGGGGTGGCGGCTCCGCTCAGGCGCGGGCGAGCTTGAGGGTCCAGGCCTCGGGGCCCTCCTGCAGGTAGCTGACCTCGATGGCGTCGCCGTGGGCCTCACGGATCTGGGCGAGCAGCGGCAGCGGGTTGTGCGGGGCGACCAGCGCGAGCGCCTTGCCCGGGCTCAGCGACGCGACGGCGCCGAGGATGGCCGCGTGGCGGATCGCGTGCGGGATCGCGCGGGCGTCGAGCACGGGCAGCTCCTCGTCGTGGTGGCCGCAGGTGCAGGTCGGCTTCTCGACGACGGGCAGGTCGGTCATGGGTCTCCTCCTCGGGGAGTTCGCGCACCTTGAGTGCGTCCGGTGTGAAGGGTGGCCCCGTGAGTCCGGTTCGGGGCCACCCTTGATGCCATTTATACAGGATGAACTGTAAGTAATCCACTAGGATGGGAATCGTGAGTTCCGCGACGCCCGGGCCGAGCCGCCCCGCACCCCAGCCGACGCTGCCGCCGGCCCGCGCCCGCGTGGCCGCGCTGCTGGGCGAGCTGGGCGAGGGCGTCCCGCTGGCCGAGCTCGCGACGCGCATCGGCGGGCACCCCAACGCGACCCGCGCGCACCTCGACGCGCTGGTCGAGGAGGGGCTCGCGGAGGCGGCCCCGCTCCCCCGCACCGGGCCCGGACGCCCCGCGCTCGGCTGGACCCTCACCGACGCCGGCCGGCGCGCGGTCGCCGGCGATCCCTCGGCCGCCGCGTACGCCGAGATCCTCTCGGTCGTGGTGAGCCACCTCGCCGAGGTCCCCGGCTCGGAGGAGATCGCCCGCTCGATCGGGCGGTCGTGGGGCGTCGAGCGGGTCGCCGCACCCTCGCGGCCCGCCCTGGTCGCGGTGCTGCGCGACCTGGGCTTCGACCCCGAGGTCGACGGCGACAGCATCCGGCTGCGCGCCTGCCCGATCCTCGACGCCGCCGTGGAGCACCCCTCCGTGGTCTGCGCGATCCACGCCGGACTGGTGGCCGGGGCGTCCGGCGACGAGCGCGCCCGGCTGGTGCCGTTCGCTGAGCCCGGGGCGTGCCGGATCGACGTGGCCTGACCCCCGCCCGTAAGGCCGCTCCGGCCGCCCGCTAGGGTGAAAACCATGCGACCCAAGAGCGCGCCGCAACACACGGCAGAGCACCGCCGACTGGCCGAGTCCCCGACCGACGAGGACGCCTGGCGCCTCTGGGGCCCCTACGTGGCCGGGCGCCAGTGGGGCACGGTCCGCGAGGACTACTCCGACGACGGCGACGCCTGGGGGCACTTCCCGTTCGACCAGGCCCACACCCGCGCCTACCGCTGGGGCGAGGACGGCATCGCGGGCCTGTGCGACCGCTACGGCTTCCTCAACCTGGCGGTCGCGTTCTGGAACGGGAACGACGACCGGCTCAAGGAGCGCTGGTTCGGCGTCACGAACCACGAGGGCAACCACGGCGAGGACGTCAAGGAGTTCTGGTGGGACGTCGACGCCACCCCCACCCACGCTTGGGCCCAGCAGCTCTACCGCTACCCGCAGGCGGCCTACCCGTACGAGCAGCTGCGCGCCGGCAACGCGGCCCGGGGCCGTGACGAACCGGAGTACGAGCTCGCCGACACCGGCGTGCTGGCCGAGGACCGCTTCTTCGACGTCCTGGTGACGCACGCGAAGGCGTCCCCCGACGACATCTGCATCCGCATCACCGCCACCAACCACGGACCCGAGGCGGCGCCGCTCGACATCGTCCCGCAGCTGTGGTTCCGCAACACATGGTCGTGGGGCAACGACGACCGCCGCCCCAGCCTGCGCGAGGTGCGCCCGCCCGAGCTGAGCACCGGCGGGGCGGTTGCGATCGAGGCCGAGCACGGCTTCCTCGGCCGGTACCGGCTGCACGGCCGCGGACGCCCCGAGCTGCTGTTCTGCGACAACGAGACCGACGACGAGGCGACCTTCGGCCAGCCGCGGCGCTCGCCCCACCCGACCACGGCGGTCGACCGCGCGATCGTGCACGGCGACGACTCGCTGCTGAACCCGGCGCGCACCGGCACGAAGGTGGCACTGCGCTACCACTTCGACGCGGTCGCCCCCGGCGAGACCGTGACCGTCGACCTGCGGCTGTCCGACGAGCCGCCGCCCACCCACCTGTTCGGCGCGGCGTTCGAGGCCGTGCTGCGCAACCGGCGGGAGGAGGCCGACGAGTTCTACGCCGCGGTGATCCCGGCCGAGACCACCGACGAGGACCGCCTGACCGCCCGCCGCGCGTTCGCCGGGCTGCTCTGGGGACGCCAGCTGTACCGCTACCCGGTGGCCGACTGGCTGGCCGGGGACCCGGTGGGCCCGCCGGTGAACCGCCCGCCCCGCAACCAGGGCTGGTCGCACCTCTACCTGGCCGACATCATCTCGATGCCCGACGCGTGGGAGTACCCGTGGTTCGCCGCCTGGGACCTCGCGTTCCACTGCGTGGCGCTGGCCCACGTCGACCCGTCGTTCGCCAAGAACCAGCTCATCCTGATGTGCCGCGAGTGGGCCCAGCACCCCGACGGCCAGCTGCCCGCCTACGAGTGGGACTTCGGCGACGTGAACCCGCCCGTGCACGCGTGGGCGGCCTGGCAGGTGTTCATCGCCGACGGCGGCTGGGACCGCGAGTTCCTCGTCCGCGTCTTCACCAAGCTGATGCTGAACTTCGGCTGGTGGGTGAACCGCACCGACCTCAACGGCTCCCAGCTGTTCGAGGGCGGCTTCCTCGGCATGGACAACATCTCGGTGTTCGACCGGTCGCACGACGTGCCCGAGGGCTGGGTGCTCGAGCAGTCCGACGCGACGAGCTGGATGGCGTTCTTCTGCCTGTCCATGCTGAAGATGGCCTTCGAGCTCGCCCGCAGCGACGACGCCTGGGACGACGTGGCCACCACCTTCACCGAGCGGTTCGTCGCGATCGCCGAGGCCATGGACGCCTTCGGCCCGGACGCCACCTCGCTGTGGGACGACGAGGACGGCTTCTACTACGACGTGCTCGTGCGCGAGGACGGCTCGGAGTCGCAGAAGGTGCGCGTCCGCTCGCTGGTGGGGCTGCTGCCCCTGCTGGCCGTGGCGGTCGCCCCCGACTGGGTGGCGTCCGAGCTCACCGACTACACCGCCCGGCTGCGCTGGCTCCAGCGCCGCTTCCCGGGGCGCCTGGCTCAGCTGCTCACCGCGACCCCCGACGAGGAGGGCGCCGAACTCACCTTCGCGGTCGTCCCGCCGGAGCGGTTCGCCCGCATGGTCGGGCGCATGTTCGACGAGGTCGAGTTCTACGCCCCCGGCGGCGTGCGGTCGCTGTCGGCGGCCTACCGCGACGGCCAGCACCTGCCGGTCGCCGGCCAGGACCTGCCGATCGCCTACGTGCCCGGCGAGTCGGACTCGCCGATGTTCGGCGGCAACAGCAACTGGCGGGGGCCGGTGTGGTTCCCGATCAACGTGCTGCTCGTGGACGCCCTGCACACCTACGCCCGCCACGGCGGCAAGGCGATGCGGGTCGAGTTGCCCCGCGGCTCGGGGAACTTCGTGTCGCTCGAGGACGCGGCCTACGACCTCGAGGAGCGCCTGGTCTCGCTGTTCCGGCTCGGCCCCGACGGCCGGCGACCCGGCGACCCGTACCACCAGCCGACCGGGCCGCTGTGGGCGGCGCACCCGACCTTCAGCGAGTACTTCGACGGCGACAACGGCGTCGGGCTCGGCGCGGCCCACCAGACCGGCTGGACCGCCATGGTCGCGCACCTCATCTGCACCCCCTGAGGGGTGCGGGGTGGGACGCCGACGCGCACGCTCGCCGCTGCCCCAGCGGGCGGGGCTGGACGCCGTGTGGGTCCGCACGCCCGCGCGCGTCGGTGACACCCCGGCGCCGTTCGCCACGATGCGCGACTTCCTGCGCGCCCGGCTCCCCGAGCGGGTGCCCGTGGACGACTGGCTCGCCGTGGGCCGGTTCGTCGACGGTCAGGGGGTCGCGATCGGGCCGGACGCCCCGTACACCCCGGCGACCTTCATCTGGTTTCACAAGGACGCCGCGCCCGAGGCAGACGTCCCCGACCTGGTCGTCCTGCACCGGGACGACCGCATCGTGGTGGTGGACAAGCCGCACTTCCTGGCGACGATCCCGCGCGGCGCCCACGTGCAGGCGTCGGCGCTGGTCAAGCTCCGCCGCCAGCTCGACCTGCCCGACCTCGCGCCCGCCCACCGGCTCGACCGGCTGACCGCCGGGGTGCTGCTGTTCACCACGGCCCCGCACTGGCGGTCCCCGTACCAGGACCTCTTCGAGCAGCGTTCGGCGTCGAAGACCTACGAGGCACTCGCCCCCGCCCTGCCCGCGCTGGCCGAGCCGACGCTCGTCCGCTCCCACATCGTCAAGCTCCGGGGCCACCTGCAGGCGGTCGAGGTCCCCGACGCGGAGCCCAACGCCGAGACCTTGGTCACGCTCGTCGGCACCCGCGGCGTCCACGGCCTCTACCGGCTCGAGCCGCGCACCGGCCGCACGCACCAGCTGCGCGTGCACCTGGCCGGGCTGGGGGCGCCGATCGTGGGCGACCCGCTCTACCCGACGGTCTCCGACGCTCCCGAGGACCCGGCAGAACCGTTGCGGCTGGTCGCGCGCACGTTGTCGTTCGTCGACCCGGTGGACGGCACCGACCGTCGCTTCGACTCGGCGATCGCTCTGGCCTGATGGCAACCACGGTCACCTTCACTTTCAGGACGCCACAACCTACGTTACCGTAGGTTGAGAACACGCCCCCTAGTGAACGGCTCCGTGATGTCCCGAACCCACCCGACCATCATCCAGGGCGGCATGGGCGTCGCCGTGTCCTCGTGGCAGCTGGCCAACGCGGTCGCGCGGTCCGGCCAGCTGGGCGTCGTGTCCGGCACCGCCCTCGACGGCGTCGTCGCGCGCGTGCTGCAGGACGGTGACCCCGGCGGCCACGTCCGCCGCGCGATCGCGCACTTCCCCGTCCCCGAGATCGCCGAGCGGGTGCTGGCCGCCTACTTCCTGCCCGGCGGGCGCGCCGAGGGGCAGCCCTACCGCCCCCACCCCACGCTCACCATCTCCCCCAGCCGCGCGGCGATCGAGCTCAGCCTGGTCGGCAACTTCGTCGACGTGTGGTTGGCCAAGGAGGGCCACGACGGCGTGGTGGGCATCAACTTCCTGCAGAAGATCCAGACCGCGACGCTCTCGGCCACGCTCGGCGCGATGCTGGCGGGCGTCGACTACGTGCTGATGGGCGCGGGCATCCCCAAGGAGATGCCGCGGGTGCTCACCGAGTTCGCCGCCGGACGCCCCGGCCGCCTGACCATCGAGGTCGAGTCCCAGACCCGCACCCACACCGCGGTGCTGGACCCGGTGACCTACCTCGGCGACGCCGTGCACCAGCTGAGGCGGCCGGAGTTCATCGCGATCATCTCCCTGCACGTGCTGGGCGGTTACCTCGCCCGCGACCCCGAGATCCGCCCCGACGGCTTCGTCGTCGAGGGGCCGGTCGCCGGCGGCCACAGCGCTCCCCCGCGCGGCAAGCTCACCCTCGACGAGAACGGCGAGCCGATCTACTCCCCCAAGGACGAGGCTGACATCGAGAAGATGGTGGCCCTCGGCCTGCCGTTCTGGTTGGCCGGCGCCTGGTCGACCCCCAAGAAGGTCGCGGCGGCGGTGCGGGCCGGGGCCCAGGGCGTCCAGTGCGGCACGATCTTCGCCCTCGCCGCCGAGTCGGGGCTGACCGACGAGATCCGCGGGCAGCTGCTCGACGAACTGCGCGCGGGCACGCTGACGGTGAAGAACGACGCGCTGGCCTCGCCGACGGGGTTCCCGTTCAAGGTGGCGCGGTTGGCCGGCACGCTGTCCGAGCCCGAGGTGTACGCCGCCCGCGACCGGATCTGCGACCTCGGCTACCTGCGCCAGCCCGCCGAGACTGCCGAGGGCAAGGTCGTCTACCGCTGCGCGTCCGAGCCCGTGCACATGTTCGAGCGCAAGGGCGGCGACGTCCAGCAGACTGACGGACGCAAGTGCCTGTGCAACGCCCTGTTCGCCAACATCGGCATGCCCCAGCGCCGCAAGGGCGGCTACGTCGAGGAGCCCGCGGTCACCCTGGGCTCCGACCTCGCCGGCGCGCACGGCCTGCAGGCCGAGCACCCCGACGGGTGGACCGGCGCGCAGGCCGTCTCGTGGCTGCTGCGCGACGTCGCGGCCCCGGCCTGACCGGCTTCGACCGACAGTCCCGACCGACCCCGAACACACGACCGGGCCGGACGCCCAGCGTCCGGCCCGGTCGGTGCTCCGCAGGTCAGCGGTGGTGGCGTTCGCGCCGCCAGTCGTCGACCTCTTCCTCGACGGCGTCGGCGATGTTGGCCCCGAACTCACCGGGGGCGCCGCCACCCTGCACGAGGGTGGACGCCGCGGTCGTGGCCGCTGCGGCGGTGTGGCCGCGACGGTTGATGAACCGCTCGAGGCGGCCGGCGGCGATCGTCAGCAGCCAGTTGATCAGCACGAAGATCAGGCCGACCACCAGGTAGGCGGCGATGACGTTGCCGTGGCGCGATCCGAGCTGGCGCGCGGCGGCGATCAGCTCGGGGTAGGTGATCGCGGTGCCCAAGGCGCTGTCCTTGAGGATGACGACGAGCTGGCTCATCAGCGCCGGCAGCATCGCGGTCAGCGCCTGCGGCAGCTGGATCGACCGCAGCGTCTGTGCCGGGGTCAGGCCGATCGCGAGACCGGCCTCGCCCTGCCCCTTGGGCAGCTGGTGGACGCCGGAGCGCACCAGTTCGGCGATGACCGAGCCGTTGTACAGGGTCAGGCCGATGACGACGGCCCAGAAGGACGCCGCCGCACCGGGCACGCCCAGGTTCCGGGCCATGAAGTAGAACAGGAACGTCATCATCAGCAGCACCGGGACGGCGCGGAAGAACTCCACGATCACGCCGCACGCCCAGCGCAGGGGCTTGATCTGCGAGAGGCGGCCCATGCCGAAGATGAGGCCGAACACGATGGCGAAGACGACCGAGACCAGCGCGGCCTTCAGGGTGTTCCACAGGCCGGGCAGCAGGTACTGGGTCCAGGTGGCCCCGTCGAGGAACGGCGTCCACAGCTGGGGCTCGAGCTGGGCGGTCTCGTACAGCCGCCAGATGAAGGCACCGATGAGGCCGGCGGCCGCCAGGAGGCCCAGCACGGTCAGGATCGCGTGGCGACGGCGGGCCTTGGGGCCGGGCGCGTCGAACAGGACGGCTTGTGCGCTCATCGCTTCACCGCCAGGCGACGCGAGAGCTCGGTGAAGCCGACGCCGATCGGGAGGGTCAGGATGACGAAGCCGAGTGCGAAGATGAAGAACACGATCAGGGAGCCGGTCTCGTTCTCGACGATCGTCTTCATCATCGCCGAGGCCTCCTGGCTGCCGATGATCGAGGCCACGGTGGTGTTCTTGATCAGCGCGATCAGCACCGAGCCGAGGGGCGCGATCGCACCGCGGAACGCCTGCGGCAGGATCACCTGCGACAGCGACTGGGTGAACGTCAGGCCGATCGCGCGGGCCGCCTCGGCCTGCCCGACCGGCACGGTGTTGACGCCCGAGCGGAGCGCCTCGCACACGAACGCGGCGTGGTAGGCGGACAACCCGACGAGGGCCCAGAGGAAGATCTGCGTGCGCAGCGGCGCGCTCGCCGGGGCGAGCGAGATCTGGAGGATGTAGAAGGCGCCCAGCACGCAGAACACCAGGATCAGGGTCAGCGGCGTGTTGCGGGCGACGTTGACGTAGAAGGCGCCGAGCTTCTGGAGCACCGTCACCGGCGAGACCCGCATGACGGCCAGGATCGTGCCGAGGACGAGCGACCCGAGGGCCGCCCAGAAGGACAACTGGATGGTCATCCAGAACGCCCCGACGATGTCGTACCGCGCGAGGATGTCGAGCATGCGCCCCCTCCGAGTTGTTGGGTCAGCGTTGATGGGACAGGTCAGCGTGGGATGGGCGCGCCGCACGCTGGTGCGACGCGCCCACCCTCAGCACGGGATCAGGAGCAGGCGGCCGGGGTCGGCGGGTTGCCGGGGCCGGGGGTGTAGTCGGCCGCACCGAGGGTCTTCTCGATCGCGGCCTCCCACGCGCCGTCGCTCACCATCTTGGTGATGGCGGCGTTGACCTTCTCGCACAGCGCGGTGTCGCCCTTCTTCAGGCCGACGCCGTAGTTCTCGGTGGTGAAGGGCTCACCCACAAGCTTCAGCTTGCCCGCGTACTGCTGCTGGGCGGCGAAACCGGCGAGGATCGTGTCGTCGGTGGTGACGGCGTCGATGGTGCCGTTCAGCAGGGCCGGGAGGCACTCGGAGTAGGTGCCGAACTCCTGCAGCTCGACGTCGGGGTAGGCGTCCTTGATCTTCTGCGCGGGGGTCGAACCCGTGACCGAGCAGAGCTTCTTGCCGCCCAGGGTGTCCTGGCCCTTGATGTCGGCCTCGTCGGCGCGCACCAGGAGTCCCTGGCCTGCGATGAAGTACGGGCCGGCGAAGGAGACGCGCTCCTTGCGCTTGTCGGTGATCGAGTAGGTGGCGAAGATCAGGTCGACCTGGTCGGTCTCGATGAGGGTCTCGCGCTGCGCGCTGGGCGACTCGACCCACTTGATGGCGCCCTCCTCGTGGCCGAGCTCCTTCGCGACGTACTTGGCGACCTCGACGTCGAAGCCGCTGTAGGCGTCGCCCTCCTTCAGGCCGAGGCCGGGCTGGTCGAACTTGATGCCGATGGTGATGCCGTCGCCGGCACCGGCCCCGCCGGCACCCGGGGTGGCCGTACCGCCGCCGCAGGCGGCCAGGGTGAGCGCCAGGCCCGCCGAGGCGGCGGCGGCGATCAGCTTCTTGGTCAACATGGTGGTTTCTCCTCTTGCAGGTGGTGGCGAATCGGTTGCGGTTCGGACAGGGGTCACTTGGTCAGGATCTTGCCGAGGAAGTCCTTGGCGCGGTCCGACTGGGGGTTGGTGAAGAACTCGTCGGGGTCGGCCTCCTCGACGATCTGGCCGTCTGCCAGGAACACGACGCGGTCGGCCGCCTTGCGGGCGAAGCCCATCTCGTGGGTGACGACGACCATCGTCATGCCCGACTTGGCGAGCTGGATCATGACGTCGAGGACCTCGTTGATCATCTCGGGGTCGAGCGCGGAGGTCGGCTCGTCGAAGAGCATCACCTTGGGCTCCATGGCGAGCGAGCGCGCGATCGCGACGCGCTGCTGCTGGCCACCCGAGAGCTGGGCCGGGTACTTGGCGGCCTGGTGGTCGACGCCCACGCGCTTGAGCAGCTCCATGGCCTTGGCGTCGGCGTCGGCCTTCTTCATGCCGCGCACCTTGATCGGGCCGAGGGTGACGTTCTCGAGGATCGTCTTGTGGGCGAACAGGTTGAAGGACTGGAACACCATGCCGACGTCGGAGCGCAGCTTGGCCAGGCCCTTGCCCTCCTCGGGCAGCACGACGCCGTCGATGGTGATCGTGCCGTCGGTGATCGTCTCGAGGCGGTTGATCGTCCGGATCAGCGTCGACTTGCCCGACCCGGACGGGCCGATGAGCACCACGACCTCGCCCTTGCCGATCGTCAGGTTGATCTGCTTGAGGGCGTGCATGTCCCCGTAGTGCTTGTTGACGTCCTTGAGGACCACGAGCGGCTCAGCCATGGGGAGAACCTACCGAGGAGGCGGTGGGGCCTGTCCACGCTTCGGGCGCGAAATTCGGTAACCATGCGGTCACAAATCAGCGGTTCCACTCACGTCACGCCGGGGAAAGGGCGATTCTGCGCGCCCCGCAAGTCATCGTCCGTCGCTGTGGTGGCGCGACCTACAGGACGGCGCCGGGGGCGTAGGAGGCGCCCTCGGGGTGCTTCACCGCGAGCTCACGCACGCGCTCGACCACGGCGTGGACCTGGGCGGCGGCGGAGCCGGTGAGGTCCAGCGGGTTCGCCACGGCGTCCGCGAGCACCTCACGGGAGACGCCGAGCCGCGGGTCGGCGGCGAGGCGGTCGAGCAGGTCGTTCTCCTTCTGCCCCTGGCGCATGGCGAGTGCGACGCCGACCGCGTGCTCCTTGATCGCCTCGTGGGCCGCCTCGCGGCCGACGCCGTGGCGGACCGCGGCCATGAGCACCTTGGTGGTGGTCAGGAACGGCAGGTAGCGCTGCAGCTCGGCCTCGATGACGGCCGGGAACGCGCCGAACTCGCCGAGCACGGTGAGGAAGGTCTCGAAGAGGCCGTCGAGGGCGTAGAAGGCGTCCGGCAGGGCGACGCGGCGGACCACGGAGCAGGAGACGTCGCCCTCGTTCCACTGGTCGCCGGCCAACTCGCCGACCATCGACAGGTAGCCGCGCAGGATGACCGCGAAGCCGTTGACGCGCTCGCAGGAGCGGGTGTTCATCTTGTGCGGCATCGCGGACGAGCCGACCTGGCCCTCCTTGAAGCCCTCGGTCACGAGCTCGGCGCCCGCCATCAACCGGATGGAGGTCGCCACGTTCGACGGCGCCGCAGCCACCTGGCTGAGCGCCGAGAGCACGTCGACGTCCAGGCTGCGCGGGTACACCTGGCCGGTCGAGGTGAGCACGCGCTCGAAGCCGAGGTGCTTGGCGACCCGCTGCTCCAGGTCGGCGAGCTTGGCGGCGTCGCCGCCGAGCAGGTCGAGCATGTCCTGGGCGGTGCCGACCGGGCCCTTGATGCCGCGGGCCGGGTAGCGGTCGATGAGCTGGTCGACGCGCTCGTAGGCGACCAGCAGCTCATCGATCGCCGTGGCGAACCGCTTGCCGAGCGTGGTCATCTGGGCGGCCACGTTGTGCGAGCGGCCGGCGATGGCCTGGTCGCGGTACTGCACGGCGAGGCGGCTGAGCGACACCAGGACGGTCACGATGCGCTCGCGCACCAGCTTCAGCGAGGCGAGCACCTGGTACTGCTCGACGTTCTCGGTGAGGTCGCGGGAGGTCATGCCCTTGTGGACGTGCTCGTGGCCGGCGAGGTCGTTGAACTCCTCGATCCGGGCCTTCACGTCGTGGCGGGTCACCCGCTCGCGCGCGGCGATGGAGTCGAGGTCGACGCTGTCGATGACCGCGCGGTAGGCGTCGAGCACCGCGTCGGGGTCGGCCCCGCCGAAGTCGACGCCCAGGTCGCGCTGCGCCTCGATGACGGCCAGCCACAGCTTCCGCTCGGCGACGATCTTGTGCTCGGGGCTCCACATGTCGCGCATGGCGGGCGACGCGTAACGGGTGGCCAACACGTTCGGGACGGTCATGGCCCGCATTCTCCCACGGGCGGCTCGACGCACGCCCACGGCGTCCGGCCGCGAACGGGCCTCAGGCCTTGGTGCGTTCGGTCAGGGGGTTGATCCAACGCACCTCGGTGAAGCGGGCGAAGTCGCTGTCGGCCGACACCACGGCCACGCCGTACTCCAGCGCGAGGGCGGCCAGTTGGGCATCGGTCACGAGGTTCCCCGTGACGTGGTGCCGCAGGGCAAGCTCTGTGTAGATCGCCACCGTGCGTTCCGTCGCGGGCGGGACCCACACGGCAGGAGACCTGAGCCATCCCTCCATCACCTCGTGGGCCTGCCCGGGCGTGAGCGACACGGTGGGGATGCGCGGGTGCGTGCTGATGCGCAGGAAGGCGCCGATCGTCTGCCAGGGCAGGCCGACACGGGTGCCCCCCGCCAGCGCCCGGTCCAGCCACGCGGCTGCAGCCCGATGGTGCGGCGACTGCTGGGCCACGGCGTACAGCAGCACGTTGGCGTCGACGATCACGCGCGCTCCTCCAGCTCCCACTGATCGAGCATGTCGAGCACCTCGCCAATGTTGGTGACATCGATGGTGTAGCCCATGTCAAAGGTGATCGGGGTGTACACGTAGTCGACGCGCGGAGCGGTCATGCCGCGGCGCGCCAGCAGGTTCAGCGCCTCGCTGGGGCCCAGCCCCTGTTCGCGGCGCAGCCGCTCCATCTCGGCCGCGACATCGTCGGCCACCGTGATCGTCGTCCTCATGCACCAAGGCTAGCATCATGATGCGCCAAGTCAGGCATGATGATGATCAGCGCACCTGCTCAATGATGCGGCGTACGCGCGGGCGTCGGGTCGGTCTCGAGCGGCGGCAATTGGCGGGCGATCTCCTCATCCTGCACTGCGGCGTACAGCACGGCGGCGTCCTCGGGGTGCCAGCGTCGCAGGCGGCATTCGGTCGTCGACATGTCCACCACCCTCGGGACCGCACCCCGCCTCAGAGCGCCGGCGTCCCGATCAGACCGGACGCCGCCCGCTCAGCGATGTCACGCCGGCAGAACAGCGTGGGCGCGTCGAGCGCGTCGATGGCGCCGTACGCCTGCTCGCGCGCCGCGCCCAGATCGGACGCCCGCGCCACAACTCCCAGCACACGGCCGCCGGCGGCGACCAGGTCGTCCCCGGACAGCGCCGTGCCGGCGTGCAGGATGCTCACCGCGTCGTCGGAGCCGAACAGGCGCGGCCCGGCGATGGACCCGCCCTTGGCCGGGACGCCCGGGTAGCCGTCGGCGGCCAGCACGACGATGACGGCGGAGTCCGGCGACCACGCCAGCTCCCCCACCTCGGCGAGCCGGCCGGTGGAGGCGGCGTCCAGCACCGCGCCGAGCGGCGACTCCAGCAGCGACAGCACCGCCTGGGTCTCGGGGTCGCCGAAGCGGCAGTTGAACTCGACCACGCGCAGCCCACGCGAGGTGAGGGCCAGGCCGGCGTAGAGCAGGCCGGTGAACGGGGTGCCGCGACGGGCCATCTCGTCGACGGTCGGCTGCACGACGTCGCGCATGATCGCCTCGACGAGCCCGTCGGGCGCCCACGGCAGCGGCGTGTAAGCGCCCATGCCGCCGGTGTTGGGCCCGGCGTCACCGTCGCCGACGCGCTTGAAGTCCTGGGCCGGCTGCAGCGGGAGCGCGGTGACCCCGTCGGTGATCGCGAACAGCGACACCTCGGGACCGTCGAGGTACTCCTCGACGATGGCGGGCAGGGCGCCGTCAGCGTGCTCGAGCGCGGCGTCCCGGTCGGAGGTGACGATGACGCCCTTGCCGGCGGCCAGTCCGTCCTGCTTGACGACGTAGGGCGGGCCGAACCGGTCGATCGCCGCGGCGACCTCGTCGACGGTGGTGCAGTAGACCGAGGCTGCGGTGGGCACGCCTGCGGCCTCCATGACCTCCTTGGCGAACTGCTTGGAACCCTCGATCCGGGCGGCCTCGGCCGACGGCCCGAAGCAGGCGATCCCGGCGGCGCGCACGGCGTCCGCGACCCCGGCCACCAAGGGCGCCTCGGGACCCACGACCACCAGGGTCGCCCCGACCTCGCGGGCCAGAGCCACCACCGCGTCGCCGTCGCTCGCGTCGACCGCGTGGTTGGTCGCGATCGCGGCGGTGCCGGGGTTGCCGGGGGCGCAGTGGAGGGCGACGACCGAGGGGTCGCGGTGCAGGGCCAGGGCGAGCGCGTGCTCGCGGCCCCCGTTGCCGAGGACGAGGACGGTCAGTTCACGGGACACGGCCGTCAGCCTACCGACGCGGGCGCACCCCCGCGGCGGGCGGCCAGTTCGTCCTGCATCGCGCGACAGCGGGCCAGCGTGAGCGGATAGCGGCGCGCGATCCACCAGCCCAGGGACAGCAGCACGGCGACCGCGACCAGCAGCGTGAGCCGGATCCCCCACTGAACCGCCTCGGGCTGCGCGACCACCTCGGTGCCGACGGGCGCCCGGTAGCCGGTGAGCTGCAGCACGAGCGCGACGAGCTGGATCGTCAGCGCCGTCGCCAGGCCGCGGATGAACGTCATCAGGCCGGTGAAGCCGCCCGCGTTGCGCTGCCCGGTGGCGAGCTCGGCGGCGTCCAGCACGTCGGGGAACATCACCCAGCTCATCAGCTGCGCGCCCACGAACCCGACCGCCATCACGACGGTCGCCGCGTACAGCAGGACCGGGTTCGCGCCGCGCGGGAACAGCGCCACCACGAACACCATCGCTACGGCGATCGGCAGCAGGGTGCGGTAGATCCGGTGCTTGTCGACGCGGCCGACCAGCACGTTGACCACCGGGAACGCCAGCACGTTGACGGCGATGAAGATGCCCAGCAGCACCTGCGAGCTGACCCCGGTGACCACGTAGAGCGTGTAGTACATGACGGTCGCGGTGATCACGTCGAAGGCGAGGGCCTGGCACAGGTACATGCCCAGCAGCCGCCGGTACGGGCTCAGCCGCAGCGGCGCGAGAAAGCCCGCCAGCGTGAACGGCTCGACCCGGGCCGGCGCGGGCACGCGTTCGCGGGTGAACAGGGCCACCCCGAGCATGATCAGCGCGAACACGCCGCCGAAGCCGAGCACGATGACGAGGTAGAGCTCGCCGAGCTCGAGGCGTCCGTGGCGGTAGTCCTCGAACAGCCGTGCGGCCAGCAGCGTGGTGCCGGCGCTGGCGACCCTCGAGAACAGCAGCCGCAACACGTTCACCTTGTTGCGCTGGTCGAAGTCGGCGCTCACCTCGGTGGACAGGCTCGAGTACGGCACCGACACGACCGTCTGCACGGTGTTGTAGGCGATGTAGGTCAGCGCGGCCCAGACGGCCAACCCAACTTGGGAGGCGGGAGGCGGGTCCGGCAGCCAGAACAGCGCCATCACCGGCACCAGCAGCAGCGCGCCCACGAAGATGAACGGACGCCGCCGGCCCCAGCGGGTGCGCACCCGGTCGGAGATGGACCCGGTCAGCGGGTCGTTGACGGCGTCCCACAGCTTGGCGACGAGCACGGCGGTGCCGGCCAGCCCGGGCGCGAGCTTGACGACGTCGGTGAGGAAGATCAGGTAGAGCACGCTGAGCAGGGACGCCCCGCCGCCCACGAAGAAGTCACCCGACGCGAACTGGATGCGCTCGCGGACCGTGATCTCCCCCGCCACCGCCATGTCAGGTGGGGTCCCCGCCGACGCGGACTCCGCGGGAGGGGTCGGGGTGCGCCGCGGCGTCACCTGAGGTGATCAGCACCTTGAGCCCGCCCCGCCCGGCGGCGAAGGTGAACGCCTCGGTCGAGTCGGCGAGGTCGAAGCGGTGGCTGACCACGGCCCGCACGTCGACCTGCCCGCGTTCGACCAGCGCGATGGCGCGCGGGTAGACGTCCTTCATCCGGCGCACGACCGCGATGGTGAGGCCCTTGCGCCGCACCGCGGACGCCGGGAACGCGTACTCGTCCTCCTCGGGGATGCCGGCGATGACCAGGCGCCCGCCCGGCCGGGCGAGCACGGCGGTCTCGGCCACGGCGTCCGGCAGGCCGCAGGCCTCGAACACGACGTCGAAGTCGGCGACCGCGACCTCACCGGGCGCGAACGCGGCATCGGCACCCAGGCGGACGGCGGCGTCCCGGCGGTGCTCGAGGGGCTCGACGGCGACGACCTCGGCGGTGAGGCTGCGCGCGGCCAGCTGGACCAGGAAGAGCCCGATCGGCCCGGCGCCCAACACGGCGACGCGGTCGCCGAGCTTCACGTGGCCGAGGTCCCACGCGTGGACCGCGACCCCGAGCGGCTCGAGCATCGCGGCGTCCTCGGCGGTCATGCCGTCGGGCAGCGGGACGACCGCGTGCGTCGGCCAGCTCATCACCTCGCACAGGCCGCCGTCGAGGCCGGCGTTGCCGGAGAAGGCGATCCGTGGGCAGAGGTTGGTGTTGCCCTCGAGGCAGCGCGCGCACTGGCGGCAGGGCAGGGCAGGGTCGATCGCGACCACGCGGCCGGCGTACGGGCCGTCGAGCGCGACGCCGCCCTGCTCGTGGCCGGGGATGCTCGGGTGCTCGATGCGCACGTCACCGATGCCCCCTTCGGAGAACCAGTGCAGGTCGGACCCGCACAGGCCGACCGCGCCGATCCGCACCCGGGTGTAGCCCTCGATCTCCTGGGGCATGGGGTCGTCGGTGATCCTCAGATCGCCCACCCCGTGGAGCCTGACCGCGCGCATGCTGCCCTCCCTCGTCGGTGCGTCCACCCTAGTGCCACGCCTCGAACTCGGCCCGCCATGCGGCCACGAGGGCACGCGTTCAGGGGCCCGGCGACGCCGAAGGGATGGTGTCTCCTCGAACTCTTGACGTTGGAACGCCTGGAACCGTCAAATCGGACCTCGGATCTTTGATGGTTCCGGCCCGACATTCGGCAAAGGTTCAGGCGAACCCCCTGACCCAAATCGGGCCCGAGTATGACGCGTCGATCAGCCCAGCCGGCACTCCCCCGTGCCGCCGGGCAGCCGGTGCCGGAAGCGGGCGACGACCCGGTAGACCAGCGCGGCGGGCCACGCCAGAGGCCCACGCACCAGCCAGCCGGCCACCCGCAACCAGAGCGGTCCGAACCGCAGCGCCTCCCCGATCGCCCGCGCCCCGTAGACGACGCGTCCGTCGGGCAGCACGGCCGGGATCTCGCGACCGGCGCGCGCGGCGTCCAACCCGAGGGCCGGCAGGTCGACCGACTGCATCGACCGCACCCCCGGGACGCCCCACGCGACAAGCCACGACGCCGACCGCGAGCAGAACCCGCAGTCGGCGTCGTAGAGGAGGTGCATCAGACCAGGTCGTGGATCATGACCGCCTGCTCGCGGCCCGGGCCGACGCCGATGCCGGAGATGCGGCAGCGGATCAGCTCCTCGAGGCGCTTCACGTACGCCTGGCACGTGGCGGGCAGCTCGTCGAAGGTGCGGCACCCGGAGATGTCCTCGGTCCAGCCGTCGAGGTACTCATAGATCGGCTCGGCCTTGACGAGGTCGTTCATCAGCACCGGGTAGTGCTCGAGCCGGCGCCCGTCGACCTCGTAGGCCACGCAGACCGGGATCTTCTCCCAGCCGGTGAGGATGTCCAGCTTGGTGAGGAACACGTCGGTGACACCGTTGTACGTGCAGGCAGCCTCGACCACCAGCGGGTCGAACCAGCCGCAGCGGCGGGGGCGTCCGGTCGTCGTGCCGAACTCGCCGCCGGCCTGGCGGAGGCGTTCGCCATCCTCGTCGTGGAGTTCGGTCGGGAACGGGCCCTCGCCCACGCGCGTCGTGTACGCCTTGGCGATGCCGATGATGCGGTCGAGCTTGTTCGGGCCCACGCCGGACCCGGTGCAGGCGCCGGCCGCGATCGGGTTGGAGCTCGTGACGTAGGGGTAGGTGCCGTGGTCGACGTCGAGGTGATGCGCCTGGGCGCCCTCGAACACGACGAGCTTGTCGGCCTCCAGGGCGTCGTTGAGCTCGCGCGCGACGTCGCGCACCATCGGGCGGATGCGGTCGGCGAAGGAGAGCAGGTGGTCGGCCACCTCGTCGGCGTCCACCGCCATCTGGTTGTAGACCTTCACCAGCAGCTGGTTCTTCTGCTTCAGCGAGGCCTCGACCTTGTCGCGCAGCAGTTCCTCGTCCAGGAGGTCCTGGATACGGATGCCCACGCGGTTGATCTTGTCGGCGTACGCCGGGCCGACGCCGCGGCCGGTGGTGCCGATCTTGCGCTTGCCGAGGAACCGCTCGGTGACCTTGTCGAGCACCTTGTGGTACGGCGTGATGATGTGCGCGTTCGCGCTGATGATGAGCCGCGAGGTGTCGACGCCGCGGGCGTTCAGGGCGTCGATCTCGCTGAACAGCACCTCGAGGTCGACGACGACGCCGTTGCCGATCACCGGGACGCCGGGGTTCAGGATGCCGCTGGGCAGCAGGTGCAGCGCGTACTTCTCGCCGTTGACGACGAGGGTGTGGCCGGCGTTGTTGCCGCCGGAGTAGCGGACCGTGTAGTCGACCTGGTCGCCCAGCTGGTCGGTCGCCTTCCCCTTGCCCTCGTCACCCCACTGCGTGCCGATCACGACGATCCCAGGCATGCGTTGCCCCTTCTTGCAAAGCGAAAGCCCGGGCAAGGCTTGCCGGGCTCTTACCGGGTCAGCCTATCCGAAACGATGTTCGGACGCCGTGGGTCCCGCACGGCGGACCCCGGCCGCCGCGCTCACAGGGTCAGCGGACGGGTGCGGGCCAGCTCGACGTAGGCCTCCTCCGACGCCTCGAGCAGGAACAGCACGCAGCGCTCGTACTCGGCCTGCTCGCCGATCCGCCGCGCCGCGCAGGCCAGCGCCCAGAGCGCGCGCAGGAAGCCCTGGTTCGGCTCGTGCCCCCACGGGATCGGCCCCCTGCCCCGCCAACCGGCGCGACGGAGGGCGTCCAGCCCGCGGTGGTAGCCGGTGCGCGCGAAGGCGTACGCCGACAGGTCGCCCTGGGTCGTGTGCGCGCTCAGCGACCCCTCCGCGAGCAGCGCCCAGCCCAGCGACGAGGCGGGGTGGCGCGCGACGACGTCGAGGAACGAGCCGTCGCCGAGGTTCACGATGTCGTCGAGGGCCTCGTCGGCCGGGAGCTCGGTGCGCCCGACGGGGGCGGCCAACAGGAGGGTGCGCGCGTCACTCGACATGGGCGTCAGCCTAGTGGGGGCAAGATGGTTTCCATGGCTTCGGACGGGTCGGCGGGTTGGCGTCCCGGCGACCCCGAGTACCGGCGCATCACGGTGGCGCTGTTCCTCGCCGGGCCCTGCTGGTGTTCGGCCCCCTCTCGGACGCCGTGGGTCGCCTCACCCTCATGCGCGCCACCCTGCTCGTGGCCGCCCTGGTCGCGATCGGGACGGCGGTCGCGCCGTCGTGGGGACTGCTGCTGGCGCTGCGCGCGGTGCTGGGGTTCGCGGTCGCCGGCCTCCCGGCGGTGGCCGCCGCCTACCTGCGGGAGGAGGTCGCCCCGACGTGGGCGTCCGCGGCGACGGGGCTCTACATCGGCGGCACGGCGCTGGGCGGCATCCGGCGCGGGGCTGAAGGACGGCGTCAGTACCGGGTGATGGTGTCGACGAGCACCTTCGCAGCGATCAGGTTGAGCCGCGGCTCGGCCTGGCGCAGCACCTTCATGGCGTAGACCGGGTCCGCCTCGGCGTCGACACCGGCCTCGTTCAGCACCCCGAGCGCCCACACCCGCGCCTTGCGGCCGGGGATGGGGGTGGCGGGCTCGTCGAAGATCTGCTCCAGCACCTCGGAGGCAGGGCGGGTCTGCCGCCTGCTGATCACGAGCAACAGCAGGAAGCCGAGGATCAGGACGAGGATCGCGATCTCTGCGGGTCCGAAGCGCATGTCCCCACGCTACAGGCCGCGCACGAGCAACCCAGGTTGACAAGCGCCCGCGCGTCAACCTAGGTTGACCATCATGACCCCCACGCCCGCTCCCGAGCCGGACGCCCGGCCGGCCCCCCAGCCGGGACCCGACCGGGTGGCCCGCACGGCGTCCGACACCAGCGACCCGCTGCGCGCGCTGGCCGCGGTCTCCGCGCTCCGCCGCCTGGCCGACCAGCTCGAGCACCTGCAGGTGGAGGCCGCGCTGCGCCAGGGCCACGCGTGGCCCGAGATCGCGCAGGCGCTCGGCGTCACCCGCCAGGCCGTCCACAAGAAGCACGCCCGCCGCATCGCCCCCGACCTCCGCGAAAGGAACCCCCGATGAGCCGCACCCAGCTCTCCGCCCTCTGGACGACCGCCGCCTGGCGCGAGGCCGCCCGCGTCCGCGCGGCCGAGGTCGACGTCGAGCACCTGTACCTCGGGCTCATCGCCGTCGGCGGGGCCGCCGCCGCCCTGCTCGGCCGCCACGGGATCACGCTCGCCTCGGCCCGCGGCCGGGTGCGGGACGCCCTGACCGAGGACCTCGCCACCCTCGGCATCGACGTCGCCGACCTGCCCTCCCCCATCCACTTCATGCAGATGGGCGACCCCGCCTGGCACGCCACCGCCCGGGCCGACGCCCTGCTCAAGTCGGTGACGCTCACCGACACCTACGCCGCCCTGGTCGCCCTGCTGCAGGAACCGTCAGGCATCGTGCGGCGGCTCGTCCACGCCGACGGCGTCGTGCCGCAGGACCTCGTGCCCGAGCTCAAGGAGGGCGCCGACGACCCGTACGCGCCCGAGGCGGTCCCGGCCGACGACACCCTGCTGCCCCCGCCCAACCGCGGGCAGCGCGTGCGCCGCTACGTGTCCGCGCCGCCGGCGGACGTGGTGGCCGCGCTCGCCGACCCGGCCCTGCTGGCGCTGTGGGCCTTCGACCCGGTGAAGTCCCAGGTCTCCGAGGGCGGCCTGCGCAACCGGATCGAGAAGGGCGGCAGGTCCCTGACCGTGCGGCTCTCCTGCACCCGGACCACCGAGGCGGACGCCAAGGTCGTGACCTGGGTGCACACGGCCGAGGACACCAAGTACGCGGGCGAGACGCTCACCTACGACCGGTTCGAGGTGCGCCCGGCGCCCGGAGGGTCCGAGGTGACCCGCATCGCCGGACGCCGCACGTTCGGCCTGGTCGGCCGGGTGCTCGCCCCCGTGTACGACCTGTTCGGGTCGTGGGGCCTGCTGCACACCATGCAGGCCATCACGTTCGGGATCGCGGACCGGCAGCCCAGCTGAGAGGATCGACCCATGCCACGACCGCTGCGCCAGGAACCCTGCCTCTCGAAGTGCGACTGGGCACCCACCGGCGAGACGCGCGACGAGTACCTCGTCTTCGCGTGCGCGGGCTGCCGTTCGGAGTGGGTCCGCTCCGAGGGCTGGACGCCCCGCAACCTCGACGGCACCATCGCGGCCGAGGTCGTCGCCGAGCTCGCCCGCCGCTGACCGCCCCACCCGGTCCCTCCCGCACCAACCGGCCCCGGACGCGCGGACGCCGCGGGGCAGCTGAGCTGCACCCGCGGCGTCCGTGGTCGTCAGGCCGACTGGCTCACTTGCCGGAGGTCCCGACCGAGCCGAGGTCCTGGCAGGCCTGGACGATGCGCGCGGACATCGCGTTCTCGGCCTCCTTGCCCCAGGCGCGGGGGTCGTACTGCTTCTTGTTGCCGACGTCGCCGTCGATCTTCAGGACGCCGGCGTAGTTGGCGAGCATCCAGCCGGCCACCGGGCGGGTGAACGCGTACTGGGTGTCGGTGTCGACGTTCATCTTGATGACGCCGTAGGACACCGCGTCAGCGATGTCCTGCTCCGAGGAGCCCGAGCCACCGTGGAAGACGAGGTCGAACGGCTTGTCCTTGCCGTACTTGGCGGCCACGGCGTCCTGGATGTCCTTGAGGACCTCGGGGCGCAGCTTGACCGCACCCGGCTTGTACACGCCGTGCACGTTGCCGAAGGTGAAGGCGGCCATGTAGCGGCCCTTCTCGCCCAGGCCGAGGGCCTCGGCGGTGCGGAGGCCGTCCTCGGGGGTGGTGTAGAGCTTCTCGTTGATCTCATTGGCGACGCCGTCCTCCTCGCCACCGACGACACCGATCTCGACCTCGAGGATCTGCTTGTTGTACTGGGTCAGCGCCAGCAGTTCCTCGGCGATCTGGAGGTTCTCCTCCATCGGCACGGCGGAGCCGTCCCACATGTGGGACTGGAACAGCGGGTCCTGGCCGTTCGCCACGCGCTGGCGGGAGATCTCCAGCAGCGGGCGGACGTAGGTGTCCAGCTTGTCCTTGGGGCAGTGGTCGGTGTGGATGGCCACGTTGATCGGGTACTTGGCGGCGACCACGTGCGCGAACTCGGCGAGCGCGACGGCGCCGGTCACCATGTCCTTGACGCCTTGGCCGGAGCCGTACTCGGCCCCACCCGTCGAGAACTGGATGATGCCGTCGCTACCGGCGTCCGCGAAGCCCTTGAGGGCCGCATTCAGGGTCTGCGACGAGGTCACGTTGATGGCCGGGTAGGCGAAGCCCTTCGACTTCGCACGGTCGATCATCTCGGCGTACACGTCGGGCGTTGCAATGGGCATCTGTCACTCCTTGGTGGGTGCTTCCTCGAACACCACCATTCAACCGCATATCCGCCGCGGACGCTCCCCCCACGGGGACTCTGGCCACCTCGCGGACGCGGAGGTTCAGGTGCTGGACACCCTGCTTCCGCGACAGCCGGCCGGGTCAGTTGTCGAGCGGCCGCAGGTCGACGTGGTGCCGGTCGCCCGACAGCGCACGCACGGCGTTGTCGACCGCGGACGGGGTGTGGCTGAGCCAATCGACGGGCACCTCTCGCCAGGCGCCGTTGGTCGCGACCACGACGAGGCGCCCCGATCCGCGCGACCCGCCGGGGACGGCGACGAGGTGGTCGACGTCCTCCCAGGCCAGGTAGTCGTCGAGGTAGAGCCCGCCGCGGCCGATGCCGAGGGCCAGGCCCTCGTGGAGGCGGCCGATCGCCCGCTTCGCGAGCACCGACTGCACGATGGTGCGCACCAGCAGCGCGATGGAGACGGCGAGGCTGATGCCGAAGATCGTCCAGAACATGGTGTCGAGGTTGTCGCGGTTGAACCAGCCGATGACGCCCCAGATGACCAGGGACAGCACGATCCCGAAGATGCGGCCCTTGATGGCGCTGCGGAACTGCTGGTAGCGGGCGACCGCCGGCTCGGGGTCGAAGAACACCGGGAAGTCGAGCGCCTCGCGCGGTGGACGGGACCAGCCCTGGGCGGGGGCGCCGCCGGCGCCTGGGACGCCGACAGCCTGCACTCCGGGTGGGGGTGCAGGCTGCTGGCTCATGCGCTCCATGCTACTGAAGGGCGTCACTCGGCCCGGGCGACCCCCTCGGCCACGACGCCGCGCAGCGTGCGGCGGGTGACGAGCAGGCTCGACGCCACCGTCCCGACCCCGACCGCCAGCACCGCGAGCGTCGTGCCCAGGGACACCGGGTCGAACGTCTGGGTCGCGCCGGCCAGCGGCAGCACCAGCATCAGGGCGGGGCCGGCCGACATGACGACGACGGCCACCAGCGGGCGCATGATCGCGCGCCGACGGGCGGCGTCGATCGCGGACACCGGCATGCCGAGCATGTCCAGCCCGACGTGCAGCGCGCGCCGGTCGAGGATCGCGGCGGCCTGCGTGGGGCGGAGCCCCCTACGCCGAGGGCTTGAGTTTCCTACGTCGAGGGCTTGGGTTTCACGCGTCGAGGGCTCTCGCGTGCTGCAGCGACCAGTGGTACATGGCGATCGCGGCTGCGGCACCGGCGTTGAGCGAGCGGGTGGAGCCGTGCTGGGTGATCGCCACGAGCCGGTCGCAGGCCGCGACGACCTCGTCGGTCAGCCCGGGGCCCTCCGACCCGAAGACCAGGCAGCACGCCTCCGGGAGTTCGGCGGTCTCCAAGGGCACCGACCCGGGCAGGTTGTCGACGCCCACCAGCGCCACTCCGGCCGTCTCGGCCCAGGCCACGAACTCCTCCACGCTCGCGTGGTGGTGCACGTGCAGGTAGCGGTCGGTGACCATCGCCCCGCGCCGGTTCCAGCGCCGGCGTCCGAGGATGTGCACCCCGGCCACATTGAAGGCGTTGGCGGTCCGCACGACCGAACCGATGTTGAAGTCGTGCTCCCAGTTCTGGATCGCCACGTGCATGGGCGCGCGCCGGGTGTCGAGGTCGGCCACGATCGCCTCGAGGCGCCAGTAGCGGTACTCGTCGAGCACGTTGCGGCGGTCGCCGGCGGCGAGCAGTTCGGGGTCGAGCCGCGGGTCGTCCGGCCAGGGCTGCGGGTGCGGCCCGACCCCGACCGACGGCGCGGTGGGGTCGGTCGGCTCGTCGTCCACGGCAACCGGTTCGGAGGCGTCCACGCGCCCACGGTAGCCTGATCGGCGGACCACGCCACCCACCGGAAGAGAAGCATGACGACCGACGAGACCCCCGTCCGCCCGGACGCCCCCGACGCGACCGACCTCCACGCCCCCGACAGCGTCGCCGCGTGGCTGGTCCGGCTGCTCAAGGGCATCGCGGTCGGGATCGGCTTCATCCTCCCCGGCCTGTCCGGCGGCGTGCTCGCGGTGATCTTCAAGATCTACGACCCGCTGATCAAGTTCCTGGCCAACCCGTTCAGGAACTTCTGGCGCCAGGTGAAGTACTTCCTGCCCGTGGGCATCGGCGGCATCATCGGCGTCGTCCTGTTCTCGATCGTCGTGGCCGCCGCGTTCGGCCGCTACGAGGCCGCGTTCGTGTGCCTGTTCATCGGCTTCGTCATAGGCACGTTCCCGAGCCTGTGGCGTCAGGCCGGGCTCAAGGGCCGCGCGGCGAAGCACTGGCTGATCCTGGCCGTTTCGGCCGCGGTCATCTTCGCGATCATGCTCGCCGGCGGCGGTCTCAACCTGCAGGTGCCGCCGAGCATCCCGGTGTGGCTCGGCTCCGGCGCCCTGATCGGCCTGGGCGTGATCGTCCCGGGCATGAGCCCCTCGAACTTCCTGATCTACTTCGGCCTCTACGACAAGATGGCCGAGGGCATCAAGGACTTCGACCCCACCGTCTTCATCCCGCTGTTCATCGGGCTGGCGCTGTGCGTGGTGCTGTTCGCCAAGGCCGCCAACTGGGCCTTCGAGAAGCACTACGCGGGCATGTACCACTTCATCCTGGGCATGGTCGCCGGCTCGTCGCTGGCGATCTTCCCGACCGTCGTGTTCGCGCCCGACGCGATCGAGAAGGCGGGCCTGGGCATGGGCGCCTTCCTCGCGTTCTGCGCGGTCATGCTCATCCTCGGCGTCATCGCCTCGTGGCTGTTCTCCAAGGTCGAGGACCGCTACTCCGGCGAGCGCGACGCCATCGACTCAGCGTCCTGACCCCTCCTCGGGTTTCTGCCCGGGTTCCTCGCGACCGGACGCCTCGGCGTCCGGTTCGTCGTCTGCCGGGGTCTGCGGGATCGGCAGTTCGGGGACGAAGTCGAGCTCGCGCCGCACGGCGATGTCGGCGACCAGGGCGGTGTCGAGCAGCCAGACCGCCCGCTGGAGGGCGCTGGTGTCGATGCCCTCGACGGACGCCGACCGCGGCCGGGTGACGTGCTCCACCTCGTCCTGCGCCATGGCGCGGCGCGCCACCTGTTCGGCCACGGCGTGGAGGCGTCCGGTCAGCTCGTCGCTGAGCATGGCCCGGCGCTTGCCCCGCTCGGACAGCTCCACGGCGAAGGCCTCGTGCGCGTCGATGGTGTCGGGGTCCTCGGCCAGGAGCATGGCGCTGGTGGCCCGCAGCAGGTGCAGTCCGCGGCCCAGGTCGCCCTCACCGAACTCCTGGACGGCCGCGCACAGGATCGGGTTGTCGCCCCGCTCGACCTGCGCGGCCAGCAGCGAGAGGTGGGCGGCCATCATGCGCTCCTTGGCGCGGTCGTGGCGCTCCTCGGGCGTGAGCGCGAGCACGCCGGGGTCGATGTTGCTCCGGGACGCCGCCTCCAGCGCCTGCCCGGGCTCGGTCGGGCCGAGCGTGTCGCGCAGCGGGATCGCGCGGATCGCCACGGTCGCGAGCAGCACGACCACGGCCAGTCCGGGCAGCACGAGGTAGACGCTGTGCATCGCCCCGGCCAGCGACTCGCGCAGGACGGCGACCACGGCCTCCGGCATGCCCACCAGCGCGTTGGGGTCGAGCACGACGTTGGGGTCGAGGCCCCCGGCCGGGATCTGGGCCTGCGCCTCGGGGGTCATGTTCGTGCGCAGCCCGTTGACCAGCTGGGTCGTCATCAGCGTGCCCGCGACGGCGGTGCCGAGCGTGTTCGCGACGCTGCGGAAGAACTGCAGCGACGAGGTGGCGGGGCCGAGGTCGCGGCGCTGCACCGCGTTCTGCACGACGAGGGTGTAGATCTGGAACGACATGCCCGTGCCGAGGCCGAACAGGGTGGTCCACAGCGTCAGCTCCCACGGCGTGGAGTGGGCGCCCAGGCGCAGCATCAGCACCGACGCGATCGCCATGAGCGTGACGCCGACGACGGCGAACGACTTGTAGCGGCCGGTGCGGGTGGTCAGCTGGCCGATCACGATGCCCATCAGGAACAGGCCGACGTTCATCGGGATGAGGATCAGGCCGGACTCGGTCGCCGAGACCCCGAGGACGCCCTGGGCGTAGACCGGCGTGTAGATGATCAGCGTGATCAGCGCCATGTTCATGAAGCAGGACGCGATCACCGACCAGGTGAAGATCGAGTTGCGGAACAGGTACATCGGCACGATCGGCTCGGCCGCGCGACGCTCGATGAACACGAACAGCACCAGCACCACGGCCCCGACCGCCAACAGGCCGAGGACGAGCGGGTCGGCCCACCCCCGCGTCCCGCCGAGGCTGATGCCGAGAAGCGCGGACGTGACGCCCACGGTCATCGCGGCGATGCCGGCGTGGTCGACGGTCCGGGGGATGTCGATCTCGGGCACCTTCATGAACCGGATCACCAGGAACAGGGCGACCAGCCCGACGGGCAGGTTGACGTAGAACAGCCAACGCCAGCTCGCGGCGTCCGTGATCGCACCGCCGATGAGCGGGCCCGCGACCTGCGAGGCCCCCATCAGCGCGCCCATGTAGCCCGCGTACTTGCCGCGCTGCCGGGGCGGGATCACGTCGCCCAGGATGGTCTGCGACAGCGGCATCAGGATGCCCATCGCGACGCCCTGGACCGCGCGGGCCGCGACCAGGAAGGTGAAGCTCGTCGCGAGGCCGGACAGGGCCGAGCCGATCATGAACAGGACCAGGCCGAGCACGTAGAACCGGCGCCGGCCGAACATGTCGGCGAGCTTGCCGCTGATCGGGGTGACGATCGCCGAGACGAGCATGACGATGGTCGAGAGCCACGAGTAGTACTCGACGCCGCCGAGGTCGGCGATGATGCGCGGGATGGCGGGGCTGACGATCGTCTGGCTGATCGAGGACGTGAACATGCCGATCATCAGCCCGAAGTAGATCCAGCGGATCCTGGAGAAGTCGAACTGGTCCGGCGGCTGCGTCACCCTCCGCACCCTACTTCGCGGACAGACGCCTTTTCTGCGTCACCGCCTGTCAGCGCTAGCATGCGCCCATGACCGAGGCCCACCCCACCCCCCACGACGAGCTCGTGGCGGCGTTGGTCTCCCAGGTGCAGGTGCTGGCATTGGCGTCCGACCGGATCGGTGCGTTGTTCGCGGGCCAGCACCACCTCCACACCACCGACTTCCGCGCGCTGACCGCGATCTACCGCGCCGAGCGGGTGGGGCGTCCCCTCACCGCCCGCCAGCTCGCCGACCAGCTGCAGATCTCCCCCGGGGCCGTCACCTACCTCGTCGACCGGCTCGCCGCCTCCGGGCACGTCTTCCGCGACGCCGACCCCACCGACCGCCGCCGCGTGCTGCTGCGCATCGGCGAGCACGGGCGCGAGGTCGCGTTCGCGTTCTTCGGGCCGCTCGGCCAGGCACACGCCGACGCGATGGCGAACTACTCCGACGCCGACCTCCAGGTCTGCCTGCGCTTCCTCGAGGACGTGAACGCCGGCCTGCGGGAGTTCGACGAGGGCCTGCGCACAGGCGAATAATTCAGTCATTGAATCTTCGTGCATGGGCAAGCTGGCCGACCGCAACGGCCGCAAGCCCATCTACCTGCTGTCGATCGTCCTGTTCGGCGTCGGCTCCCTGCTGTGCGGGCTCAGCCAGGACGTGGGCTCCTACGAGATGCTCATCGCCTCGCGCGCCATCCAGGCGATCGGCGCCGGCGGCATCCTCCCCATCGCGACCGCCGACATCGGCACCGCGGTCCCCCGCGAGAAGCGCGGCATGGCGCTGGGCCTGGTGGGCGCGGTGTACGGCATCGCCAACGTCTTCGGCGCCTCGGCGGGCTCGCTGGTGCTCGACATCGCCGGCGCCGAGAACTGGCAGTGGATCTTCTACATCAACGTGCCCATCTCGATCGCGATCATCGTGGCCGGCGTCCTGTGGCTGCCCAACCGTCGCGCCGACGAGGTCGCCCCCATCGACGTGTGGGGCTCGCTGGTGCTGGTGACGATGATCCTGTCGCTGCTGTGGGGGGTCCGGAACCTCGACTTCTTCGACCTCGGTGCCTCGATCACCTCCCTGGAGGTCTGGCCGTGGCTGGCCTTGTTCCTCGTGCTCATCCCGGTGTTCGTCCTGGTCGAGCGGCGGGCGGCCGATCCCGTGATGAACCTGGGCTACTTCTCCAACCGCGGGATCGCCCTGACGCTGGTGCTGTCGCTGCTGTCCGGCGTGATCCTCATGGGCGTGGTGTTCGTGCCGCAGTTCGCGGAGAACTCGCTCAAGTTGCCGGCCGGGTCGGGCGGCTACCTCGTCATCGCGCTCGGGCTCGCGTCGGGCGTCGGCGCGCCCATGTCCGGACGCCTCACCGACAAGTACGGACCCCGCGTGGTGCTGGGGCTCGGCGCCGGCATCTCGCTGCTGGCCGCGATCGTGATCATCCTGTGGGCCATCCCGCAGCCGTCGATGGCGTCGGTGCTCACCGGCCTGATCGGGCTGGGCCTCGGCCTCGGCTTCATCGTCGGCTCGCCGCTGAACTACATGATGCTCGAGCGCGTGCCCGACGAGGAGTCCAGCTCCGCGCTCGGCACCCTGTCCCTGGTGCGCGCCATCGGCACCACGCTCGCGCCGGCCCTCATGGTGGGCTTCCTGGCCAACGCCGGCACCACGATGCAGGACCGGATCATGGAGCAACTGCCCGACACGGTCGCCGCGCCCGCCCTGCCGCACGCCGCCGAGCTGAAGGCCACCCTCGAGAAGTGGAAGGCCGACCCCGAACTGGCCGACAGGATCCCCGCCTTCGACACCAGCTACCTCGACCGCACCGAGATCGACCTGTCGGAGATGTCCTCCAGCGGCGGCGACCTGCCCGACGACCTCGTCGACCTCCTGCGCACCGCCGACGTCACGAACATCACCGAGCGCAGCAAGCTCGTCGCCGAGCGCATGTTCGCCGACGAGACCCCGACCCGGGTCGCCGAGATCCAGGGCGGTGTGCAGTCGGGCATCGACGGGCTGAGGAGCGCGCTGGGCGAGCTCGACCAGGGCGAGGGCGAGATGACCTCGGGCCTGGCCGAGATGGACTCCGGCCTCGCCGAGATGGACACCGGCCTGGTCGACATGACCCGCGCCCGCGCCGAGATGACCGACGGACTGGAGGGCATGGACCGCGACCTGTACATCCTGTTCGCGGGCGCCTGCGCCCTCACCCTGGGCGTCCTGCTGCTGGTCGGACGCGGCCCGCACCACCCGGCCGCCCCGCCGACAGCCACCGTTCCCGACGACGCGGCGTAGCACGAGGCCCCGCCCACCTGGTGGTGGGCGGGGCCTCTGCCTTGGTTCAGCGACCGATCACTGGCGGCCGTAGGACGGCGGCTCGTACGGGCCGTCCTGGCTCTGCGGGGGCTCGGCGGGCTGCTGCTGGGGCTGGGCCTGCTGGCCGAAGTCGATGCCCGGCTGCTCGCGGTAGGCCTGCGGGTTGGGTAGCTCGTTGGGGTTCGACGCCTCCACCGACGCGGGGCCGGCCTGGCGCTGCGGCTCGGGGGCGTCGCCACGGTAGGAGATCTCGCCGAAGCTCACGTCGGGGGCGCGACGCACCTCGGCGTCGTTGACCTCGAAGTAGGTGGCCTTCTCGAAGTTGAACGAGCTCGCGATGAAGTTGGTCGGGACCGACTCGATGCGCGTGTTGTAGTTGCGCACGTTCGCGTTGTAGTAGCGGCGGCCCGCGGCGATCCGGTCCTCCGTCTCGGCGAGCTGGCGCTGCAGCTCGAGGAAGTTCTGGTTGCTCTTGAGCTCGGGGTAGGCCTCGACCTGCACCATCAGGCCACGGACCTGCTGGGTCAGCTGCTCCTCCACCGCGGCCCGCTCGGCCGACGGGGCGTCACCGCGCTCGGCGGACGACAGCTGCTGGGCCTGCTGGCGCAGCCGCACGATGCCCTCGAGCGTGTTGCGCTCGTGGCCCGCGAAGGCACGCACGGTCTCGACCAGGTTCGGGATCAGCTCGTAGCGCCGGTTCAGCTCGACGTCGACCTGGCGCCACGACTCCTGGATGAGGTTGCGCTGCTTGACGAAGCCGTTGTACGCGCCCACGGCCCAGGCGATGCCGCCGACCACGACGAGCAGGACGATGATCAGGGGGATCGCGATCCATTCCATGCCCGAAAGAGTAGCGGGCGATCACGACAAACCGAGGTCCTCCAACCCGACGGCGTAGCGATAGGGCAGGCCGGCGGACTCGATCTTCTCCCGGACGCCGGTGTTGCGGTCCACGATCGTGACCACGCCGGCGACGATCCCGCCGGCCTCCTGGACGGCCTCGACTGCCTGCATGACCGACCCACCGGTGGTCGAGGTGTCCTCCACGACGAGCACCCGGCGACCGGCCACCTCGGTGCCCTCGATGCGGCGCTGCAGCCCGTGCGCCTTCGACTCCTTGCGCACGACGAACGCGTCGACGCGCTCCCCCGCCGCGGCCGCCGCGTGCAGCATGGCCACCGCCACCGGGTCGGCACCGAGGGTGAGCCCGCCGGCGGCCTCGAAGTCCCAGTCGGCGGTCAGCTCGCGCATCACGCGGCCCACGACCGGCGCGGCAGCCCCGTCGAGCGTGACCCGGCGCAGGTCGACGTAGTAGTCGGCCTCCTTGCCCGAGGCCAGCGTGACCTTCCCGTGCACCACGGCGAGGTCGAGGATGTGCTTGATCAGGTCTTCGCGGTCGGCCATGCCCCGAAGCCTAGGGGCAGGGCGCCGCACCCGCGGCGTCCGTTCACTTGGACCGGGTGTCGACGAGCTTGCCGAACGCGATGGTGCGGTCGGGCGAGCGAAACAGGTCCTGGCACGTCGTGAGCGTGATCAGCGCCTCGGTCGGCCGCACCTCGGGCTGGCCGGGCACGGGCTGGATCACCCAGGTGTCGGTGTCCCTGACCGTCATCTCGGCCGGGTTGTTGGTCAGCTCGTAGGTGTACACGGCGTCGCGGGTCTCGACGACGACCTGGTCGCCGGCCACGAGATCCATGATCGGCGCGAACGGGCCGGTCGCACCGCGGTGACCCGCGACGGCGAAGTTGCCCACCTCGCCCGGCGCGGCCGTGCCGTCGTACCAGCCCAGGCCCTTCTTCAGGGTGGGCTGGTCGGTGCCGGCCAGCACCGGCTGTTCGAAGGCGTCCCCGAACTTCGGGATGCGCAGCAGCGCCACGGCGTCCCCCGGCACCGGCCGCGCCGGCTCGCCGCTCTCGGACGCCGCGGGCTCGACCTCCCACGCCTGCCGCAGGTCGGACGCCTCGGCCGCGGCCACGTGCGGATCGACGAGCGGATTCCAGAACAGGTCGTAGCTGGACCAGCCGAGTGCCCCGAGCCCGACCACGAGCAGGACCACCCCCGCGATGGTGAGGCCACGTCCGCCGCGGCGCTTGTCGGCCAGCGCTCGGCGAGGGGTGGCGTCCGCGGTCATGGGGTCCATTGTGTCAGGGGGCGGGAGTTCGTTCATCGGAGTCAGCATCGCCGTCCGGCCATCGATCCGTCGCGCGGGCCTGGCTCAGGATGGCGTCCACGTCGGCGTCCTCCAGGATGAACGGGCGCAGCAGCGCCCGGACGAAGGGGGCACCTTCGTCCCGACACCGTTGCAGCAGCTCAGGGTCCCGGGCGAGGTTCCGGACGACGACCTCCTGCTCAGGCCGGCCCCGCCAGCGCAACCAACGCTCCCCGTTAGATGGGGCGCCCGACCCGGGGCGACGTGGACGCCTTCGCTCCAGTTCCTGCAATGCCGCCACGTGGAGGTCGATCACCGTCGGGGACTGCCACACCAAGGAGTCGTTCGGCTCGTGGGCGAACCTGGCCTCGTGCAGGGCCTTCGCCAAGGCGGTCAACTCCGCTGCGGACCACCCCGCAAAGCTGGTCATGTCGAGTACCCGTTCTCTCATGACGCATCTCGATCCGCTCGCGCGTGCCTCGCTTGGACCTCCACCACGAAGGGATCCGTCCCGAGCAGGTCGACCAACAGCACGTCACCGCGGGTTGGGTTGAGGACCACGAAGCCTTCCCGGTTCCACGTGGTGAGCACCGACACCAGCGCAGGCTGAAGTGGCGCGACCAGAGTCAGGACGCCCACCTGTGGCTGTGGCCCAGGCAGGATCCACAGCTCGTCGCCAGGCTGACCCGCCGCGGTCGCAAGGTGGTCGGCGACTGAACTCGCACTCGTGAAGGTCCTCCGCTCGGGCTCGGCGCCACTCGCGGCTCCCCACGCTGCGAGGATCGCGCGGATCTTTGCGTCCGACGCAGGCGGCGTCTCCACCATGGGGGCGTCCGGGAGGTCGGCGAGCACTCCGGCGAGTTCGTCGCGCCACGGCTTCGCTTCGCGTTCGGCAAGCAGGAAACGCAAGCGTTCGGTGGTCGCCATGGTCAATCCTTCGGTACACCAGCGGTCGTGGGGTTACGTCCGCGGGGTCCCGTGGGGGTGGGACGCCGCCCACGCTACTACCCCCGAACGACGATTCCAGCGGTATCCACAGGCAGTGTTTTCGCGACGCCCAGAAGCTCGCGGGCCCACGCGAGACCGCTGCGCGCATCGCCTCCCCCGTCGTGTGCTTACGTAGTCGTCGCCGGGCTGAGGCGTCATCCGAACAGCTCGCGCGACCTGGTCTTCCGCAACTCGTCCAACCGACGTTCGGTGTCCGGCCACTGCTCTGGCGAGAACAGGGTCTCGAGCTCAGCCAAGTGCTCACCCAGGAACGCGGCGTAGGCCCCATCCAGCTGCCCCGAGCGTTCGCGTTGCCCGGTGAAGAGCCGACGGATGAGGTCGACCGAGTACCAGCGTCGCCTGCACTCGGCAGGCTGCAGTTCGAGGCTGAGCCCGCCCTTCTCCCGGGCGAACCGCCACCGGAGCGGGGGCTGCTCCAGCACCAGAAACGCATTGCCGCGCTCGTCGTCCGCGCGGAGCGCGTCGGCGACCGCGGCACGACCTGTCCGTAGGAACGGCATGTGCGCGTCGATGAAGGCGGTGATCGACGGCGCGGTCCCGTGCTGCACAGTCATCCTCCCTCCCAGCCCAGCAGCACCCTCTACGTAGGCAGAGGCAGTGCCCACCTCCGAACGGGCAGGGATGTGACGTCGTCAGTCTGGGTCGACCACCCACGAGGTGATTCCCGGCGCGATGGTCACGCCGGGAACAACAGCCCAGTCAGGCGGCCCCGGGATGATCGGGTCCACGACGCCCACATCCTCGGCGGCGAGCCACACCTCACCGCCCTCGTCACACTTGAACACCACGACCCCCACACTCCGTCATGAGCGGACGGACGACTCCTTGGTCAATGGACGGACACTCCAGCATCAGCCACCTCCCATGGCAATACCCGCAACCGAGAGCGACGTGATCACGTTGTTCCCTTCGGTGACAACGTGCACCACCTGGACGGACGGGTTGCCGTGCGCCCCACCGACGGTACCCACGGCGCACGAGGGGTCACAGGATCCCGCCTACGAACCGTACGCGAATGCGGCCCACGAGCGACGCGTCCGACATGACCTCAAACCACGTGTAGTCGAAGACGCGAACCTCGACGACAGCATCGCCGAGGTCCGCACCCTCCGGATCCTCGGTCCACACGCCTCCTTCACGGAAGCGCGGTGTCGGAACCCCGCTCTCCACGCCGAGAAACACCCCGGAGTCGAACTGCTCCACTTCTGGCAGCAGCGCGAGCAACTGCTCCGTGGTGCCCACCAAGCGCGGCTCTGCACCCGTACGAGGTAACGAGCTACTGCCAACGAACCGACAGTCCGACACCCACCACACCAAGTCTGGTCGCGGCTCACCCAGGCACGCCACGATCAAGGCTGCCTGGTCGCCCGTCCCGACCACGGAGGCACCGGGGAACGCGTCCAACGACAACTCGACTGATTCAGGAGTGCCCATGGCTGCCTGCCGTTGGGTCAAGGACATCCCGATCACTTCCAACGTACGTAGAGTCGTTGCCACCATCACACCCCTGTCTCGCTGACGACCGCCCGACCGGCCTCCACGACAACGTGGTCGCCGGGGTCAACTGCCCTGACCCCACCCGCAACGTTCAGCAACTGGATACCGCCGCCGATCAGCTCCATCACGAGACAACCGTCCTCGTGGATGTGCACAACTCCACCGGCGAGCACCAGACCCGACTCCGGCCGCAGGATTGGCGCTCCGCTGCGTCTCGGCCGGATGTCCGCCCACGACACAGGGTCGACGTCGAGTTCCACGTCCGTCTTCTGCCCGGCTACAGCTCCGGGCCAGATGACCCACCCACGCACGCCCTCCGACTCGACGAGAACCGACTCGACGAGAACATCACCTCGTGGCAGCCCATGCTTCGCTAGCAACAGCATCAGATCACTACCTTTCGTCGTTCGACTGTTCACTCAACCGCGAGCCCGGCTTGACGCCAGCGCCGGTCCACCGCTGACTCGGCAATGCACTCCTCGAAGGCAGCCCAACGGAAGCCCTCCCGCCTTCCAGGAGCACGCGGCCCGAACGCGCGATTCACGCTCCTCAGCCTGCGCGATTTCCCGAGGCCGGGGCGATCGAACCCGCCGACGTCGGCGTGCACAATCTCCGGCGACGCTTCTCGGTTCATGGTGAGTTCCCGTCATCCTCACCCACCTCCGAAATGTCCGGGTCCTCGGACCAAAGGAAAATATCCATCACAGACCTTGAGACGGCTTCAGCCACAACGATGTGAGCCTGTCGCCTTCGATGCCCAACAGCGTGCCGTCGGCCACCTCAACCTGAACGCCAGGGCCTGCTCGTTGGGGAAGTGCCCGCGGGCGCGGACGGCACGCCGGAAGCGGGCGTTCAACGACTCGATCGCGTTCGTCGAACACAGCACGCGTCTGATCTCGACGTCGTAGGCGAGGAACGGGGTGAACTCCTCCCAGGCGTTCAGCCACAGGCCTTTGATGGCGGGGTAGGCGCGGCCCCACTTGTCGAGGAACTCGTCGCGGGCCCGGACCGCGTCGGCGATCGTGGCGGCGGTGTAGACGGGTTTCAGCTCGCGGCTGATCTGGTCCCAGTACTTTCGTGAGGCGTACCGGAACGTGTTGCGGATCAGGTAGATGATGCAGGTCTGCACGATCGCCTTGGGGAACGCGGCGGCGACACTGTCGGGGAGCCCTTTGAGCCCGTCACAGACGATGAAGAACACGTCCCGCACGCCGCGGTTGCGGAGCTCGGTGAGCACGTTGAGCCAGTACTTGGGCGACTCGCCGTCCCCGTTGCCGCCGGCCCAGATCCCGAGGATGTCCTTGTGACCGTCCAGATCGACGCCGATTGCGGCGTAGAACGGCTGGTTGGCGACCTGGCCGTCCCTCACTTTGACCATGATCGCGTCGATGAAGATCGCGGCGTAGACCTTCTCCAGGGGGCGGGCCCACCACGCCTGCATCTCCTCGACGATCTTGTCGGTGATCCGGCTGATCGTGTCCTTGCCCACGTTCGCCCCGTACACCTCGAACAGGTGCGCGCTGATCTCCCCGGTGGTCAACCCCTTCGCGTACAGGCTGATCACCAGCGTGTCCAGATCGGTCAGGCGACGCTGCCGCTTGGCGACAATCACAGGTTCGAAGCTGCCCTCCCGGTCCCGGGGAACGTTGATCGCGACCTCGCCCGAGGTGTCGGTCACCACCGTCTTCGACCGGTAGCCGTTGCGCGAATTCGCGCCGTTGCGGCCGGCCGGGTCGTGCTTGTCGTAGCCGAGGTGGTCGACCAGCTCCTCCTCCAGGGCGGACTCGATCACGGTCTTGGTCAACTGCTTCAACAAGCCGCCCGGGCCGGTCAGATCCCCGCCCGCGCCGCGGGTCCGGCGGACCAGCCCGCGCAGCACCTCGGCCTCCTGACGTGACAACACAACCGGCTCGGCCGGCTCGGCCGGCTCGCCTCCCGCGACGAGTCGTGGTGGCTGATCCCCCACGAACGCCGCTGCCATCGCTTGCTCTTCCTCGTGTGGCTCCACGACCACCAGTGTTTCGGTCATCATGACCCCCTCCTGCCCAACCGGGCCGTAGGGCCAGTTACACCGTTCCTGCGATAGACCCTCGTCGTCGGCGAGGGCGATCAGGATGGGTTGGATAGAGCACCACACTGTCTTCCATGCCACCCCGAGTTGGCGGGCCAAGCCGTGGATGGAGGCGTGTTCGCGGCGGAGTTGCTCGATCACCCACCGGCACGCCCGCGTGGTCAACAACGCCCGCGGGCGGGCGACCTCCTCGTCCTGCTCGGTGAACACCCGGGTCGCACACGCAGGCTCCACGCACCGCCACGTCCGCTTGCGCCACCGCAGTCGAGTCGGCCGCGCGAAACACGGGATGTCGACCAGGGTCGTCGTTCGCCGGCCGTGGCTCTCGGCGACCACCCCGCACGACGGGCAACCAACCGTGGTGGATGCCGACTCCATCGTCACCACCAGCACGTCGTGGGCCTTCTCGACGTCGACCACGTGCAGGCCCTCCAGACCGACGAGCAAGTCGCAATGGTCACAGTACGAAGGGGTCGTCGCAGCGCAGCAGCACCCCGTAGGCTCGGACACGTCGAGGCCTTCCGGTCAGGTTGAACAGACGCTTCCGATCCTGAAGGCCTCGACCCCCAACCACCCTCACCCGCTCTCCGGCGTGTCGCGCTCACCCCCACCCCAAGGTTGAAGAGCCACTAAAAGTGTGCAAGTCAGGTCGTAGTCGGCCTCCACCAAAACCTGCGCCATGATGGGGGGCACCACCTCAGCTATGACAGCGTGCGGCATCCCGCCCAGAAGCCTACGGGCGATCCCCGCATGACGATGAGACAGTGCGCGATCAACGATCTCCGGACACAATGACCGCGTGTAATCCCAGGGAAGTGATCCCAAAATCCACACGCATCAGTCCGATGAATATCGTGCAGGGCGCCCCTCAAAGATTCGGTGAGATCCTCATCGCTCGCCCCATTTGCCAATCCTGTAATGAAGCGCACCCTTAGTCAACGGAAGAATCCCAATTACTCCAGCTCATTTCCGTTCCTCATGGCCAACCTGCTCGCCCTCCCGGGACCCGCCCAGTGCCCAAGGCACCGCTCCCTCATCGTCGGAAAAGACCTCCACCCAGCGGCCATCCGACAGTATGAGGGTCGGATCCGATCGCAGCCCCAACCCCTGCCGATCGCAGCCCACGATGGAGACCCCGATCAGGGAGTCAACCAACTCGGTCGCCTCCACCATGCCGCCCGAGAATGCAAACGTCCGATCGGCTGCAAGGACCCGCCATGAAGCGTTGATGGTCAGCCCCCATCCCCGCCCGCCCAAGCGAAGCACCGGGTCGTCGAATCGCGCCTCCTCGACGAGCAGTGGCCCGCGTTCGGCCAGCCACTCCGTGAGTTGCTCGGTCGTCACCTGACATCCCCTCCCGTCGCCGCGTATCGAGCCTCTCGCCAGCACGCGTTCTCGTCTTTCATGTCAGATCCATGCCGGATCGGACGGCGACCCCACGAACGTGTTGCCAGGCACGCTCAGGACCCACGGGTCCGTGTGATGATCCGAGAAGACCTCGAGGCGGCGCCCGTCGGACAGGACCAGTGCAGGATCAGATGTCAGCAGCCTCCCCTGTGAGCGGACTCCCACGATCTCCACACCGATCAATCCGGACACTGCCTCCCGCGCGTCCCGGGTTTTCCAGGAGAACGCGACCGTCCCGTCGGCGGTCAGGAGCCGCCACGGGGACAACGTCGAGAAGCTCCAAGAGTCTCCACTCAACGACAAGCTGGGCTCCTGGTAATCCGCCGACGCAACGGCGAGTGGCGCGCGTTCAGCAACGGCTGACGAGATCTCGTCGATAAACATTCTTCCCCTTCCATTTCAGTGCAGTTCCACGTGCGTCCGTGCCCGAAACTCCGCCTTCCACGCGGCACCCGACTGGCCGGGGCCGGGTTGTGGCTGCCTCCCGGTGAACGGATTGATGGGTTGGTCTGCCCCCGTCGTGAAGGACGCCCGAAGAGGTGCCTGACCGGATGGTTCCATGATGCGGACTTTCGTTCCATCTGGAAGGACATATCCAGTGCCGGGGCTCGAGGTGCCGAACGTCGGGAGACCTGCATCTTGGAAGCCCTGCTCCAACCGGACACGGTCCGTCGGCACGACGACGCCATCGGCGCTAGCTATGAAATCCGGACCGCAACTGGCGTTGTTGTTGTGCACCAGCACCCACGTGTCACTGTCGGTGGCGACGTGGTAGTTGTGCAGGCCTTCGACTTCGAGGTTGTACACCGTCTGGCGGCGTCCGGTCGCCTGGATGCTGGCCACGACAACCACGTCACCCACGGGCGTCCGCAGTTGGTCGCCTTCGTGCAGTTCGCCGGCCGGCGTGTAGCCGCGGCCCTCGACATAGAAGGGGTGGTTGGCGGTCGTGGTGACCCAACCCTGCTCGGTGGTGACGACGAGCGTGTCGACGTCCTCGTGCACGAACGTCCGCGACACGCGGGCCGACTCATTGGCGCCGGTCTCGGCGTTGAACGCGAGCACCTCATCGCCCACGGCCACGTGCTGGATCGCCTTGGACGACCCGTCGGCCATGAGCACCGGCGTGTCCTCGGCGAAGCAGCCATAGCGGGCCACATCGGTCACGTGCGACAGGGCGCCACCGCCGGCTCCGAGAACGGTCCCCTGCGCCGCGCCCTGCCCGGTGGCCGACAGGAAGCCCTCCAAGGTGAGCGGCTGCCCCGACGTCAGGTAGGACAACCCGCCCGAGAAGCCGCCGTCCATGCCGCCCTGGATCGCCCCGGTCAGGATGTTGCGGCCCAGGCAACTGGTCAGGCCCGAGGTCATCTTCGCCGCCGCGGCTGCTGCCCCGCCTCCGGCCAGGCCGGTGACCGCACCCACGGCGCCGTCGAGGGCGACCTTCCCCCAGTCGACCGACCCGTTGGTCGACTTCTGCGACCAGATCGACGACCCGGCGCCCATCGCGGCACCGGCGATCATCGCCGCGCCGATCGGACCGCCGATGCCGGTGCACATCACCGCGACACCGCCCACGATCAGGGCGCCGGCGACGATGTACTCCCAGTTGTTCGACACCCAGTCCGACGCCGCGGCGACCGCGTTCCCGAGCATCCCGTTGTTGGAGTCCCGGTAGGCTTGCAGTTCGGCTTCAGTGACCGGCCGCAACCCCCACGGGTCGGACGCGTTCACCGGGTCGTTGCCTGCGAAGCTGTACGGGTTGCCCGCCCACGCCGAGGCCGTCACCGGCTCCAGCGGGTCGGTCGACAGGAACCCGCGCGTGGCCGGGTCGTAGGCACGCGCCTGCATCCACTCCAGGCCCTCGACGCTCACCCCGCCCGACGACGTGATGGACGCCCCGGGCGGCAGCCCGGCACCCGCCAGCGTGTTGGCCAACCCCCACGGGGAGGCCGGGCCGGCGTCGCGACCGTGGGCGTCCGGCAGCACCCACGCGGGGTCGACCCCGTCGCGCGTGGTCAACGCCGTCGCCGCCAGCGCGTTCACCACGACGGTCGCCCCGAACTGGGCCAGCGACGGCAGCGCGGCCGCCGAGTCCCAGTACAGGTCGGTGCCGTCGACCGACGCGAGCTCACCCAGGGCGTCCACGCGCAGCGAGCGTGCGGCCGTCGTCACCCGGTCGCCCTCGTGCCGGACCGCCGTGATCCGGGCCAGGAAACCCTGCGCGTCCCACGCGAACAACCGCTCGCCCGCGGGGCCGGCCTCGCGGGTGCGGCGTCCGGACCCGTCGTAGGCGTACTCCGTCCGCGACCCATCGGGGCCCGTCGCCACCAGCAACTGGCCCGCGACGTCGTAGGCGTAGCGGGTGACCTGTCCGTCGACGGTCTCCGCGGCAAGGCGTCCGTTGGCGTCCCAGTCGTAGGTGAAGCTCGTGCCCTCCGAGGTCTGGCCGCCGATCAGCTGCCCGGCGTCGTCGTGGGCGTACTCGGTGCGCAGCCCGTCGCGGACCTGGGCGACGATGCGCCCGTCAACATCCCGCTCGATGCTGGTCACCTGCAGGAAGCCACGCCGGTTCACCCGGTGCTCGACCACCATGCCATCGGCGTAGGCCCACGTCGCGTGCAGCCCATCAGCAGCCAGCGACACGATCCGACCCAGCGCGTCGCGCTCCAGCACCGCACGGCCCACGCCCGGGTGCTCGACGGCGGCGAGGCGTCCGTTGTCGTCGTACTCGTACTGGGTGGTCGACCCATCGGGGCGCACCATCGCCGTCCGGTGACCATCGGCGTCGTAGGCGTACCGGACACCCACCCCGTCGCGCAGCCGGTGGGCCAGGTTGCCGGTCGCGTCCCACGCCAACTCGTGGACGGTCTCGCCCTGCAGCACGCGCACCGTGCGGCCGGCGAAGTCGCGCTCCACCCGCGACAGCACGACCCCATCGGCCGAGGTCGCGCTGCGGCGTCCGTGCTCGTATCCCCACTCCAAGGTGCGGCCGTCGGCGTCCACCCGCTTGGTCGGACGCCCCGCCGCGTCATAGCTGTACCGCGTGACCCGACCCAACGGGTCGGTCTCGGACAGGACGCGCCCGAGCGCGTCGTAGGTGCGCTCCGACCGTCCGCCGAGCGGGTCGATCGTGACCACGCGTTGCCCCAGCGCGTTGTACTCGAACCGCGTCACCCCACCCAGCGCGTTCGTGGCCGACACCAACTGGCCCGCGGCGTCATACGCGAAGCGACGGGCACCGTTCCACGGGTCACTCACCCGGGTGATGCGGCCGATTTCGTCGTAGCGGAACCGCACCGTGCCCCGGCCCGGCTCGACGCGCGAAACCACCCGACCGTTGGAGTCGTGCTCGGTGTGCACCTGCTCACCGGTCGGCCAGGTCTCGGCGACGATCCGACCATCCGCATCGCGGGTCACCTCGTACCGCTGGCCGCCCGTGCTGACCGTGGCCGCCCAGCGCCCACACGCGTCGTACTCATAGCGGAACGTCCGCCCCATCGGCTGGGTGACCGCCACCACGCGACCCGCCGCGTCCCGGGTGATGCGGGTCACACCTCCGGCGGCGTCGGTGGTCTCCAGGACGCGGCCGCACAGGTCGTGGACGTACGTCGTCACGCCACCATCGGCGGCGGCCGAGGCCACCACGCGCCCCAGCGCGTCCCGGGACACGGCGAGCCGCTCGTCACCGTCGACGAAACCGGTCGCCCACCCCGACGGGTCGGTCTCGACCTCGCGCTGGTTGCCGGTGGCATCGGTCGCCCCGGTCAGGTAGCCGGTCGGGCCGAACTGCATCTGCCACGTGCCGCCGGTGGCGTCCGTCGTCTCCACCAAGCGGGACAGGACGTCGTAGCCGAACGACCAACTCGACCCGTCGGGCAACTCGACGGCCGCGAGGCGCCCGAGGTCGTCGTGGGACGAGGAGATGGTGCGACCCAGCGCATCGGTGGTGCTGGCACGCTCACCGTGCTCGCCGTAGGCCATCTCGGTGCGGGCACCGGTCGGGTCGACCACAGCGCTCTGTCGGCCGGCCGCCGTGTGCTCGTAGCGCCACGTCGCGCCGGTCGGGTCGGTCCGGCTGACCAGCGCGCCGGAGACCGCGTCGTAGCGGTACTCGGTCCGATGCCCCAGCGGGGTGATGGCGGCGGTGACGCGGCCCGCGGCGTCCCGCTCGAGGCGGGCGGTGTTGCCCTGCGCGTCGGTCGTGGCGACGAGGTCACCGAAGCTGTCGTGCTCGAACCGGACGCGCACTCCGGTCGGGTCGACCACCTCGGCGAGCAGCCCGCGGCGCCAGGAGAACCGGGTCACGCCGCCGCTGGGGTCGACCGCGACGCTCGGGTTGCGGTCCTCGCCGGCGTACTCGTAGCGGGTCACGGCCCGCTGCGCGCCGTTCTCGACCACCACCTCCACGACGCGGTCGGCGTCGTCGAACGCCCAGCCGTGGCGGGCACCGCCGGGCAGCACCCGCGCGGTGCGCCGACCGCGGTGGTCGTACTCCGACACGGACACCTGGCCGTCGCGCTCGGTGACCATCACGGCGTTGCCGTGCGGGTCGTAGGCGGTCGACTGCCGGTTGCCCTCGCCGTCGATGACACCGACCAGCCGGCCCTTGGTGTCGTGCACCCACGTGTTGGACCGCGACCCGTCGGTGTCGGCGACCGCCGTGATGCCCCCGGGGAGGTAGGTGAACCGCGTCACCCGGCCGAACGGCGACAACTGCGTGGCGACGCGGCCCTGCTCGTCGTAGGTGTTCTCCGCCTCGACGACGCCGTCGGCGTCGGTGACGCGGTCGACGAGGCCGGCGGCGTTCCAGCCGTAGCTGCGCGTGCCGGCCGGGCCGGCGGCCGCGACGAGGCGGCCCGCCTCGTAGGTGAACGCGACGACGCGGCCGTCGGACGCCTCGAGCCCGACCACACGCCCGTCGGCCCAGCGCACGTCGATCGCGCGGCTGAACTCGTGCTCGATGCGGATCAGGGTGCCGGTGGCGTCCCGGAGGAGGTCGAGGCGCGACCCGGGGCCGCCGTCGACGGCGGCCAGCGAGCCCGCGGCGTCCAGTTCGAAGCGCAGGCCGGTGCTCGTCGACACCGCGAAGCCCGCCCCCGTGCGGTCCAGCCACAGGTTCTCACCGGTCGCGCGGGCCCAGCCGTCGCCCTCGCGCGGGAAGACCACCACTCGCCCGTCGGGCAGGGTGAGGCGCGCGGCGTCGTCGGTGAACGCGAGCCCGGCCTCGGGCCACGACGACCACCCGGGCCCGAACGAGCCGGTCTCGCCGTTGAGGGAGTTGTACGTGCGCGTCCACACCAGCGAGGCGGCGGGGCCGGTGAAGGCGAGGTCGACCTCGTTCTCGAGGAAGTTGCCCGAGGCCGTGTTGACCGGGTCGTTGGAGTAACCGGTCGTGGGCGGCGACCCGTACGCGGTGGGCGGGTCGACCTGGATGTCGGTGCGCGACTGCGAGACACCGGCCGCGCTCAGGGCGGCCGTGATCACGCTGTTCGAGATCGTGATCTGCCCGTCGCCGCCCGCGGCCTCGAACGCGCCCGCCACGATGTCGGCCCACCGCGCGTCCTCCTCGTTGGCGGTCAGCCAGGTGGAGAAGGCGGTGATGACGCCCGAGGCGTCCAGCGTCGCCCACGAGCAGGCGGACGCGAACGTCGAGGTCTGGGTGGTCAGCTCGCCGGGCTTGCCCGCGAGCTCGCTGTCGGCGTTGCGCGTGTTCGTCGCGAAGGTGCGCAGCTTGGCCGGTCTCGCCGAGGACGTCCCGCCGCCACCCCCGCCGCCGGTGGAGGGCGTGGGCGTGTCCCGGGAGCTGGTGGGGGCGCTGACGGAGACGGCCTGCGGGGTCGCGGTCCCGACCTCGGTGACGGGCGGGTCGGGCTCACCGACCAGGCCGTGCCAGAGCTTCTCCAGCTCGCCGCGGTTGGCCATCATGGTGGCCCACTCGCGGGCCTTGCGCCGGCGCTCGTTCTCGGCGCGGGCCTCCTCCTCGACGCCGGCCACCTTGGTGGCGACCAGGCGGAGGTTGGTCACGATCTCGTCGAGGTCCCCGATCTGGACGGTGCCGTTCGTCGCGAACACCTGGGAGAAGTGCCCCTCGAAGTCGGTGCCGCCGTCGGTGCGGTAGCCCTGCCGGGCCCCGCGCTGGCCCGACAGCGCCGTGGCCGCGGCGCGGAAGGCGCGCTTGAGCTCGGCGGAGACACCGAAGTCGAACTCGACGTCGGGCATGCCCTGCAGGGAACCCAGGTTGGACGTGTTGACCGACACCATGGCGGACGACCCTTCGATGACGCTTCCCGGCCGCGGGGGTGACGGCCGGGTGCCCCGTGGGGGTGGGACGCGACCACGGTAACGCGTCCGGACCCCCGACTGCCCGCCTTCCACAGGGGGGCACTCCCCACGCGTCGGGTCAGCTGAACCAGGTGCCCCGGCGTGGGACGGGCGAGGGCTGCGGCTCGGCGTCCGAGAAGGGTTCGGCGCCGCCGATCCAGTCGGCCACCTCCCGGCCGGTCAGGTAGCGGTAGGGGAAGGCGGCGCGGGCCGCGTGCCGGGACAGGTCCGTCGCGGGCAGGGGTCCGTCGGCGGCGACGAACACGAGGTTGCCGAACCGGCGTCCCTTCCAGACCGCGGTCTCGGCGCTGACCAGCATCGAGCGGTGCACGTCCCTCACCGCGGCCCCGAACCGCCGCGCCCACGCGAAGGGGGCCCGGTCGGTCACGTTCGCGACGAACACCGCACCCGGACGCCGGCGCGCGGCCACCTCGTCGAGGAAGTCGCCGGTCGCCAGGGACGCCGGGACGCGCGGGCCGTCGAAGGCGTCCAGCACCAGCGCGTCGAAGTAGGCAGGCGGCATCTCCTCCAGCCCTTCGCGCCCGGGCGTGACCCGCACGCGGATCCCCGAACGCTGGGGCAGCGGCATCAGGCGACGCACCTCGTCGACGAGGTCGGCGTCCGGCTCGCACACCACCTGCTGGGTGCCCGGACGTCGCGCGGCCACGTAGCGCGGGATCGTCAGCCCTCCCCCGCCCAGGTGGACGATGCGCATCGGCTCGCCGACGGGCCGGGTGAGCACGGTGGCGTCCAGCGCCTCGCACACGCGCTGGACGTACTCGAACTCGATCCGCAGCGGGTCGGCCGGGTCCACCCACGACTGCGCGGTGTCGCCGGCCATGACCCGGAACGCGCCGGGGTGGAACGGGTCCGACTCCACGTGCGCAGGCATGCCGCAGACGCTAGCGCGCCCAGCGCCGAGGGCTTGGGTTTTACGGGTCGAGGGCTTGGGTTCGGTCCCAAACCCAAGCCCTCGGCGTCAAAAACTCAAGCCCTCGGCGCTCAGAGCGAGCCCAGGAACTCCAGCAGCACCCGGTTGAACTCGTCGGCGTGGGAGGTGTTGATGCCGTGGGGGCCGCCCGCGACGACGTGCAGGCGCGCGCCCGGGATCATCTCCGCCGAGCGCTTGCCCGACGGCGGGAACGGCACGTTGTTGTCGGAGTCGCCGTGGATCACCAGCGTCGGGACGGTGAACTTCGCCACGTCGTCGCGGAAGTCGGTCGCCCACGCGATGATCGTGTCCTGCAGCGCCTTGTCCGCGCCCTGCCCGGTGATGCGGATCACGTCACGGAACTGGTCCTCGGTGATCGTGAGCTCCGAGGGGTTGCTGAAGAACCAGGTCATGAACTTCTCCAGGAACCCCTGCCGGTCGCCGCGGCACTCGTCGCGCAGGCCGGCGAAGCCCTCCATCGGCATGCCGCCGTCGGGGTTGTCGTCGGTGATGCACAGCGCGGGCGTGATCGCGGCCGCGAGCACGGCGCCGGCCACGCGCGACTCGCCGTAGGTGCCGATGTAGCGGGCGACCTCGCCGCCGCCCATCGAGAAGCCGACGATGACCGCGTCGGTGAGGTCGAGCTGGGTCATCAGCTCGTTGAGGTCGGAGGCCAGCGTGTCGTACTCGTAGCCGTCGGGGGCCTTGTCGGAACGGCCGAAGCCGCGGCGGTCGTAGGTGATGGCGCGGTAGCCGGCGTCCACCAGGGCGGGCACCTGCGCGGCCCATGCCTCGCCCGAGAGCGGCCAGCCATGGATCAGCACGACGGGGCGTCCGTCGCCGCCGGAGTCCTCGTAGTACAGCTGCAGGTCGGTGTCACCGGGGATCGTCACGTACGGCATGCGGGCCTCCTCGTCGTCGAGTTCTACACCGACGACCCTAGCCAGCCGCGGGCCCCGGCGGGAGGCCCATGGCAGGATGGACGGGCCAAGACCAGGAGGGAACCCCGCCACCATGTCTCGACAGCCGCGCCACCGTGCGTTCGTCCTCGCCACGCTCGCCCCCTTCGCGTTGGCCGCCTGTACGGGCCCGGACGCGCCGACCCCGTCCCCCACCCCGGACGCCTCGGTCCCCGCCTCGCCTCCCCCGACGGCCGCGTCGCCGACCGCTTCCCCCTCCGCCGACGGATCGCCTGCCTCGGCCGCCCCGGCCGGGGAGGCGTCCACGCTCGGCGTGCCCCAGGACGTGGTCGAGCGGGTCCGTGCCGTGTGCGCGCCCGGGCCGGGGAAGACGGTCGAGGACCTCCCCGACATCCCCATCCCGGCAGTGGACGTGGAGGGCACCAGCGTCCCCGCCGCACGCGCGGGGTCGATCGAGGTCGAGGCCATCGAGGTGCCGGCGGTGCGGATCCCCGCCACGGTCGCCGAGGCCGGCTGCGTCGTGCGCCACGACGCCCCGGCCGGCTGCCTGGCGAAGATCGAGTTCTCCCCGGCCTGGATCCCCGCGGTGCGCGTGCCCGGTTTCCGGGTCGTCCAGCCCAACGGCACGGTCAAGGAGGTGCCGGGCCGCGAGGTCGAGGCCCGGGTCGTCGAGGCGGGTCGGTGGAACAGAAGTGCCAGATCGTGCGCGAGACCTCGACCAGCGGGGTCATCCGCAGCGGTCTGATCCGGAGCGGGCTCATCCGCAGCGGCCTGATCCGCTCGGGCGCCATCCGCAGCGCAGCCGTGGAGGGCCGCGAGAGCGTCCCGGCCGCGTCGGTCCCCTCCATGAGTGTCCCGGCGGTGTCCTTGCCCTCGCAGTCGGTGCCCGCCGAGTCGCTGCCCTACGAGCGTCTCTCCGAGGGCGTGGACGCTGCTCGCGGGAGCGAGACGGTCTCTTACCAGGCCTCCGAGAGCGTCCTGTTCGCGTACAACGAGTCCGTGCTGCTGCCCGCGGCCGGCGAGACCCTGGATGCGATCCTGGCCGATGCCCGCGCGAAGGGCTTCAACGGCCCCGTGAAGGTGGAGGGCCACACCGACGACACCGGCCCGGACGCGGGCAACCAGGCACTGTCCGAGGCGCGGGCGCGGGCCGTGGCCGACCACCTGACCCGCCACGGCGTCCCGGCGGACCGGATCACCGTGGTGGGCCACGGCGAGGCGATCCCCGCCCACCCCAACGACTCCGAGGAGAACCGCGCCCGCAATCGTCGCGTGGTGATCGACTTCACCCAGGACTAGGACCCGCAGGACCGACACTCGACCCCTCCCAGAGGCGCTCCGGGAGGGGTCGAGTGTCGGTGGTGCGGGCACACGCTACGATGGATTAGATACCCCCGGGGGTATTTGCTGAGGTCACTCCGTTGATACCCCCGGGGGTATCGCCGCGTCAACGACCAAGCAACGATCCCAGGAGCCCCGACGATGCCTCGCTTCGCCCAGGACTACCGACCGCTGTACTTCCTCGCCGCACTCGGAAACGGCGGCCTGTCGGTCTCGTTCTTCATGTACCTGATGTTCCTCATCCCCCACCCCGACACCCCCGTCCCGACCTTCGAGTCGCTGGTGGCCGTCTACACGACCCAGGGCCTCGGCCTGCAGGTGATGACCACCCTCGCCCTGGTAGGGGTCGCGTGGTTCGCCGTGCGCCACCTCGTGGTGCTGGCCGCCAACCTGCGCGCCCTGTCCGCCTTCCGCCGCAGCCCCGGCTACGCCTCGTTCCTGCAGGGCAACGGCGAGGTGACCCTCATGGCCGTTCCCCTCACGCTGGCCATGACCGTGAACGTGCTGTTCATCCTCGGCGCGCTCGGCGTGCCCGGCCTGTGGGGCGTCGTGGAGTACGCCTTCCCGGTCGCCCTGCTCGCGTTCGGCGCGATCGCCGCGCTCGCCTTGGCCTGGTTCGGCCGCTACCTCTCCCGCCTGATCGCCCACAAGGGCTTCGACGTCGAGGACACCAACCACTTCTCCCAGCTCCTGCCTGCCTTCGCCTTCTCGATGATCGCCGTCGGCTTCGGTGCATCGGCCGCGATGAGCAAGGTGCTGGCAACCTCGGTGCTCGGCATCATCGGCGCCCTCCTCTTCCTGACCGCCACCGCCGCGTGGATCCTCGTCAAGCTGCCCGTCAGCTTCGCCGCCATCCTGCGCAAGGGATTGGCGCTCGAGGCCGGACCCACCCTGTGGATGGGCATCCCGATCCTCACCCTGGTCGGCATCACGTTCATCCGCGTGGGGTCGGGCATCAGCCACAACCTGCTGGGCACCAAGCTGCCGCCGGTGCTGGCCTTCATCGTGCTCACGCTGCTGGTCTCGGGACAGGTCCTCATGGGCGCGATCGGCTGGGCCGTCATGCGCAAGCAGGGCTACTTCGCGCAGTTCGTGTGGGGCGAGAGGGGCAGCGTGCCCAGCTACGGCCTGGTCTGCCCCGGCGTCGCCGCGGCGGTGCTCGGCATGTTCTTCATCCACTGGGGCCTGGTGAAGACCGACGTCATCGCGTTGTGGTCGGTCCCGCACATCGCGCTGCTGCTCGTGGTCGCGGCCCTGCAGGCCCGCACCATCCAGGTGCTCCGCCGCCTCGACCGCAAGCTGTTCGCCAGGACCGAGCCCGTGCGCGACCCGGCCCCCGAGCCCGCGCTCGAGACCGTCTGATCCTCCTCGAACCACGGACGCCGTGGGCCCACCTCGCCGGGCCCACGGCGTCCGTGCTTCTCGCGGACCCGCACGACCTACACTCCACCGACTCCGGAGGCCTGCACCGACCCGTCGAGTGTCGGTCCTGCGGGTTTCGGCAGCCTCCGTTGCCGCGTCCGCACCAGGTCACGGACGATGGCGACGAACTCCTCGGGGGTCTTGAACACGACCTCACTGCCCAGGCGCACCACCTCCCAGCCCAGGCGCGCCAAGCGCAGGTCACGCACCTTGTCGCGCGTGGCGTCCCCATCCTCGGAGTGATACCCGGACCCGTCGAGCTCGACGACCAGCCACAGGTCCTCGAACACGAGGTCGCCGTAGCCGACCCGCTCCCCCGGGCCGGCGAGGATGGCCCGGTTGGCGCGCCAACCCGTGATCGAGGCGCCCCGCAACAGCTCGTGGGCGGCGCACTCGAGCCGCGACCAGGGCCGGTCGCGCACGAGGTCGAGCTCGCGACGCAGGCCGGCGTACCCTCGCCGCCGCGGGGTCGCGGTCAGGGCCTCCCGGATCCGGTCCAGCTCGATCCCGCGCCGGAGCGCATCGTCGAGCCGCGCCGGGCCCTCGCGCAGTGCGAGGTCGAGCGCCGTCAGCGGGAAGGTGGTGATGCGCACCCCGTCGACCGTGCGGACCAGACCCCGCGGCACCCGGCGCCGTTCGAGGCGCACGCCCCGCCAGGCGTCGTGCACCCGCGGCGTGGCGACGTCGAGCGCCGTGGGGCGGCCTAGGTCGGTCCAGCCCCCGATCTCGGCGGCGGCGCGACCGGTGACCACGGCGTCCGGGTCGGACAGGCATACCGCCCGCGCCCGCGTCTCCAGGCTGTCGGCGTGGTCGGGTCGGGCGTAGATGTTGGGCAGGACCCGCACCAACAGCCCCTGCCGCACGGCATGGTCGACCTGGTGGCGCAGACCCGGGTGCTTGCGCCGATCGAGGAGGCCGTGGGCGCGGTCGAGTTCGTGAGCCAGCTGGGGGTGCATGGGAACCATCCCAGCAGGACGCGCAGCAACGCAGAAGAACTCGCCGCCCACCCTGTGGACAACCGCGGGAACGACACTCGACCCCTCCCGGAGGCGTTCCGCGAGGGGTCGAGTGTCGATGGTGCGGGGCGTTCGCGTCAGTCGCGCACGACCAGGCCCGAGCCGTCGGCGTCCACGTCGAACGTCACCGTCTGGCCGTCGTGGAGCTCCCCGGCCAGCATGCGGCGGGCGAGGGCGTCCTCGATGGTCGTCTGGATGAGCCGCTTGAGCGGGCGCGCGCCGTAGACCGGGTCGAAGCCGGTCGCGGCGAGCCACGCCTTGCCGGCGTCGGTGACCTCGAGGGTGATCCGGCGATCCGCGAGCCGGGCCGCGACCCGGGCGAGCTGGATGCCCACGATGTGGGTCAGGTCGTCCTGGCTCAGCGGGTCGAACATCACCACGTCGTCGAGCCGGTTGAGGAACTCGGGCTTGAAGGCCTGGCGCACGACGCCCATCACGGCCTCGTGCTTGGTCTCGGGCTGCAGGTTCGGGTCGGCGAGGAACTGCGAGCCGAGGTTCGAGGTCATGATCAGGATCACGTTGCGGAAGTCGACCGTGCGGCCCTGCCCGTCGGTCAGGCGCCCGTCATCGAGCACCTGGAGCAGGATGTTGAACACGTCCGGGTGCGCCTTCTCGACCTCGTCGAGCAGCACCACCGAGTACGGACGCCGGCGCACGGCCTCGGTGAGCTGGCCGCCCTCCTCGTAGCCGACGTAGCCCGGAGGGGCACCGACGAGACGCGAGACGGTGTGCTTCTCGCCGTACTCGCTCATGTCGATGCGCACCATGGCGCGCTCGTCGTCGAACAGGAAGTCCGCCAGCGACTTGGCCAACTCGGTCTTGCCCACGCCCGTGGGGCCCAGGAACAGGAACGAACCGGTCGGGCGGTTCGGGTCGGAGATGCCGGCCCGCGAGCGGCGCACGGCGTCCGAGACGGCCCGCACGGCCTCGCGCTGCCCGATGAGGCGCTCACCGAGGTGGGACTCCATCGACAGCAGCTTCTCGGCGTCGCCCTGCAGCATCTTGCCGACGGGGATGCCGGTCCACGCCGACACCACCTCGGCGATGTCGTTGGCCGAGACCTCTTCGGCCACCATCGGCACGCGGCTGGCGTCCTCCTCGGACGCCTTCTCCAGCTCGGCCTCCAGGCCGGGGATGCGGCCGTACAGGATCTCGGACGCCGTGGTCAGGTCGCCCTCACGCTGGGCCCGCTCAGCCTCGGCCCGGAGGTGGTCGATCTCGGTCTTGATGTCGCCGACCCGGTTGAGGCCCTGCTTCTCCGACTCCCAGCGCGACTCCAGGCCGCGCAGCGTCTCCTGCGCGTCGGCCAGCTCGGACGCCAGCCGCTCGCGCCGCTCGGTGCTCGCGGCGTCCTGCTCCTTGTCGAGCGCGAACTGCTCCATCGTCATGCGGTCGATGGTGCGGCGCAGCTGGTCGATCTCCTCCGGGCTGGAGTCGATCTCCATCCGCAGCCGCGACGCGGCCTCGTCGATCAGGTCGATCGCCTTGTCGGGCAGCTGGCGGCTGGTGATGTAACGGTTCGAGAGCTGGGCGGCGGCGACCAGGGCGCCGTCGGTGATGCGCACCTTGTGGTGCGCCTCGTAACGTTCGCGCAGGCCACGCAGGATCGCGATGGTGTCCTCCACCGACGGCTCCCCCACGAACACCTGCTGGAAGCGGCGCTCCAGCGCCGGGTCCTTCTCGATGCGCTCGCGGTACTCGTCCAGGGTGGTGGCACCGATCATGCGCAGCTCGCCGCGGGCGAGCATGGGCTTGAGCATGTTGCCGGCATCCATGGCGCCCTCGCCGGACGCACCCGCGCCGACGACGGTGTGCAGCTCGTCGATGAACGTGACGACCTGGCCCTCGGACTCCTTGATCTCGTTGAGGACGGCCTTGAGCCGCTCCTCGAACTCGCCGCGGTACTTGGCGCCCGCGACCATGCTGGCCAGGTCGAGCGAGACGACCCGGCGGCCCTTGAGCGAGTCGGGCACGTCGCCGGCGACCACGCGCTGGGCGAGGCCCTCGACGACGGCGGTCTTGCCGACGCCGGGCTCGCCGATGAGGACGGGGTTGTTCTTCGTGCGGCGGCTCAGCACCTGCACGACGCGGCGGATCTCGGAGTCGCGACCGATCACCGGGTCGAGCTTGCCCTCGCGGGCGCGCTCGGTGAGGTCGACCGAGTACTTCTCCAGGGCCGACTCGCCGCCCTCGGACTCGGCCGAGGTGACGCGCTTGCCGCCGCGGGCGGCGTTGAACGCCTGGGCGAGCTTCGCGGGCGTGGTGACCTTGGCGAGGATCGGCTGGGCGTCGCTGGGGATGGACGCGAGGCCGATCAGCAGGTGTTCGGTGGCGACGAACTCGTCGCCCATCTGCTCGGCGCGGGTCTCGGCGTCGGCGAGCACGCGGGCGAACGAGCCCGACAGCTGGGGCTGCTGGACCGACGAACCGGTCGAGCTCGGCAGCTTCTTGATGGCCGCCTGCGCGGCGGCGTCGATCGCGGCCGGGTCGGCGCCCACGGCCGACAGCAGGGCGCCGACGGTGTTGTCGGGCACCATCAGCAGCGCGTGCAGCAGGTGGCTCGGCTCGGCGTTGGGGTTGCCGGAGGTCAGCGCGTTGCGCAGCGCGGCGCTGACGGCGTCACGGCTCTTGGTGGTGAGCTTGGCAGTGTCCATGCGGGGTGTTCCTCCTGAGGAGAACAGAAGTTGAGTTCATCAGACTCAACTTGCTCGACGCCCCCAGTATTCCACCGAATCGCGCCCGCGCCACCCCCGCGTCACAGGAACCCGCGCCGCCGCATCGCCTCGTCGACAAACTCCTTCAACGCCGGCCTGGCCGCCTCGTTGTCGTACCTGACGCTCACGCAGCCCTTGCCCCCGAACGCGCCGGGGATCTTCTCCTTCGCCTGCGCGACGAGGTCGAACTCCAGGGCGTGCGCGCTGAAATGCTTGGCGGCGGTGGTGAACATCACATAGCCGTCCTTGGTGTAGGACGGCCCGAACCGGAACATCGGCGTCGAGCGGAACATGGCCAACTCGAGCTCGGGGTTGCGCTCGCGGACGTGGGCCCAGAACTCCTCCAGCCACGGGCGCCCGGCCTCGGGGGAAGCCGTCAGGTACTCCTCTGGCGTGTCGGCCATGGCACCTCCTGGATGGGTGGACAGCTGAATGCGTCTATGATGCTCCAGGAGGCGTTACGGGTTCAAGGGCCCCGAGCGCCTGACACCTGCCGCGCACCCCCGCCCACCGGCGTGCGAGGATCTGCCCATGCCCCTGCGCCCGATCGCGGCCGATGATGCCGACGAACTCACGGCGGTCCTGACACGCAACCGCGCCTTCCTGACCCCGTGGGAGCCGGTCCGCGACGACCGCTACTTCACCCCCGAGGGCCAACGCGAGCGCATCGAGGCCGCCCTGCTCACCCGCGAGCGCGACCTCGGCTACGCCTTCGTGATCACGGACGCCGCGGGCTCGATCCAAGGTGCGCTGAACATCAACAACGTCGTGCGCGGCGCGGGCCAGTTCGCCTCGCTCGGTTACTGGGTCGCCGAGGAGGCCAACGGGCAGGGCCACGCCACCCGCGCCGTGGCCGAGGCGGTCGCGATCGGCTTCGGCGCGCTCAACCTGCACCGCCTGGAGGCGGGCGCGCTGGTCCACAACATCGGCTCGCAGCGCGTGCTCGAGCGCAACGGCTTCACCCGTTACGGCCTCGCGCCGGAGCTGGTGCACATCGCGGGCCGCTGGCAGGACCACGTCCTGTTCCAGCGGCTCAACCCCGACTGGGCCCCGCGGGTCAGCTGAACTGCCAGGACCGCTTCGACAGCCCGTACCAGAAGCCGTCGACGGCGACCTCGCTGGCGTGGCCGGTCGACTCGGCGGCCCCGAGCGCCACGTACAGGGGCGCCCAGTGCTCGGTGCGCGGGTGGGCCTCGGACGCCGCGGGTGCGACCCGCTCGAAGTCGAGAATCGCGTCGACGTCGCGCCGTTCGAGGGCCTCCGCGGCCCAGTGGTCGAACTCGGCCGAGGGGGTCGGCGGGGCCACGTCGGCCCCGGCGCGCGGGTTGAACCAGCGCAGGTTGTGGGTGGTGAAGCCCGACCCGATGATCAGGGTGCCCTCGTCGCGCAGGGGCGTGAGGCGGCGTCCGAGCTCGTAGAGGCCCTTGGGGTCGAGCGTGGGCAGCGACATCTGCACCACCGGAACGTCGGCCTCGGGGAACAGCTCGACCATGGGCACATAGGCGCCGTGGTCCAGCCCGCGGTCGGGGTCCTGGTACACGGGTCCGTCGACGAGGCCGGCGACGCGGGAGGCCAGCTCGGGCGCGACCGGGGCGTCGTAGGTGACGTCGTAGTACTTCTGCGGGAACCCCCAGAAGTCGTAGACCAGCGGCGTCCCGGGCCGGGTGGAGGACACGGTGACCGGCTGGTTCTCCCAGTGCGCGGACACCATCAGCACGCTCGTCGGCCTGTCGAGCCGGGACGACCAGTCGTGCAGCTGACCCGTCCAGGTGGCGTCGTCGGCGAGCGGCGGCGCGCCGTGGCTCAGGAACAGGACCGGCTGGCGCGCGCTCATGGGTGACTCCTCACGTAGTTGATGGTTCAACTTTACGCGAGGAGGCGAGCGAGTTCAATCGGTTGCCACGCCCCAGCCGCGCTCGGCCGCGGCGAAGCGGTACTCGGCGGCCAACTCGGCGAGGTCGGCCCGGTAGGCACGCATCCGGCAGCCCCGGCCGTCGGGGCGGACGACGATGCCCTCGGCGTCCCAGTGCGGGCGGGCCGAGGCCAGCGGCACCAGCACGCCGTCGTGGGAGACGATCCGCCACCAGGCCAGTCCCTCGGACGCCTCGCGCATGATCGCGCCGACCTGCCGCGGCCCCACCCCGGCCAGGGCGCCGATGTCGCCGTAGGACGCCACCCGCCCCTCCGGGACGAGGGACACGGCCAGCCGCACCCGCTCGACCGAGCTGGGGAGGGCGTCCGGCACCTCACGCACGGGCGGCCAACTCGTCGTCGACGAAGCCGGGGCCTGCCGCCACCAGGCCCGAGGCCACGAACACCGCGGCCGAGCCGAGCAGGAACCACAGCGGCACGTCCCAGCCGCCGGTGACCTCGAACAGGATGCCGACGAGCAGCGGCCCGATGCCCGAGAACAGGTAGCCGACCGACTGGGTGAAGCCCGACAGCTGCGTGGTGGTGTGGGCGTCGCGCGTGCGGGCGGTGATCAGGGCCATCGCCATCGGGAACGCGAAGCCCGACACCCCGAGCAGCGCCGCCCACAGCCACGGCGTGGTGGTGGGCGCAAGCCACACGCCGAGGTAGCCGCCCACGAGCAGCGCCCCCAGCAGCACGACGACCCAGCGCGGGTCGCGCACCCGCGCCACCACGACGGGCATCACGAAGCCGGCCGGGACGCCGAACGCCGCCAACAGGGACGCCATCGCCCCTGCCTGCGTCGCCGAGAGGCCGCCGTCGCGGTACATCTGGGCGATCCAGCCGAACTGGACGTAGGCCTGCATCGACTGCATCCCGAAGAACAGCGCCAGCGCAACGGCCTTGCGCGACCCGATCACGGCGAACACCGAGCCGGACACCCGGTGGGTGACGACCTCCTCGGCCAGCCGGCGCCGCCGTTCGGACGCCGCGAGCACCGCCCACGGCACCGCCGCGGCCAGCGCAGCCAGGCCCCAGACGCCGAGGGACGCCCGCCAGCCTCCGGGCGCGACATCCGACAGCGGGGCCGACACCAGCGACGCGGTGGTCGCGCCGATGGCCAGCGAGACCGTGTAGACCGACATGATCGAGGCCAGCCGGTTCGGGTAGTGGGCCTTGATGAACGCGGGCACCAGCACGTTGCCGAACGCCATGCCGGCGAACGCCAGCGCGGTCAGCACGAAGAACAGGGGCACCGAGTCGACGAACGTGCGCCCCAGCAGCCCGAGCGCGGCGCCCAGCGCCGCCACGAGGAGGCCACCGGCCAGCCCCAGCCGCAGGCCGATGACCACGGCGAACGCGCCGAACACGGCGAAGGCGAAGCCGGGCGCCGAGGTGAGCAGTCCGGCGAGCGAGCCGCCCATGCCCAGGCCGGCCTGCACCTCGGCGAGGACGGGGCCGAGCGATGTCGCGCCGGGGCGCAGGTTGATCGCCAGCGCGACGATCGCGAGCACGCCCCACCAGAGCCTCACCTTGGAGCGCATCATCGCCGCCTCACGCCTTCTTCGCCGCCTTCTTGGCCTGCTTGGCGGCCATGCGCTCGCGCTCGCGCGCCACCCGCTCGGCGGCCTTGCGCTGCTTGTCGGAAGCCTTGGCCACCTTGTCGGCGAGCTTGCGGCTCTTCTTCCGCGCCTCCTCGGCGGCCTCCCGGGCCTTCTCCTCCTCGCGCTCGCGGCGCTTCTTGCCGACCTTCTTCGCCTTCTCCGCCGGGGAGGGCTTGCGCGGGGCCGCGTCCTTCGCGGGGGCGGGCTCGCCGGCCTCGGGCGCGTCCTCTACCTCGACCACCCCGGACGCCCAGGGCTCGGGCCACACGACGCTGCCGCCGCCGTCGACCATGTCGGCCTCGGGCTCGTCGAACCAGTGGTCGCCCTCGCCGAGGTAGCGGAACACGGCGATGTAGTCGTCCGGCAGTTCCACGGACGCCCGCGCCACGTCACCGTCGGCCGACAGCGTGAGCCGCCCCGGCGTCCAGTCGTTGAAGTTGCCGACGACGCTGGCACGGCCCGCCCACTCGAGGGGCAGGGTGAACGTCAGCGTGCGCAGCCCGGCGCGCGCGGGAGAACGGTGGAGCATGGGGTTCCTTCCTGTGAACGGCCCATTCTCCCACCGCTGTCCGGGTTCGGCCGACCCGGTTGCCCACCCAGCGGGCAACCGGCCGGCCGCCCGCTCAGAGGCTGTCGCCGAAGTCGGCGCGGAACTGCTCGACGAGCCTGGTCGTCCAGTCGCCGATGGGCTCGAGGCGGCCGTAGAAGAAGCGCAGGATCTCGGGCTCCTCGACCCAGCGCATGCCGCCGACGAGGTGGCGGTTCTGGTACAGCCAGTCGATGCGGTCGATGGCGTAGTTGACCTGCGACAGGGTGAACACGCGGCGCGGCAGGGCCAGGCGGACGAGTTCCATGTGGGCCAGCGGCTCGACGCCGGTGTTGATGTCGCGCGCCTCCGACATGGTGCCGCGCTCCATGCCGCGCACGCCCGAGGCCAGGAACACCGCGGACGCCAGCGCCGCGGCCGGGTACTGCCGCTGGTCGACGTGGTCGAGGAAGCGCATCGCGTCGACGTGCGCGCCCAGTCCGCCGGGCGGGGTGATGACCGGGACGCCGCGGCGGTCGAGCTCGTTGACCATGTAGGCGATGAACTGCGGGCCCTGGTTGATCATGTCGAAGTCGAGGGTCTCGTCGAGGCCGACGGTGATCGCCTCCATTTCACGCACGGACATGCCGCCGTAGGTGAGGAAGCCCTCGAACATGGGCACGAAGCCGCGCATGCGCTTGTACATGGCCTCGTCGCGGATGCAGATGCCGCCGCCGCGGCCGAAGCCGAGCTTGCGGGCGGAGAAGTAGATGATGTCGCACAGGTCGGCCATCGCCTTGACGATGGCCGGGATCTCCAGGTCGACGCACCGCGGGTCGCGGATCTTCATGAAGTAGAGGTTGTCGGCCAGCAGCGACGCGTCGAGCACGAGCGGGATGTCGTGCTCGTGGCAGATCTGCGACACCTCGGTGAGGTTATCGAGGCTGAACGGCTGCCCGCCGATGAGGTTGGTGCCGGCCTCCATGCGCACGAAGCTGAGGCCCTCGGCGCCGCGCTCGGCGATGACCGCGCGCAGGGCGTCGGTGTCCATGTTGCCCTTGAACGGGTGGTCGGAGGTCACCTTGAGCCCGTCGGGGTGGATCAGCTCGAGCACCTCGGCGCCATGCACGACGACGTGCTGCTTGGAGGTGGTGAAGTGGTAGTTCATCGCCACCGCGGTGTCCGGGCGCACGAGCACCTGGCCGAGGATGTTCTCGGCGGCACGGCCCTGGTGGGCGGGCAGGAAGTACTCCATGCCGAACACCTGGACGAGCTTGTCGTAGAGGCGGGTGTAGGTCGCTGAGCCGGCGTAGGCGTCGTCGGCGCGGAACATGGCGGCCTGCTGCTCCTGGCTCATCGCGTTGACGCCCGAGTCGGTCAGCATGTCGAGGAACACGTCGGCGTTCTGCAGCAGGAACGTGTTGTGACCCGCGGCCCGGATCGCCTCCAGCCGCTGCTCGACCGGCAGCAGGGTGAGCTTCTGGATGATGCGCACCTTGTGCATCTCCAGCGGGAGCTGCTGGCCTCGGAAGAACGTCACCTTCGACATGGGGAGTGCCTTTCACGCAGGGGTCGCGACTGTGAAGTGAATCCTCTCACTACACCGCGTCGTAGCACCGCGGTGGTCGCAGGATGGGCGGGCGCGTAGGCTCACCCCTTGTGCGAACCCTGTTGCGCGTGCTCTTCACCTCGCGCGAGCTCTGGCTCTGGTACGCCGGGATCATCGCCACGTCGGTGCTGGTCGCCGTCACCGCGCTGGCCACCCCGTTCATCATCGCCCGGGCCACCGACGAGGTCGTGGCGCAGGCGTCCGGTGGCGGCGGTGGGCTGATGGTGCTGGTGGCGCTGGCCGGAGCCCTGCTCGTGGCCGAGCTGCTCAACACCGTCCTGAGCAACGTGGGCGGCTTCCTGGGCGACACCATGACGATGCGGCTCCGCGCCCTGCTGAGCTCGCGCTACTACGCCAAGCTGCTGAGCCTGCCGCAGCGCTACTTCGACAACCAGCTCACGGGCACGGTGATCAACAAGCTGAACCGGTCGATCACCGAGGTCACGCAGTTCCTGCAGATGTTCAGCAACAACTTCTTCCCCACGCTGATCACCGTCGTGGCGGTGCTGGTCATCTCGCTGTTCTACTCGTGGCCCCTCGCCCTGCTGCTGCTGATCATCTACCCGCTGTTCACGTGGCTGACCGCGCTCACCTCGAAGCGCTGGCAGAAGCTCGAGGGCGAGAAGAACGTCGAGCTGGACGCCGCGGGCGGCCGCTTCGCCGAGGTCATCGGGCAGATCAAGGTCGTGAAGAGCTTCGTCCGGGAACGCACCGAGCTGGAGGCCTTCGACGGCCACTACGGGAAGGCCGTGTCCACCACCCACACGCAGTCATCGTGGTGGCACCGCATGGACGTCGCCCGCCGCGGCTCCCTCAACGTGATCTTCTTCGGGATCTACCTGATCATCTTCGCCCAGACCGCCGCCGGCATCTTCACCCTGGGCGACATGGTGCTCCTCATCCAGCTCGTGGCGATGGCCCGCACGCCGGTCATGATGATGAGCTTCCTCGTCGACTCCTCCCAGCACGCGATCGCCGGCTCGAAGAGCTACTTCGAGGTCATGGACGAGACCCCCGAACCCCTCGCCGCGCTCACGCCGACAGCCCGCATTCCGTCCGCCGCGACGCAGTGGGAGCGCAGCGACCCCAGCCTGCCGTCCGGGCCCGGGTCCGGCGCATGGCCGGTCGTCCCGGACGCCCCGACGATCGAGTTCGCCGGGGTCAGCTTCGGGTACGACGCGGACGCCGAGGTGCTGCACGACATCTCGTTCGCGGTCGCCCGCGGGGAGCGGATCGCGCTGGTGAGCGAGTCCGGCGGCGGCAAGACCACGCTGGTGAACCTGTTGCTCGGGCTCTACCGCCCCGACGCCGGCGCGATCAGCATCGCCGGCACCGACACCGCCGGCCAGCCGCCCTCGACGGTGCGCGCCCAGATCGGGGTGGTGTTCCAGGACGCCTCGCTGTTCTCGGGCACGGTGCGCGAGAACCTGGCCTACGGGCGTCCGAATGCGACCGACGCCGAGCTCGAGCAGGCCGCCCGCCGGGCCAACGCGCACGAGTTCATCGCGAAGTTGGCCGACGGGTACGACACGCTGATCGGCGAGCGCGGCGTCCGGCTCTCGGGCGGGCAGAAGCAGCGCATCGCGGTCGCCCGGGCCATGCTCAAGGACGCCCCGCTGCTCGTGCTCGACGAGGCCACCTCGGCGCTCGACTCGCGCTCGGAGCGCCTGGTGCAGTCCGGGCTGGAGGAGCTCATGACCGACCGGACGAGCATCATCATCGCCCACCGCCTCTCGACCATCAGCACCGTCGACCGGATTATCACGCTGCGCGACGGCCGCATCGACGAGGTCGGCTCCCCCGCCGAGCTCGCCGTCACCGACGGCATCTACGCCGAGCTGCTGGCGCTGCAGGAGTCGGGCACCAAGCGCGACAAGCGCCGGATGGCCGCCTTCGACATCACCGGCTGACCCTGCGGGGGCGGTGGCGCTGGCTAGGCTGGCGCCCGTGACTGAACTCGCTCCGCTGACCCTGCCCGCCGCCGACGACTACCTCGACTGGGTGTCGTCGACGTCCGAGGCCTCGCTCGACCGGGCCCGCACCTTGGTGGCCGAGCTGAAGGCCGACCCGCCCGCCTCCGCGCTGGCCACGCTCCAGCGCTGGAACGAGGTCGTGCTCGCGATCGGCAACGCCGCCGCGCGCGGCGAGCTGTTCAGCGAGGTCCACCCCGACGCCGGCGTCCGGGACGCCGCCGAGAAGGCCGCCCTGGCCGCACAGCAGCTGGCCACCGAGCTCGGCCTCGACACCGAGCTGTACGCGATCTTCGCGGCCGTCGACCCCGCCGGGCTCGACCCCGAGGCGTCCCGCCTGCTGGAGAAGACGCTGCGCGACTTCCGCCGCTCCGGCGTGGCCGCCGACGAGCCCACTCGCGCCCGCGTGAAGGAGATCCGCGACCGGCTGACGGTGCTCGGCCAGACGTTCGCGCGCACGATCCGCGAGGGGACGCGCTCGATCAAGGTCCGCCCCGAGCAGCTCGAGGGCCTGCCCGCCGACTGGATCGAGGCCCACCCCGCCGGTGAGGACGGCTTGGTCACCGTCACCACCGACTACCCCGACGCGATCCCGTTCCGCACCTTCGCGCGCGACGCCGACGCCCGCCGTGAGCTCGTCGTGGCCCAGCTGACCATCGGCTACCCCGACAACGTCGAGGTGCTGCGCGAGATCTTCGGCCTGCGCGCCGAGCTGGCCACGCTGCTCGGGTACGACAACTGGCCCGACTTCGACGCCGAGGTCAAGATGATCGGCAAGGGGGACGCGATCGGTGCGTTCATCGACAAGATCGCCGACGCCGCGCTCGAGCCGGCCCGCCGTGACGTCGACAGCCTGCTGGCCCGCCTGCGCCAGGACCGCCCCGACGCGACCCACGTCGAGTCGTCCGACTCGGGCTACTACGCCGAGGTCCACCGTCGCGAGGAGCTCGACGTCGACGCCCAGCAGGTGCGCACCTACTTCGACTTCGGCAAGGTCCGCGCCGGCCTGCTCGACGTGACCGGACGCCTGTTCGGGCTCACCTACTCCCCCGCCGACGTGCCGGTGTGGCACGAGGCGGTGCGCGCCTACGACGTCAGCCGCACCGACGACGGCGCCCCGCTGGGCCGCATCTACCTCGACCTGCACCCGCGCGAGGGCAAGTTCAAGCACGCTGCCCAGTTCACGCTGACCAACGGCGTGGCCGGCCGCCAGGTGCCCGAGGGCGTCCTGGTCTGCAACTTTCCCACCGGCCTGATGGAGCACGACGACGTCGTGACCCTGTTCCACGAGTTCGGCCACCTGGTGCACCACCTCGTCGGCGGCCAGCAGGCGTGGGCCGAGTTCTCGGGCGTCGCCACCGAGTGGGACTTCGTCGAGGCCCCCAGCCAGATGCTCGAGGAGTGGGCCTGGGACCCGTCCGTGCTGGGCTCGTTCGCGACCAACGCCGCGGGCGAGCCGATCCCGGCCGACCTCGTGGAGCGCATGCGCGCGGCCGACGACTTCGGCAAGGGCTACTTCGCACGCACGCAGATGTTCTACGCGGCGCTGTCGTACCGCCTGCACCTGGAGAACCCCGACGACCTCGTCGCCCGCACCCGCGAGTTGCAGGAGCAGTACTCGCTGTTCCCGTACATGGACGGCACCTGCATGCCCACGTCGTTCGGGCACCTCGACGGCTACGGCTCGGGCTACTACACCTACATGTGGAGCCTGGTCATCGCCAAGGACATGTTCTCGGTCTTCGACCGCGCCGACCTGTTCGCCCCCGAGGTGGCCACCCGCTACCGCGACCGCGTGCTCGCGGCCGGCGGCACCAAGGACGCCGCCGACCTCGTCGCCGACTTCCTCGAACGCCCGTACAACTTCGACGCCTACGCGGCCTGGCTGGCCCAGTGACCCCCTGACCGGTCACGAAATGAGCTCCTTGCACCTGAGGCACGTGGCGCCAGGTTCACGGAGCACATTCCGGGGACGGTGGGGTCAGCGGGTGCGGCGGCGCACCGAACGCCCGGCCGAGGCCGAGAACGCGGCCGCGCCGCGGGTCGAGCCGGCCGGGGCGACACCCGAGGGCACGCGGCCCGAGCCGTTGCCGGACGCCTTGAGCCCGGCCCGCTGCCCGCGCGGGGCCTGCGGCTGGGACGCCGTGGGCGCCTGGCCGGAACGGCCGGAACCGGCAGCACGCCCCGAGCCGGATCCGCGACCCGAGCCGCCACCGCGACCCGACCGGCGCGGACGCGAGGAGGGCTGCTCGGGGGCGGACGGCGTCCGGTCGGCGACCTCGTCGGCGGAGAACACGCGGCGCTCGCCGGGGGCCAGCTCGCGCAGCACGTCCGCCGAGGCGGGGGTCACGGTCGGCTTGATCTTGGCCGCACGCATGAGGCCCTGGACGTCGCCGCGCTGATCGGGCGTCGCGATGGTGACCACCGTGCCGGCCGAGCCCGCGCGGGCGGTGCGACCCGAGCGGTGCAGGTAGGCCTTGTGCTCGGTGGGCGGGTCGGCGTGCACGACCAGCGCCACGTCGTCGACGTGGATGCCGCGGGCAGCGATGTCGGTGGCGACGAGGGTCTCGACGCGGCCGGAGTCGAACGCGGCGAGGTTCCGCACGCGGGCGTTCTGGGACAAGTTGCCGTGCAGGTCGACCGCGGGGATGCCGCGTCCGTTGAGCTGCTTGGCCAGCTTCTTCGCGCCGTGCTTGGTGCGCGTGAACAGGATCGTGCGGCCCGGCGCGGCGGCCAAGTCGGCGATCACGTCGGAGCGCTCGGCCGCCGACACGGTGAGCACGTGGTGTTCCATGCGCGTGACCGGGGAGACGGCCGAGTCGGCCTCGTGCACGACCGGGTCGTGCAGGAACTGGCGGACCAGGACGTCCACGGCGTTGTCGAGGGTGGCCGAGAACAGCAGGCGCTGCGAGTCGCGCGGGGTCGCCGCGAGGATCTTCTTCACCCCGGGCAGGAAGCCCATGTCGCTCATGTGGTCGGCCTCGTCGATGACGGTGACCTCGACCGCCTCCAGCGACAGGTGGCCCTGGTCGCGGAGGTCGAGCAGGCGTCCGGGCGTGGCGACGAGGATGTCCACGCCGGACTTGAGCGTGCGCACCTGCGGGTTCTGGTTGACGCCGCCGAAGATCGTCAGCGTCGAGAGCCGCGACGCGTCGGCAAGGGGCTTGACCGACTCGGCGATCTGGGCGGCCAGCTCACGCGTCGGGGCGAGCAGGAGGGCACGCGGGCGGCCCGGGGCGGGACGCCGGCGCGCGGTCGGGTTGGCGGTGTCGGCCAGGCGCGCTACGACGGGCAGCGCGAAGGCGAAGGTCTTGCCCGATCCGGTGCGCCCGCGGCCGAGGACGTCGCGTCCGGCCAGCGAGTCGGGCAGCGTGGCCGCCTGGATCGGGGTGGGAGTCTGGATGCCGCGCTCGGCCAGGACGGCGACGAGCGACGTGGGCACGCCGAGGCGTGCGAACTGAGAAGTCATGGGTTCTTTCGTGGGCGTCTCGCCCGGCGCGCTCGTGCTGGATCCGATCCGAGTGACCGGTGCGGCGCGGCCAGCGGCACCGTGTGCCGCATCACCTACGACCCGAGGCAAGACTGGTGCGGGTCGCGGGTCCATGTTAGTGCACGCAAGCACAATCCCCTGCATCGGCCCCCCGCCGACAGCCCGTGTTCCGCCCGCCGACAGCCCGCGTTCAGCCCACCGACAGCCCGCCTTCAGCCCAGGCCGAGCGCCAGCTCGACCACCAGGACCGCCACAGACCCACCGAGTGCGACGGCGATCAGCGAGCGTCCGCTGAGGGCGAGCACGACCGCGACAACGAGGGCGGCCAGGCCGGACGCCGGCGTCCGGGTCGCCAGCAGGATGGCCGGAACGGTCATCGCGGTGAGCACCGCGTACGGGACGTAGTACAGGAACGAGCGCACCCACGGCGAGCGCACCTCCTCGCGGAACGCCACCAGCGGCACCGCGCGCAGCAGGTACGTGACGACGGCCATCACCGCCACCCACGCCCAGAGGTTCACGCCGCCTCCCGGGGGAACGCGAACGCGCCGCCGGCCGCGGCCAGCAGCGTGACGATGATGATCCGCCAGCCGACGTCGATGCCGGCGGTCCACGGCAGCCAGGCCAGCAGGCAGCTCAGCACGACGGCCGCGACGACGACCCCCAGCACGGCTCGGTCGGCGCGCGCGACCGGCACGACGATCGCGACGAACATGCCGAACAGCAGCACGCCGAACGCCGACACCAGCAGCGGCGGCAGCACCGACCCCAACAGCGCCCCGGCGAGTGTCCCGAGCGTCCACCCCGCGATCGGCAGCAGCATCGAGCCGGCGTAGGCGGCGAAGGTGACCCGCGGCGTCCGCATCGCAAGCGCGTAGATCTCGTCGGTGATGCCGAACGCCATCACCAGCCGCTGCCACGTCGGCGTGCCGGGCGCGAGCCGCTGGCCGAGCGAGACCGCCATCAGCACGTAGCGCAGGTTGACCAGCGCGACGGCCAGGGCCAGCTCGAGCAGGGTCCCGCCCGCGGCCCACACCGTTGCCCCGGCGAACTGGCCGGAGCTGGACAGGTTCGTGAGCGACACCACCGTGGCGGCCAAGGTCGGGATGCCCGCCTGCGCGCAGAAGAGGCCGAACGCCAGCGCGACGGTCAGGTAGCCGACCGCGATCGGCACCGAGTCCCGCAGGCCGGCCCGCAGGTCACCCGATGCCGCCGCGTCCACGGCCTCAGGCTAGCTAGCCCGCGACCGCCCGCTTCACGGCGTCCAGCCGGTTGGCCATGATCCGCTTCGACAGGGACGCCTCGGGTGCGAGCACCTCGGAGGCGTGGAACGCGCCCGGGTAGAGGTGGAACTCGACCGGGTTGCCCTGGCGCACGAGCTCGCCCACGAGCGTGATGTCCTCGTCGCGGAACATGTCCTCGGTGCCGACGTCGATGAAGATCGGCGCGAGCCCCGACCAGTCGGTCTCGAGCAGCGGCGAGGCGTACTTGTCGGGCTCGCCGCCGCCCAGGAACCACTCCCAGGCCTCGATGTTGCCCGCGCGGTCCCAGACACCGACCTCGGTGACGGGCACCTCGGGGTCGCCGGCCAGGCCGGGCAACGTGCGGTCGTCGCGGGTCACGGACGGGTCGGGCCCGCCGGCCGCCTCCACGCCGGCGGCGTTGAGGGCGGCGGACGCCTCACGGCGCGCGACGATGTCGGGGATGCCGTTGAAACCGCCGGGCAGCGCGCCGAGGAACACTTCAAGGGCGCTGCGTGATTCGGGGTCGAGTCGGTCGTGCTGGGTGCTCATCGAGGTCTCCTCCATTGGACGCTGCGGGTTTCGCACACTGTGCACCCAGGCCGCCCCGAAGCGAAGACCTCAATTCATCATTCGGACTGTTCCCAGGTGTGCGGGACGATCGCGTCGACGCTGACGCCGGAGACCAGGCAGCGGTCCTTGCGGTTGCGCGTGAGTGCCTGGGTCCAGGTGACGAACCCGCCGTCGCCGACCTCGTGGGGCTCGTCGCCGTCCCCGTCCACCACGAACCGGAACGCCGCCGTCGTGTACGGGTTGCGCCACGGACGCCGCTCGTCGCTGGTGCCCTCGACGACGATCACGCCGTCGCGGGTGCCCCGGGCCTCGATGAGGCCGGCCAGGGTGGAGTCCCAGACGGTGAGCTCGATGCGGCCGCGCGGGACGACCGTCCCCATGATCTCGCGCCAGTAGTCGAGGTGGAGGTCGAGCAGGTCGGCCTCGGTGCTCAGCCCGCCGCCATCGGGGGCGGACGAGACCAGCGCGAACCGCAGCTCGTGCGAGGACTCCTCGCTGTGGTCCCAGGCGTGCGTGCACCGGGCGTGCGTGGCGAGGTGCACCCGCGAGTGCCCGTTGCGCCGACGCCGGGACGCCTCGAGCGCCAGGCCGTGCTTGGGGTCGGCCAGCACCTCGGTGCCGCGCATCGTCGTGACGACGCGGTTCTGCCCCAGCCCGCCGAGGTGGATGCCGGAGCCGAGGGACGTCAGCTGGCTGAGGGTGACGCCCACGAACTCCGGCGGCACGACCTCCCACAGCTTCGCGGTGATCGGAAGCGCCTCACGCGGGTCGAGCATGCTCGGCGCGAGCAGCTTGTCCTCGCGCCACCGCTTGATCAGGTCGGCGGGGGTCTGGTCACTGGCCCGGGACCGGGCCACGTCGGCCAGGATCGTGCGCAGTTCGATGGGGTTCAGGGTTCGCAACAAGGCCTCGCGTGCATGGACGCCGATACGTCGCCACACCTTTGTGGACGCCGCGGTTCCACTCATGGACCAACCTCTCCTTGACTGCGTGTCATACGTGGGGGATGTTGACCCGCCGATTGAACCACATCAAGGGCCATAGATCCGACCACCGGTCTGTCCGTGGGAGCAAATCCAGCTGCGCGCCCCGGGAGTGTCTGTGCTGCGCCCTACCGTGGGGCCCATGGCGAGGAATGCGATCCCGGGGGTGGGGCGTCCCGTGCGCCGCATGGAGGCCCGCACCGGGGCGGAGTGGGAGCCCAAGGCGTGGCCGTGGCGCATCCCGACGGTGGCGGCGCTGCTGGCCGACGGCATCGACTTCGGGCAGGCCACCGTCCTGGTCGGCGAGAACGGGTCGGGCAAGTCGACGATCCTCGAGGCACTGGCCGAGGCTTACGGGCTCAACCCCGAGGGTGGGTCGACGGGCGCACGGTTCAGCACGCAACGCACCGAATCGCCGCTGGCCGAGACCGTCCAACTCGTCCGCGGCGCCGGTGCGAGCCGCGGCGGCTACTTCCTGCGCGCCGAGACGATGCACGGGTTGTTCTCATACCTGGCCACCAGCGGCGACTCGTTCCACCACCTCAGCCACGGGGAGTCGTTCCGGGCGATCCTCGAGGACCGAACGCGCCATCGCGGCCGCATCCGTCCCGGCCTCTACCTTCTCGACGAGCCCGAGTCGGCACTCTCCTTCACCTCCAGCCTGCACGCGCTGGCGACGTTGGTCGACCTTCTGGCTGAGCCCGGCGTCCAGATCGTGATGGCGACGCACTCACCGATGCTGTCGGCGCTCCCGGGGGCGACGATCCTGCAGCTGTCGGATGCGGGCATCGAGCCGCGCGCCTGGGAGGACCTGGACCTGGTCGTCAACGAGCGCTACTTCCTCGCGGACCCGCAGCGGTTCCTCCGCCACCTCTCCTGAGCCGGGCGGTGACCTCAGAGGCCGGGCGGCAGGGCCCGGGGGGACTGGGCGCGCACGGTGCGGCCCAGGTGGACGGTGCCGTGTCCGGCGGTGAACGTACGCGCCGTCACCGAACCGGACTCCTCACGCGCCGTCAGGATCTCGACGAGACGGGCGATCTGGCCCTGCGCCTCGTCGAGCTGGGCCTCCAGGGACAGGATCCGCCGGATGCCCTCGAGGTTGATGCCCTCCTCCTGCGACAGCTCCTGGATGTGTCGCAGCCGGGCCACGTCGCGCAACGTGTAGCGGCGTCCGCGCCCCTTGGACCGCGAGGGCACCACCAGCCCCATGCGGTCATAACCGCGCAGGGTCTGGGGGTGCATCTCGGCCAGCCGCGCCGCCATGGTCACCGTGAACAGTGGCGCGTCCACGTCCATCCGTGCGGGCAGGAAGTCCGACATCACGTCACCCGAACAGTCCGGCGCGCGGGTTGCCGGAGCCCGCGACGTCCGCGTAGTGCCTCAGGGCGGCTTCGGCCTCGGCCGACAGCGACGAGGGCACCTGGACGTCGACGGTCACGAGCAGGTCGCCGTGGTCGCCGTTTGCCTTGCGGACGCCCTTGCCGCGCACGCGGAAGGTGCGGCCGTTGGGCGTCCCGGCCGGGAGGCGCAGGCGCACGCGGGGGCCGGACAGGGTCGGCACCTCGATCTGGGCGCCGAGCGCGGCCTCCTCGAAGGTCACCGGGGCGTCCAGGGTCAGGTTGTCGCCCTTGCGGCCGAACACCGGGTGCGGGCGCACGTGCACGAGCACGTACAGGTCACCCGCGGCGCCGCCGTTCTCGCCGGCGCCGCCCTTGCCCTTGATGCGGATCCGCTGGCCGTCGGTCACGCCGGCGGGCACGCGCACCTGCATCGTGTTGGTCGAACGCGCACGGCCGGAGCCCGAGCAGTCGGGGCACGGGTCGTCGACGACGAGCCCGCGGCCGCGGCAGTCGGGGCAGGGCTCGGCGATGGCGAAGCCACCCGAGGTCTGCGACTCCTTCATGCCCGAGCCCTGGCAGGTCGTGCAGACCTTGGGCACCGTCCCGGCCTTGGCGCCCGTGCCGCGACAGGACGAGCACGGGGCGTCCGAGACCGTCTGCATGGCCACGGTCGTGCCCTCGACGGCCTGGGTGAAGTCGATCGAGACCTCGCCCTCGATGTCGGTGCCGCGCCGCGGGTTGCGGGTGGTGCGCCGGCTCGTCGTGCCGCCGAACAGGCCCCCGAACAGGTCGGAGATGTCCTGGTTGCCCGACGTGGCGTTGCGGAACAGGTCCTCCATGGAGGGCCCGCCGGGCGCGCCGAAGCCGCCCGGCCGCGTGCCGCCGGCACCCGGGAAGCGGAACCCGGATCCGAACAGCGACCGCTGCTCGTCGTACTCCTTGCGCTTCTTGGGGTCGGACAGCACCGAGTTGGCCTCGGAGGCCTCCTTGAACTTCGCCTCGGCCTTCTTGTCGCCGGGCTTGGCGTCGGGGTGGTTCTCGCGGGCGATCTTGCGGAACGCCTTCTTGATCTCCTCGGGCTTGGCGTCCTTGGAGACGCCCAGGATCTTGTAGTAGTCCTTCTCAAGCCAGTCCTTGGTGCTCATCGGCGCCTCCTCTCATGCTCATCGAGTGGGTGGGGGTGGGTGCGGGCCGACCCATCAGGCGGGGTCGGCCACACCCACGCGGGCGGGCCGCACGATGCGGTCGCCCAGGCGGATGCCCTTCTGGATCACGGCCGACACCACCGTGGTGGTGTGGTCGCCCTCCAGCGGCATGTGCATGAGGGCCTCGTGCACGTTGGGGTCGAACTCCTCGCCGACCTCGCCGAAGGCGACCAGGCCGTACTTGCCGGTCACCTTCTCCAGCGCGTCGACGACGAGGCGGAAGCCGCCCTCGAACTCCTCGTGCTGCCGGGCCGCGTCGATGGCGTCCAGCACGGGCAGCAGGTCGTTGACGACCTGCTCCACGCCCTTCTGGCGGGCCACGTCGCGGTCACGGTCGACGCGCTTCTTGTAGTTCACGTACTCGGCGTGCAGGCGCTGCAGGTCGGCGGTGCGCTCGGCGAGCGCGGCCTCCAGGTCACCTTCACGACCGGACGCCGCGGGTGCGGCCGTCCGCTCCTCGGCCGACCCCTCGATGGGGGCCTCCACGGGCGAGTCCACGTCCAGCAGCTCGGAGGCGTCGTCGGGGATCAGCGGAACCTCGGGGCCGTCGCCGCCGGCCTCGCCGTCGGGAACGAACTCATCACGGGGGTTGTGGGTCACGTCATCTCTCCTCAAAGGCAGGGGGCCGGCGGAGCAGGCCCAGCGACGGACTCCGTGGGGAGCCATCGCTGGGAGCCTACCCAGCCGGCCGCTGCGTCACTTCTTGTCGGACTCGTCGTCGACGATCTCGGCGTCCACGACGTCGTCGTCACCGGCGGCGTCGTCGGAGGCCGGGGCGTCCTCGGAGGTGTAGGCCTGGTCGTCGCCCGACCCGCCCTGGGCGGCCTGGGCGGCGGCGTACATGGCCTGGCCCATCGCGGACGCCTTATCGTTCAGGTCGTTCATGGCGGCCTTCACGTCCTCGTCGTTGTCGGTGCCCTTCAGGGCCTCCTTCAGCGTGTCGAGGGCCTTCTGGACCGGGGCCTTGACGTCGTCGCCGATCGACTCCTCGTTGTCCTTGAGCAGCTTCTCGGTGCGGAACGCCAGGCTGTCGGCCTCGTTGCGCATCTCGACGGACTCGCGACGCTTCTTGTCCTCCTCGGCGTGCGCCTCGGCGTCCTTCATCATGCGGTCGATGTCGTCCTTGCCGAGCGCCGAGCCGCCGGTCACCGTCATGGACTGCTCCTTGCCGGTGGCCATGTCCTTGGCGTTGACGTGCACGATGCCGTTGGCGTCGATGTCGAAGGTGACCTCGATCTGCGGCACGCCGCGCGGGGCGGGCATCAGGCCGGTGAGCTCGAAATTGCCGAGCGACTTGTTGTCGCGGGCGAAGTCACGCTCGCCCTGGTACACCTGGATCATCACCGAGGGCTGGTTGTCCTCGGCCGTGGTGAACACCTCGGACCGCTTGGTCGGGATCGTCGTGTTGCGCTCGATGATCTTGGTCATCACGCCGCCCTTGGTCTCGATGCCGAGGGACAGCGGGGTGACGTCGAGCAGCAGGACGTCCTTGACCTCACCCTTCAGGACGCCGGCCTGCAGGGACGCGCCCAGGGCCACGACCTCGTCGGGGTTGACACCCTTGTGGGGCTCCTTGCCGCCGGTCAGCTCCTTGACCAGGTCGACGACGGCCGGCATGCGGGTCGAGCCGCCGACCAGGATGACGTGGTCGATCTTGCCGACGGTGGTGTTGGCGTCCTTGATGACGGCGTTGAACGGGGCGCGGCAGCGGTCGAGCAGGTCCTGCGTCATGCGCTGGAACTCGGCACGCGTGAGCTTCTCGTCCAGGTGCAGCGGGCCCTCGGCACCGGCCGTGATGTACGGCAGGTTGATGTGGGTCTCCTGCGCCGAGCTCAGCTCGATCTTGGCGCGCTCGGCGGCCTCCTGGAGGCGCTGCTTGGCCATCTTGTCCTTGCCCAGGTCGATGCCGTGGGCGTTCTTGAACTGGGTCGCGAGCCAGTCGACGACCCGCTGGTCCCAGTCGTCACCACCGAGGCGGTTGTCGCCCTTGGTGGCCTTGACCTCGAACACGCCGTCGGCGATGTCGAGCAGGGACACGTCGAAGGTGCCACCCCCGAGGTCGAAGACCAGGATGGTCTGCTCGATGTCGCCCTTGTCGAGGCCGTAGGCCAGCGCGGCGGCGGTGGGCTCGTTGATGATGCGGTCGACGGTCAGGCCCGCGATCTCGCCGGCCTCCTTCGTCGCCTGGCGCTCGGCGTCGCTGAAGTACGCCGGCACGGTGATGACCGCGTTGGTGACGGTCTCGCCCAGGTAGGCCTCGGCGTCGCGCTTGAGCTTCTGCAGCACGCGGGCGCTGATCTCCTGGGGCGTGTACTTCTTGCCATCGATGTCGATGTTCCAGTTGGTGCCCATGTGACGCTTGACCGACCGGATGGTGCGGTCGACGTTGGTCACCGCCTGGCGCTTGGCGACCTCGCCGACGAGGACCTCGCCGTTCTTGGCGAAGGCCACGACGGACGGCGTCGTGCGGGCGCCCTCGGCGTTGGGGATGACGGTGGGCTCGCCGCCCTCGAGGACGGCGACGACGGAGTTGGTGGTGCCGAGGTCGATACCGACTGCACGGGCCATGGTGGGTTACCTCCAGAGGTTCGGGGAACTTCGGGCTTGAGCCTAGCACGCTCATCTTCGAAGTTGAGTTCACCAGACTCAACTCAGGGAAGGGTCGGGGTATTCCCATCCGGCGCGGTTAGTCTGGCCCATGACGGACCTCCGCCCGCTGGGCTCCCGCGACCTCCTCGTCAGCGCGGTCGGCCTCGGCTGCAACAACTTCGGCCGTCCCGGTTTCGTGACCGAGACGCTGCCCGCGACCAAGGCGGTGCTCGACGCCGCGATCGACCACGGCGTCACGTTCCTGGACACCGCTTCGATGTACGGCAGCCCGGCCGGCACCAGCGAGTCCCTGATGGGCGAGGCCCTGCGCGGGCGGCGCGACGTGCAGTCCCACAACCCGGACGCCCTCCAGGCCTGGGTGCGCTCGGCCGCGCCGGGCGAGAACCCGGGCGGCTCCACGCTGGGCAACCTCTTCGGCTGACATGACGCGGGCCGCCCCGCAAGGGGGCGGCCCGGATCAGGTCGGAATCAGGTCGCGTCAGGCGGCGTCCCCGGCGATGTTGACGTGCCAGATGATGCCGAAGCGGTCCACGAGCTGGCCGTACTCGTGGCCCCACATCTGCTTCTGCAGCGGGATGATGACCTGGCCACCCTCGCTCAGCTGGGCCCAGTAGCCCTGCAGCGCCTCGGCCTCGTCGCCCGAGAGTGAGATCTGCACGTTGGTGCCCGGGGTGTAGTCGCCCATGCCCTCCTCGGCGCAGTTGCCGTCGACGGTGATGTAGGGGTTGAGCTGCTGGGCCACGGGGCGTCCGTTCTGTCGTCGCGGTGCGGTGGGCGGATGAATCCTGCCACCTGCGGGGCCGCCACGGAAGGGCCCGTCAGGCCGGTTCGGCCGCCTCGCCCGGGTCACCCGCGAAGTACACCGTCAGGTAGTACACGAAGAGCACGGCGGTGATGACGTGCACGACCGTGCACCAGGAGCAGATCTGCCCGATCATGACGAACTCGGCCCACACGAGGTAGAGCACGAACAGCATGCCGACACCGGTGAATGCGACCCCGGCCAGGCGCCCGCGGGCCAGGCCCAGCCGGCGCCCGAGGAACGCGAAGCCGACGCCCACGATGTTGTAGAGCACCCCCAGCAGCGCCACCGGGACGCCGAACAGGTAGGCCCACTTCGAGGACGTGACCGACGCGCAGTTGACGAACTCGCCCTCGGGGCAGACCAGCACGACGTCGGCGTTGTAGTGCTGCCACGTCAGGTAGATCGAGACGGCCAGGTTGGCCACCCACAGCAGCTTGATCCACAGCGGGCTCGGGTCGGCGACCCGGGTCACCGGCGACGTCACCGCCGCACTCATCCCAGGACCGCCTTCGCCGCCACGACGCCGGGCGCCGAGCAGACGTCACCGGGCTGGTCGCCGGTCAGGGCGCAGATCTGGGCGGTGGTCACGTTCGCCGCGCCGAGGATGGCCTGCGCCTCCGGCGAGGAGGTGTCCTTCAGCTTCTCCGCGATCGAGTCGCCGCTCTTGCCGGGCATGTACCCGCCCTGCAGGAAGGGCTGCAGGAACGGCGTCCCGCTCGTGTGGGTGCCCCAGTACAGCCACGGGTAGCCCTGCATGCCGCGCTCGCGGGCGATGGTCTCGTCCTCGGGGGTGAGGGTCTGGATGTCGTTGCCCTGCGCGTCCTTGAGCTCGTACCCCTTGAAGACGAGGTGGTCGCTGGTGTAGGTCGCGTCCCTGTACGACACGGTCGGGATCATGCCCGCGTTCGACGGGGCCTGCCCCGCCTCCAGGCCGGAGAAGTCACCGAACCGCTCGAGGGCGATGGTCAGGGGCCAGCGGGTGTAGCCGCAGAAGGAGCAGTACTCGGCGCCGATGTAGAGCAGGCGCGGCTTGCCGTCCTGCATCTGGACCTCGCCGCCCGGCACGGGCTCGGCCGGGGTGACGGGCAGCGCGCCCACGCCCACGGCGTCCAGATCGGCGGCCGGCACGTTCTGCAGCGCGGCCACGTAACCGGTGCTGCCACCGCCACCGGGGGCCTGGGGCCGGTTCATGCCGATCGCAATGATCACGCCGACGGCGACGAGCAGCAGCGCCACGGCGCCGGCCGCGATGCCGAACATCTTGTTGCGCCGGGCGGCCTGCTCCGCCTTGCGCCGCTCCTCCGCGAGCCGCGCCCGCGCCGAGCCCTGTGCCGCGTTCGGCTGCTTGCCTGCCTTCGCCATGCGCGCTTCTCCTGTTGCTGTCGTGACGTCCCCCACAGCCTACAGAGCCACCCGGACGCCGCGGGCCGCGGTCCGCCCCGATCCGGCCGGATCCACGTGGCAGGATGGCGCGGTGCCTCACGAACTCTTCGGGTCCCTGGACACCGCCCCGGCGCTCGAGCGCCCCGACCTGCTCGCGCCAGCCACCCTGGCCGTGCTGGAGCGGACCGGGCTGGAGGCGCTCGTCGCCGCCATCGACCCGAGCCTCGCCGACACCGAGCAGCTGTGCGCCCACTACGGCGTGCCGCTGGACGCCAGCGCGAACGCGGTCGTCGTGCGGGGCACCCGCGCCGGGGTCGACTCCCACGTGGTGTGCATGGTGCGCGCCACGGACCGCCTCGACGTGAACGGGCTCATCCGCAAGCGGCTCGGCGCGCGCAAGGCCTCGTTCGCGCCCATGGACTTCGCCGTCGAGGCCACGGGTATGGAGTACGGCGGGATCAACCCCATCGGTGTCCCCGCCGACTGGCCGATCTGGGTCGACGGCGCCGTGGCCGACACGGACTGGGTGTGCATCGGGTCGGGCATCCGGGCCTCGAAGCTGTTCGTGCCCGTCACCACCCTGCTGGCGCTGCCGGGCGCCGAACGCGTCGACGACCTCGCCCGGCCGGCGGGCTGAGCGGGGCTCGACTCAGTCGACCGTGTGGTCGGCGCGCGCCAGCACGTCGGCGGGCAGCGTGACGCCCATGCGCTCCGCGGCGCCGGGGTTGACCGACAGCTCGAGGTCCTTGGCCCGCTCGACCGGGATGTCGCCCGCCTTGCCGCCAGACTTCAGCATCTGCGCCGCCATCGTCCCGGTCTGGACGCCCTGGGCGCGGTAGTCCACCGCGTAGGCCGCCAGCGCCCCGCGCACGACCGAGTCGGGGTCGGACACGACGAGCGGGATCTTGTTGGCCTCGGCGACCTGCACCACCGACTCCATCGCGGAGACGAAGGTGTTGTCGGTGCCGATGAAGAACGCGTCCACGTCGGTCAGCGACTCGGCGGCCTGGGCCACCTCGGAGGAGTTCGACACCGTCGCCTCCTTCACCTCCAGCCCGAGGGCGGGGGCGGCCTCCTTCACCATGTCGGCGTGGATGTGGCTGTTGGTCTCGGCCGAGCTGTAGAGCAGGCCGATGGTCCTCGCCTCGGGGAGGATCTCCTTGATCAGCTTCAGCTGGTCGGCCACGGGCGGGAAGTCCGAGGTTCCCGTCACGTTGCCGCCGGGCGCCTCCAGCGACGCGACGAGGTCGGCGCCCACCGGGTCGGTCACGCCCGCGAAGAAGATCGGGGTGTCGGGGAGCGCCTGCACCATCGCCTGCGCGGTGGGGGTGGCGATGGCGACCACGAGGTCCTTGCTGGCGAACGCCGAGGCGATCGAGGTCAGCGTGGCCTGGTCACCCGCGGCGTTGCGGTCCTCGTAGACGACGTCGGTTCCCTCGACGTAGCCGGCCGCGGCCATGCCCTCCTTGAAGCCGTCCCGCAGGTCGTTGAGCGACGGGTGGTCGACGATCTGCGCGATCCCGATCTGCAGCACCTGGCCGGACGCCGTCGTCGCCCCCGCGCTGTCCGCCGGGGTTGCGGCCGGCGTGGCCGCCGGGGAGCCGGCGCAACCGGCGAGGCCGAGGCCCGCGGCGGTGGCGAGTGCGATCAGGGAGCGTCGGGAGAGAGATGGCATGTGAGCATTGTTCACCGGCACACCGACAAGGCCGGGACCGTCTCAGCGGTCGCGCTCCTTGGACTTCTTGTCGGCACCGGCCAGGACCACGGCGAAGTCGGGCTTGGCCTTGGCGCGCTTCTCGAGCACGTCCCCGACCGCCTTCCAGACCGCGGGCTCGGCGTCCGCGAACTCCTGGCCGCGCGCCCAGACCAGCACGGTGGACGCCCCGACGCGCCCGAGCGCCTCGGACAGCGCCGCCGGGGAGGCCAGCTCACCGAGCCCGAGCGCCAGCCCGAGCTCGGCCAGCACCGTGCGGCGCGCGTCGCGGCCCAGGTCCTCGGGCAGCTGCAGCACCTTCGGCGTCCACCCGCCCAAGCGCCAGTCGCCGGCCACGGAGGCGGCCTCGGCCTTGGTCGTGTAGAACCCGGGGGCGAACGCAGCAGTCATGGCGACCAGCGTAGTGCGAGCTACCCTTGCGGGCATGTTCGGTAGCTGGGGGATGATCCAACCACGCATGGTCGACCCGCGCCTCGCCCTGCCGGGGCGGGATCGGTCGATCCTGCCCGAGGGCGCGACGCACGACATCTTCGGCACGAACGTGCTCGACACCCCCGAGGGGTCCGAGGTCGCCTACTTCGCGCTCGGGTGCTTCTGGGGCGAGGAGAAGATGTTCTGGAACACACCCGGCGTGACCAACACCGCGGTGGGGTACATGGGCGGCTACACCCCGAACCCCACCTACGAGGAGGTCTGCTCGGGGCGCACCGGCCACGCCGAGGCCGTGCGGGTGACGTACGACCCGGCGATGGTGTCCTACGACGAGCTGCTGCGGGTCTTCTTCGAGGCCCACGACCCCACCCAAGGGTTCCGCCAGGGCAACGACGTCGGCACCCAGTACCGCTCGGCCCTGTACCCCGTCGACGAGGCGCAGGCGGCGGCCGCGGCCGCCGCGAAGGAGCGTTACCAGGAGGCGTTCTCCGCGGCCGGGTACGGCGACATCACCACCGAGATCGTGGCCGCCGACGACGCCCCGTTCTACTGGGCCGAGGCCTACCACCAGCAGTACCTGGAGAAGAACCCCAACGGCTACTGCCCCATCCACGCCACCGGCGTGACCTGCGGTTGACCCACGGGACGCACGAGGGCCCCGGACCGATCGGTCCGGGGCCCTCGTGGGTCAGGTGCGCTGTGTCACCACTGGCGCGGCTCGTCCTTGGCCTCACCCGGGTAGGCGTCGGTGACGACGTCCTGGGCGTCCTCGGGGGCGACGGCGTCGGCGGCCTCGGCGGTCGCGGCGGCGTCGTCCTTCAGGTCGAAGGCCTCGGTCGGGTTGGTGCGGGCGTCCTTGGCGGCGTCACGGGCCGCCTGGACCTGGTGCTGGAGGTCCGCGACGGTGGTGCGGCCGCGCTCGGCCATGTCGTGGAACGCCTTGGTCGCCTCGTCGATGAAGCCCTTGAACTGGTCGGGCATCGCGTCGACGAACTGGCGGAAGTTCGGGTCCACGCCCTCGGGCGTCTTGGCCGCGATCTCCTTGCGCTGCGACTCGTAGAACACCTTGGCCTTCTCGGCCAGGACGTTCGCGAAGCCGGCGGCGGCGTAGGCGGTCTCGGTGGCGAACTTGATGACGGCGTCACCGAGCTGCTCGGGGGTGAACTTCTCACCGGCGGCCAGGTGGGCGTCCTCGGCCTTCACCTCGAACTCCTCGACGAACTCGCCCTCGGGCTTGGTCTGGTCGTTGTACTCGTTGTACTGGTCGGACATGGTCACTCCTTGCTGGCTGCCGGGACGTCCGGCGTGGGTGTGGGGTGAGGCCCTGCGTCGGGCTGGACGAACGCCAGGTAGACGGTGATCAGGGCCTGCTTCTGGGCGGCGGTCAGGGCCGGGTCGGACTGGACTGCGCGCTGCACCGACGTCGGACGGTGTTCGTCCGGGTCGATGATGCCGGCGCGGACGTACAGGGATTCGGCCGACACCGACAGGGCGGTGGCGATCTGGTTCAGTACCTCCGCGGACGGCTTGCGCAGCCCACGCTCGATCTGGCTCACGTACGGGTTGGAGATGCCCGCCCGGTCGGCGAGCTGCCGGAGCGACATCTCTGCCGCACGGCGCTGGGTGGCGATGAAGTCGCCGAGCGACAGCCGCTCGTGCTGCTCGTTGACCTCGAAGCCGTCCATGCCCACAAGTCTGCTAGCTGCAGTTAGCGCCCACAACCCCCTCGACCCCGGATCTGCACCCTGACGCGACCCCGGCTAGGCCCATCAGGGTGCAAACCGAACGGCAAGCACTCGCGTCCGCCCGCTAGGCTGCGTCCCGAACCCCTGTCGCCGGCCTCGAGGAGCCTGCCGTGACCACACCCGAACACCCGATCGAGGGCATGGGCGCCATCCCCGTCGAGGGAGGCACCGCCTTCCGGGTCTGGGCCCCCCACGCCGACGCGGTGACGGTCTTCGGTGACTTCAACGAGTGGCGCAACGACGCCGACGCGCTGGAGAACGAGGGCAACGGGTTCTGGTACGGCTTCGTCGAGGGCGCCGTCGCGGGCCAGGAGTACAAGTACCAGATCACGAACGGCGAGAACTCCTTCGCCCGGGTCGACCCCTACGCGCGCCAGGTCACCAACTCGGTCGGCAACGGCGTCATCTACGACCACGGCGCCTACGACTGGGAGGGCGACTCGGCGAACTGCCCGCCCCACCACGAGCTGGTCATCTACGAGATGCACATCGGCTCGTTCGGCGGCCAGGACTCCGAGGGCTCCGTGGGGCACCTCGACGACGCGATCGCCCGCCTCGACCACCTGGTCGACCTCGGCGTCAACGCGGTCGAGGTCATGCCCATGGCCGAGTTCGCCGGCGACATGAGCTGGGGCTACAACCCGGCCCACATCTTCGCCGTCGAGAGCGCCTACGGGGGCCCCGACGCCTACAAGACCTTCGTCAAGGAGTGCCACAAGCGCGGTCTGGCCGTCATCCAGGACGTGGTCTACAACCACTTCGGCCCCTCCGACCTCGACCTGTGGACGTTCGACGGGTGGAGCGAGAACGGCAAGGGCGGCATCTACTTCTACAACGACGACCGCTCCGAGACCCCGTGGGGCGACACCCGGCCCGACTACGGCCGCGGCGAGGTGCGCACGTTCATCCGCGACAACGCGCTGATGTGGATGCGCGACTACCACGTGGACGGCCTGCGCCTCGACATGGTGCCCCACATGTACACCCACCAGGGCAACTACCTCGACGAGGGCTGGTCGCTCATGCGCTGGCTCACCGACAGCGTGCGCACCGAGTTCCCCGGTCGCATCATGATCGCCGAGGACCTGCACAAGAACCCGCTCATCACCGAGGAGAACGAGGACGGGGCGGGCTTCCACGCGCAGTGGGACGCCGCCTTCGTGCACCCGGTGCGCGCCGAGCTGATCACCCCCGACGACGGGCAGCGGTCGATCGGGGCCATCGCCGAGGCCATCGCCCACCACTACGGCGACCCGCTCGAGCGCGTCATCTACACCGAGTCCCACGACGAGGTGGCCAACGGCCAGGCCCGGGTCCCGCAGGAGATCGAGCCCGACAACGCCACCGGCTGGCCGTCGCAGAAGCGGTCCACGGTCGGGGCGGCGCTGGTGATGACCTCCCCCGGCATCCCGATGATCTTCCAGGGCCAGGAGTTCCTCGAGGGTGGCTGGTTCCGCGACGACGTGCCGCTGGACTGGAAGCGAAACGAGGACTTCCAGGGGCTCGCCCGTCTCTACAGCGACCTCATCGACCTCCGCCTCAACCGCGGCGGGGTCACCCGCGGCCTGACCGGGCGCGGCCTCAACGTCCACCACGTCGACGAGGGCTCCAACCTGCTGGTCTTCCAGCGCTGGCTGGACCACGGCCCGGGCGACGACGTCGTCGTGGTCGTGAACCTCTCCGCCGAGGCCATGGAGTACCGCCGCATCGGCCTGCCCAGCGGCGGGCTGTGGAAGCTGCGCTTCAACTCCGACGCGACCCTGTACAGCTCGCTGTTCGGCGACTTCGAGAGCTTCGACATCGAGGCCTACGAGGAGGACGCCGACGGCCTGCAGTGGCACGGGAACGTGTCGGTCGGCCCCTACTCGGTGCTCGTCTACAGCCAGGACGCCTGACCCGTCCCGCCACCGGGCGCACCCGTCCGCGCGACGGGGTGCGCGGCTAGGGTGAGCCCGTGAGCGCTCCCGTCGTCGTCCGCACCCCGCGCGTGCTGCTGCCCAAGGCGTCCGTGGACGCCCACCGCTGGGCGGTCATCGCCTGCGACCAGTTCACCTCCCAGCCCGAGTACTGGGCCGAGGTCGAGAAGGTCGTGGGCGACGCGCCCTCGACCCTGCGGATGGTGTTCCCCGAGCTGCACCTGGGCGCGCCCGACGTGGCCGAGCGGGTGCGGGCCTGCCAGCAGACCATGCGGGAGTACCTGAACACCGGCCTGCTCGAGGAGCACGAGGCGATCGTGTACGTCGAGCGCGGCGTGAGCGGCGGCACCCAGCGCGGCCTGGTCGTCGAACTGGATCTCGAGGCCTACGACTTCTCCTCCACCGCGACCAGCGCGGTCCGCTCGACCGAGGGCACCGTCCTCGACCGGCTGCCCCCGCGCATGGCGGTGCGCCGCGACGCCCCGCTCGAGCTGCCCCACATCCTCGTCCTCTACGACGACCCCACCGGGTCTGTCCTCGCCCCGGTCGAGGCTGTCCGCGACGACCTCGAGGTGGCCTACGACCTCGACCTCATGCTGGGCTCGGGCCACCTCACCGGACGCCTCGTGCGCGACCCCGCCGTCCAGCAGCTGGTGTTCGCCGCGCTGGACGCGCTCGTCGAGCCCGAGGCCTACGCCACCCGCTACGGCCTCGCCGGCGAGCACCCCCTGCAGTTCGCCATGGGCGACGGCAACCACTCCCTGGCCACCGCGAAGGGCACCTGGAACGAGCTCAAGGCCGCGGGCGCGGCGTCCGACCACCCGGCCCGCTGGGCGCTGGTCGAGCTGGTCAACCTGCACGACCCATCACTGACGTTCGAGCCGATCCACCGCGTCCTGTTCGACGGCGACACGGTCGTCGACGACCTCCTGCTCGCGCTCGGCGCGACCACCCGCCCGGTGGACTCGGTGGAGGACGTGCTGGCGGCCGTGGCGTCCGGGGACGGGGTGCAGCGTTTCGGCATCGTCGAGGCGTCCGGCCTGTCGGTCGCGGAGGTGCCCGACCCGACCCACCAGCTCGCGGTGGGCACCCTGCAGACCTTCCTGGACGTGTGGCTGGCCGAGAACCCGGAGGTGGAGATCGACTACGTCCACGGGGAGGACGTGACGGTCGACCTGGGCCGCCGGCCGGGCAACGTGGGGTTCCTGCTGCCGGGGATCGGGAAGGACGCGTTCTTCCGGTCGATCGCCGTCGACGGGCCCCTGCCGCGCAAGACGTTCTCCATGGGACATGCCCATGACAAGCGGTTCTACATGGAGTCCCGGTCGATCCGCTGAATCTCTCACTTGGGGTCGAATACGACAACGAGTCGGACTAGGCTCGGGGCCACAGCAATCGACCCTCGAGGAGGTCCTTCCAATGGAGCATGAGATCACCGAGAACCCCTTGCGGGGTGTCGAGGCCAAGGTTGGCTCCGGTCACTACGGCGTGTTCGATCACGGCGCGCACGTGTGGTCCTGGCAGCCCGACGGCGCGGCCCCCGTCATCTGGATGAGCGCGAAGTCCTGGTTCAGCGACGGCCAGCCCATTCGCGGCGGCGTCCCTATCTGCTTCCCGTGGTTCGGCCCGGGGCGCGCCGGCGACCAGCTGCCGATCCATGGCTTCGCCCGCCTGCACACCTGGCACCTCGCCGACCTGAAGGACACCCTCGACCGTGACGGCCGCCTCATCGCCGTCTACACGCTCGACAACGCGATGACCGGCGAGCAGCCCGACTGGCCGCACCGCTACGAGGCGCGCTACGTCGTGAAGTTCACCCCCGAGTACCTGGGCCTGACGCTCGAGGTCACCAACACCGGCCAGCACCACGTGCCGCTCGACGGCGCGCTGCACACCTACCTCGCGGTCGGCGACGTCCGCCAGGTGAAGGTCACGGGCCTCGACGGCGCCGAGTACTACGACAAGGTCACCGGTCAGACCGAGACCCAGTCCGGCGACGTCACCATCGAGGGCCAGACCGACCGCGTCTACCGCTCGACCGGCGAGGTCGTGCTGGAGGACCCGGTCCTCGGTCGCAAGCTCGTGATCGCCAAGTCGGGTTCGGCCAACACGGTCATCTGGAACCCGGGCGTCGACAAGGCCGCCGAGATGCAGGACTTCGGCGACGACGAGTGGCAGGGCATGATCTGCATCGAGGCCGCGAACGCGCTGGGCGACCAGCTCACGCTGCGCCCCGGTGAGACCCACACGCTCAAGCAGCGGATCACCCTGGCCTGATCCAGCCACGACAGGGCCCGCCGAACCCCCGAGGTCCGGCGGGCCCTGTCGTTGCCCTAGGGTGGCTGCGTGACGACCCTCGACCTCTACGGACTCGGCGTGCACTCGCGCGTCACCGTCGAGGGCCCCCGCACCGACGAGCTGCTGGACGCCCTGCGTGCGGTCTGGTCCCGGTGCCTGGCGCCGCGGGGCGGCGAGGTCCCGGGCGAGGACCTCGCCCTGACGCTCGAGGGAGACCCAGCCCCCCTCCTGCAGCGCTTCACCCAGGACGTCACCCAGGCCGCCATCAAGGCGCAGCGCGGCCGGCTGTTCATGTTCCACGCCGGGGCGGTGACCTCGCCCGCCACGGGGGCGACGCTGGCGTACGTGGCCCCGGGCGGCACCGGCAAGACCACGCTGTCGGCGGTGCTGGGGCGCACGCACGGCTACGTCACCGACGAGACCGTCGGCTTCACCCCCGACGGGCGGGTCCTCCCCTACGAGAAGCCGCTGTCGGTCCGGCCCAAGGACTTCACCGGGGTGAAGGTCGAGACCTCCCCCGACGAGCTCGGCCTGGCGCACGTCCACCCGGACGCCCACCTGCGCCGGTTCGTCCTCATCCGCCGCGACGCCTCGCTCTCCGCGCCTCAGGTCGAGGAACTCGGGGTGCTCGACGCCATCGTCCAGCTCGCCTCGGAGAGCTCGTCCCTCAGCTCGCTGCCCGCGCCGCTGCAGACGCTGGCCGCGTTCCTGGAGGCCCGGCCCCCCACGCTCCTGGTGACCTACGCCGAGGCCGGGCAGGCCCGCGACCTGCTCGTCGACGCCCTGGAGGAGTCATGACCCAGCCCGTGGTGCGCGCGCTCGACGTGGTCGACCGCCTGGAGCGCGACGGCCGCACGCTGTTGTTGCTCGAGCACCGCGTGGTCGAGCTGAACCCGTTGGCGCTGGCGGCGTACGACGCGGCGTCCGAGCCCGTGGCCCTGGACGCGCTGACCGGGACCCTCGTCGACCGGTTCGGCGCGCCGCCCGACGGTGACGCGGGCGACCTCGTGCGCGGCGTCGTCGACGAACTGCTCGCGCTGGGGCTGGTGGCGGAGTCCTAACCCACCGGGCCGGGCGGCCAGGCCTTCGCGAACACCTTCCCGGTGATCCGCTCTGCCGGCACGAACCGCGCGCACTCACTGGCCTGGGTGGAGCCCCGGCACCCCGCCACGGAGTCGGCGGAGTTGGAGCGGTGGTCGCCCATCACGAGGTACCTCCCCTCGGGCACGACGATCGGCGCGAAGCAGCGCGCCGAGGCGGGGTTGCTCGCGCAGTCGAGGCCGCCGGCGGTGAAGGGGAGGTCGCGGTACACGTACGGTTCGTCCAGCGGCTCCCCGTTGACCAGCACGCGCCCCTGGGCGTCGCAGCACTCGATCGTGTCGCCGGGCACCCCGATGATGCGCTTGACCGTGTAGGTGCGGTTGGAGATGCCGATGCCGGTGACGTCGCCGAAGATGCGCACGGCCGCGAGGAACGGGTCGGTCTCGGGCGGGCGCTGCGGGTCGTCCCACGTCGTGCCGTGGCCGAAGATCACGATCTCGCCGCGCTGGGGCGGGGCCGCCAGGTAGGGCAGGTTCGAGCTGAGCACCCGGTCCCGGACGCCGAGGGTCGTCTGCATGGATCCCGACGACACGTTGTGCACCCGGACCACGAAGTTCTGCAGCAGCGAGACGATCGCCAGGGCGACGACGAGGTTGCCCAGAACCACCAACCACAAGGGCGTGGGCTTGCGCGCGGGCAGGCCGGAGGCCGGCGTCCCTGCCTGCTCCTGGTCGCTCACTCGCACACCCCTTTCGCTCCCAGTCTAGGCACTGGACGCCTCGCGGGCCGGGGCGTCCCTCCCCCAGCGTGGCGGCGTCCGGGACGTGAATCAGGACGGCGGCAGCCTCGATGCGGAAACGGGGCCGCGTATTGGCTAGGGTGTGCGACAAGTCCGTCATTTCAGGGAGGAAATGAATGTCGCGCATCGCCAATGACAAGTACCGTGACAAGGTGATGTCGGCCGAAGAGGCCGCCAAGCTCATCAAGAACGGCGACCGGGTCGGTTTCTCCGGCTTCACCGGTTCCGGTTACCCCAAGGCCCTGCCCGAGGCACTCGCGGCTGAGATCAAGGCCGCCCACGACAAGGGCGACGACTTCCAGATCGCCTCCTACACCGGCGCCTCCACCGCGCCCGAGCACGACGGCGCGCTCGCCGCGGTCGACGGCATCTCCATGCGCATGCCGTACCAGTCCGACCCGATCATGCGGAACAAGATCAACGCCGGCTCGTCCGAGTACTACGACGTGCACCTGTCCCACTCGGGCCCGCAGGTCCGCCAGGGCTTCTGGGGCAACCTGGACGTCGCGGTGGTCGAGGTCGCGGCCATCAACGCCGACGGCACCGCCATCCCGTCCTCGTCGGTCGGCAACAACAACGTGTACCTCGAGAAGGCCGACAAGATCATCCTCGAGGTGAACGCGTGGCAGTCCATCGACCTCGAGGGCATGCACGACATCTACTCGATGAAGCTGCCGGGCGAGAACGTCGCCCTGCCGATCAACCACCCCGGTGACCGCATCGGCTCGAAGTACTACGACATCGACTGGAGCCGCGTCGCCGCGGTCATCGAGACCGACGCCGAGGACCGCAACTCGCCGTTCAAGCCGTTGGACGAGGAGTCGAAGACCATCGCCAACAACCTGCTCGACTTCCTCGCCAACGAGGTCAAGCAGGGCCGCATGCCCAAGAACCTGCTGCCGATGCAGTCCGGCGTGGGCAACATCGCCAACGCGGTGCTGGTCGGCCTCAACGAGGGCCCGTTCGAGCAGCTGACCTCCTACACCGAGGTCATCCAGGACGGCATGGTCGACATGATCGACTCCGGCAAGCTGCTGGTTGCGTCCGCCACCGCCTTCTCGTTGTCCCCCGAGGCCGCGGCGAAGATGAACGAAAACGCCAAGAAGTACCGCGAGCACATCGTGCTGCGCCCGCAGGAGGTCTCGAACAACCCCGAGGCCATCCGTCGACTCGGCGTCGTCTCCTGCAACGGCATGATCGAGGCCGACATCTACGGCAACGTGAACTCGACCCACATCATGGGCTCCCGCATGCAGAACGGCATCGGCGGCTCGGGCGACTTCACCCGCAACGCCTACATCTCGTGCTTCGTCTCGCCGTCGCTGGCCAAGAACGGTGACATCTCCGCGATCGTGCCCATGGTCTCCCACCACGACCACACCGAGCACGACGTGCAGGTCATCATCACCGAGCAGGGTCTGGCCGACCTGCGCGGCCTCTCGCCGAAGCAGCGCGCCAAGGTGATCATCGAGAACTGCGCCCACCCCGACTACCGCGAGATGCTGCTCGACTACGTCGCGCGGGCCGCGTCGAAGGCGAACGGCGCCCACACGCCGCACGACCTCGAGACCGCGCACGCCTGGCACCGTCGCTTCCTCGAGTCGGGCTCGATGAAGCAGGCCTGACCGCCACCGGGTTCGGCCCCGGCCGCACCCACCGACCACGACCGGCGCGGCGTCCTCGGACGCCGCGCCGGTTCGGCGTTTCCGGGCGTGAGTTCGTGCCGATCCGCCTCCTCGGCGATGCGGCGAACTAGATTGGGCTGAACCCGGGTCAGCACCCGCCCGGGCCGATGGAGGAACCATGACGACCGCTCCCGCGCGCCCCCGCGGACGCCGCCCCGGCCACGACGACACCCGGGGCACGATCCGCGAGGCCGCCGCCGACCTGTTCGCCGCCGAGGGCTACGACCGGGTGAGCCTGCGCGCGATCGCCCGCGCCGCCGACGTCGACCCGGCCCTGGTGCACCACTACTTCGACTCCAAGGCCGACCTCTACTGCGAGGCGGCGTTCGACACGCGCTGGGACGTCGACGAGTTCGTCCGCGACATCCTGCACGGCAGCCCCGACCAGATCGGACGCCGGGCCGCGAAGGCTTTCTTCGACCGGTGGGACGTCGACGAGGCCCAGCGCTCCGACTACCTCGGCAGCCTGACCCGGGACGCCGGCCGTGGCCGGCACGCGCTCACCGAGATGATCGCCCGCGAGGTGTTCACCCCCATCGCCGCGGCGCAGGGCCACTCCAACGCCCCGTACCGGGGGCAGCTGGCCGCGAGCGCGCTGCTGGGCATGATGGTCGCGCGCAACCAGGTGGAGCTGCCGCTGGTGTCCTCGCTGTCGCTGCGCTCCCTCGCGACTCCCCTCGGCGCCACCCTCCAGCACTACCTCGTTGACGCCTGGTAACCGGCCTCGGGACCCCGCACCTAGACTGGCCCGCATGGACCAGACCGCGCCCCGTGCCATCGGCACGGCCACCCGTGCGGTCGACCCCACCGTCGACGCCCGCACGGGCGAACCCCGGCGTCCCGCAGTGGTGTGGGCGGCGTCCGGTCTCTTCTTCGCCGGCCTGGCCGCCGTGGTGGCGGGCCTGCTGTGGGCGTTCTGGCGGAGCGTCCGGGAGTTCGCCGATGCGGCGTGGTTGAACGGGGTCGTCCCCACCGAGCCGGGCGCGCTGCTGCGGGTGCTCATGGTCACGGCGCTGTTCGCGGCCACGTTGGTCGTCGGGGCGGGCGCGATCATCGCCGGGCACTACGCGTGGCGCGGCTACCGTTGGGCACGGTGGGCCGGCGTGGCTGCGGCCGGGGCGTCGCTCCTGGCGCTGCTGATCAACTGGGTGGCTTGGATCGGGATCCCCCTGCTCGTGGTCGCCGCGATCCTGCTCTGGACGCCCCCGGCGCGCCGCTGGTTCGACCGGTGGCACCTGCGCCGTCACCCCGCCCCCGTCGCGGTCGAGCCGCGTACCGACGTCTTCTACGGTCCCCTGCCGAGGTATCGCTGATGAACAACCAGCTCCTGTCCGCCCTCGGGCGGATCGTCCGTGACGTCCTGCGCACCGGCGTGCGCGAGGCCCTGCGCGAGCGGCGTGCGGCGTCCCCGGGTGCATCTCCGGGTGGAAGAACCCCAAGGATTCCGGGGGATTCGCCACCCGGAGATGCACCCGGAACCGCCACACGCTATCCGGGTGACTTCCGTGGCATGCCCGCGGTCGAGTACGCGCCCGTGCGCGGCAACCGCCCCGACCCGGGCGAGGTCGTGTGGACGTGGGTGCCCTACGAGGAGGACCACTCCCGCGGCAAGGACCGCCCGGTCGTGCTGGTCGGGCGCGACGGCCCGTGGCTGCTGGGGCTGCAGATGACCAGCAAGGACCACGACTTCGACGAGCGCCAGGAGGCCCGCGCGGGCCGCTTCTGGGTCGACATCGGCGCCGGGGACTGGGACAACCGCGGCCGCGAGTCGGAGGTGCGGGTGAACCGGGTCCTCCGCATCGACCCGGATGCCGTGCGTCGCGTCTCGGTCTCGCTGCCGCGGGACCGCTTCGAACAGGTCGTCGCCGGGATGCGCGAGCACCTGTAGCGCCCTTCGGCAGACTTCTGTCGGACGCCACGGCTAGCGTTTGCGGCATGACCAACGAGATCGCCGAGGCCCACCGCGCGGCCTCCGCCACGTTCACCGATCGCATCAAGGGCGTCACCGACTGGGACGCCCCCGCCCCCGTCGCCGGGTGGACGGCCCGCTCGGTCGTCGAGCACCTGCTGGAGTGGTTCCCGGGCATGCTCGCGGCCGGCTCCGACATCGTCCTGCCGGAGGGGCCGGATCCGAAGGCCGACCTGCTCGCCGCGTGGGAGCACCAGCGCGACGCGGTCCAAGCGGTGCTCGAGGAGCCGGCCACGGCGTCCAGCACCTACTCCCACCCCGCGACCGGCGACATGCCCCTGCCGGTGATGATCCAGAACTTCTACACCGCCGACGTGTTCATGCACACGTGGGACCTCTCCCGTGCCACCGGCCAGGACGACCGGCTGGACCCCGACGTGGCCAGCGGCATGCTGGCGGGGATGGAGCCGATCGAGCCGATGCTGCGGGCCTCCGGCCAGTTCGGCACCGCACGCGGCCCGCTGCGCGAGGACGCCGACGCCACCGACAGGCTGATGTCCTTCATCGGGCGCGACCCGTACTGGACGGCTTCGTGAGCGGAGCTTGACCCTGACACGGTGTCAGGCGGTGGAGTGCTGACATGTTGAGTATCGGAGAGTTCGCCCGCCTGGTCGGGGTGTCGGTGCGCATGCTGCGGCACTACGACCGGCTGGGCCTGCTCGAGCCGGCTCGCGTCGACGAGTACACGGGCTACCGCTCGTACTCCACCGCCCAACTCGACCGGGCCAACCGCCTGGTCGCGCTGAAGGACCTCGGCTTCTCCCTCGACCAGGTCGGCCACCTGCTGGCCGATGGGGCGTCCGAGGACGAGGTGCTGGAGTTGCTGCGCCAACGCTCTGAGGCGTTGACCCAGCAACTGAGGGCCGACGCACGCCGTCTCGCGCAGGTCCAGGCGAGGATCCGCCTGATCGCGAAGGAGAACCCCATGTCCACGTTCCACGAGACCACCCTGCCCGCCCTGACCCTGGTTGCCCGATCGGTGCGCATCACCGACATGGCGTCGTTCGAGACCGAGATGGGCCCGCTGTTCGACTCCGTCGGCTCGGCGCTGGCGGCGGCCGGCGTCCATCCGGTCGGCCCCGGCGTCGCCCTCTACACCCCCGACGGCGACGCGATGGTCGCCTCCGCCGCCGAGCCGATCGGGGACGCGCCCACCCCGGCCGGCCTCGACGAGGTCGCGGTGGCGGCGGTCGACCGGGCGCTGACCACGCAGTACGTCGCACCCGACCTCGACGCGATCCAGGCCGCCTGGCAAGGCCTGGTCAGCGAGGTGGAGCGTCGCGGGCTCACGCCGCACGGCACCTGCCGCGAGGTGTACCTGTCGACGCCGTTCGACGGCGACGGTTGGGTCGTCGACCTCCAGCAGCCGGTCGACTGATCAGCTCTCGGTCGTCCCCGCCCGGCGGTCGACGAAGTAGCTGTCGTCCATCGCCGGGTCGGGCGCGACGGGCACGAACTGGCGGCGCAGGTGGTCCTCGACCCACCGCCGGCCCGCGACGGCCTCGCGGGCGTCGTTGACCGCGTTGCACTGGTCCTGGTTGAGGTAGAACTCGATCTCCTCCACCGCGCGGTTGGCGCGGTCGAACGCCTCGAGGTCCTCGCCCTCGGCCGAGCGCGCGACCAGCCGGTCGACCGTGCGCTGCACCGTCTCGCGGCGCAACCGGCGCTTCAGCTTGGGCAGCAGGTCGATCTTGCCGTCCTCGCTGACGATGATCACCATCGCACCGCGGCCGTCGCCGGCGAGGTAGCGGATGGCCGAGTTGTAGCGGGCCCCGCGGCCCGAGTCACCGGTGCCGGTCGCCACGCCGTCGAGGATGACGCCCACCGCGTGCACGCGGCCGTCGGGGCCGACGAGCACGGCGCCGTCGATGCCGGTCGCCGCGGTGAGCACCCGGCCGGTGAGGCGGGTCGGCGCGACCGCGTAGGCCTGCGGCAGCAGCCGGTCGGCCTCGGCGGCGGCGTCGGGGTGCACCACGAGCATCGTGCCGTGGGCCTGCTTGGCGCACGCGACCGCCATGTCCCAGAGGTGGCGGGCGTTGCGAGCGCTCACGTCGGGGAACACCCGGTCGACCGTGTGGGCGAACTCCTCCTCGTCGAGGCGCTCGCGCGGCAGTTGCGGCAGGCCGTTGTCCATGCGCAGCAGAGGGGTGGCCTGGTGCCACAGCTCCCAGGAGCCGTTGCCGCTGATCGAGGCCGTGAACACGTAGTCGCTGTCGGCGTTGTAGGAGTCGGCGAGGCTGCCCAGGCCGAACACCTCACGCCCGTCGCAGAGCAGGTGCAGGTCGGGGGCCGACATCTCCAGCACCTTGCGGAACGAGCGGGTCAGCCCGACCGGCACCGGGTGCTCGAGCGCGACCTCCACGACCAGGTCGGGGTGGTCGGGCTGGGCGAGCAGGATCGACCCCGTGCCCGACCGGCCCTCGTACGGCTGGGCCGACACGGCGTCCAGGGCGTGGCGGACGCCGTAGGCCAGGTCCTGCCCGGCCCGCTGCACCAGCGTGCTGACGAAGGTGTCGGACGCCGACCGCAGCAGGGCGTCCGGGTCGACGCTGACGCGCGGGCCGGGGACCTGACGGTCGAGCTCGCGGCTGGCCGCGTCCAGCACGGCATTGACGGCCGCCTCGGGGAACGAGCGCGGCGAGTGGTCGGCGGCAGGCGTGCGGCGCAGGCGGGCGAGGTCGTTCCAGTGCTCGGCGTGAATGGTGATGACCGGGACGACGAAGAACTCCCCCACGTCAACACCGATGCCGGCGAAGTGCACCCGCTCACCGGCCCGGGACGCCTCGGCGAGTTGTTCGGCGAGCACGAGCCGGCGCACCTGCGACTCGGCCGCCTTGAGTGCCGTCGCGTCGTCGCCCGCCTCGCGTCGTGCGGCCGAGCGGCGAAAGCGCTGGTCGGCCCGCACGAGGGCGTCGGCGAGGATGTCGCGGTCGAAGTGGCCTCGGGGTGGCTCGATGCTGATCCGGTCCTCGGTGTGGTGGAAGCCGACAAGGCAGGCCCTCGGGTCGATGTTCGCACCGGCACGATCCAATACCTCGTTGGCCAACTGCTCCAACGACCACCTGAACCCGGCCTGGTCTGCCCACATCCCCACGGGCGAATGGTGTCAGTCGGAGCACGTTCCCGCTAGTCACGGTGAACAGAGTGTGGAGCGGGCGACGGGAATCGAACCCGCGTGTCCAGCTTGGGAAGCTGGCGCTCTACCATTGAGCTACGCCCGCGTGCTGCTCGCGCAACCCCGCCATCATAGCCACCATCCGAACGCGTCCGCATGTCGGCCCACCGCAGGCTCTCGGCGCACGGAAGGCAGGCTCTCGGCGCACGGAGCACGGGCTGTCGGCAGTTGGGGCCGCACTGCGGGGGCACCCTCAGGGGTGACCCGGGTCGCTCCCCCGTCCCGGCGTCCGGCCCTCGCCCGCGGCGTCCGGCGGGGTTAGGTTGGCCGCATGAGCAACGTCCCCGAACCCCGCCGCTACCCGGGACACCTGCGCGCCGCCGACGCCGACCGCGCGATCGTGACCGACCTGCTCTCCGCCGCCTACGCCGAGGGACGCCTCACGCGTGAGGAGCACGACACCCGCCTCGCCCAGGCCATGGAGGCCAAGACGTTCGACGACCTGCGCGCTCTCACCGGCGACCTCGTCCCCGACGCCAACACCGGCCGCACGGTCGGCGCCTTCTCCCTGGCCGGCGCCCCGACGGTCGACCGCTCGGTCGACACCAACGAGGCCGAGACCACCTTCGCCATCTTCGGCGGGATGGAGCGCACCGGCGGCTGGCGCGCCCGGCGCAACATCTCGAACCTGACCATGTTCGGGGGCTCGCGGTTCGACTTCCGGGACGCGACCTTCGCCTCCGACGTCATCACCCTCAACGTCTTCTGCGCCTTCGGCGGCGTTGACGTGGTGGTGCCCGACGGCGTGAACGTCCGCAACGAGACGATCGCGATCTTCGGCGGCAGCGACGTCAAGAACATCACGCCCGCGCCCGGCGGCCCCACGATCGTGCTCAAGGGGCTCGTCATGTTCGGCGGGATCGACGCGAAGGGCAAGCAGCGGCGTCGCTGATCGACCATCGACTGGCCATTCGGTGATCGGCCCCGTCGGACCGAGGTCCTAGGGTGGAACCCATGCAGTCGCAGCCCCCGGAGTTCATGCCGCCGCCCCGCCCCCAGGACGGCGCGCCTCCGACCACCCCCGTCGCCGCACCCCCGTACGCCCCCGCTGCGCCACCGTACGAACCGCAGCAGCTGCCCGTCGCACCGCCGTTCGTGCCCGACCCCATGCTCGCCGGCCCGCCCGAGGGCGGCGTCGAGCCCTTCGCTCCCCCGTCCGAGGCGTGGCGGCGGGTCTCGCCGAAGCTGACGACGGTCAAGCGGATCTCGTCGAGCATCTGGTCGTTCATCGTCTTCGTGCCGGCGGCGCTCATCCTCTGGTTCGTGGTGCCGCCCGAGGATCCCGTGCGATGGGCCGGGCCGGCCTGGCTGGCCCTCGGCGTCGCCTGGTGGGTGTGGCGCTGGTTCCGCGCGAAGCGGCTGGTCGCGAGCTACGGCTGGGCACGGCGCGACAAGGACCTCTGCATCGTCGGGGGCCTGTGGTTCCGCAACCTCGAGGTCGTGCCCTTCGGCCGCATGCAGGTGGTCAAGGTCTCCTCCGGCCCCCTGCTGCGCGCCTACGGGCTGGCCAACGTCGAGCTGGTCACCGCGGCGGCCGCCACCAACGGCATCATCCCGGGCCTCCCGGCCGACGAGGCCAAGGCCCTGCGCGACCTCATCATCGAGCTGAGCGACGCCGAGGGGTCGGGGCTGTGACCAACGAAATCCCGGTGCCCACGGCGGGCCCGCCCCCTTCCCCGACCCGCATCGAGGAGCGCCTCCACCCGCTGACCCCCTTCGTGAACCTCTGGATCGGCGTGGTCGCGCTGGGCTGGTTCGTGGTGTCATCGGTCCTGCAGGGCGACCCGATCTGGAACGACCTCGGCGAGATGCGCGAGCGCCTCCAGGACATGCCGTGGTGGGTGTTCCTCGTCGCCGGCGGCGTGGTCATCGGGCTCGGCACCGGCTACTGGTCGTGGTGGACGACGCGGTTCGTCATCGACGACCAGGAGTTCCGTCTCGAGAACACCGGTGCCTTCCAGGAGAGCAAGCGGATCGCGTTCAGCCGCATCCAGTCCGTCGACGTCACCCAGCCCTTCGCGGCCCGCCTCCTCGGACTGGCGCAGGTGAAGATCGACGTGGGCGCCGACGACGGGGCGACGCTGTCCTTCCTCAAGCGATCCCGGGCCACCGAGATCCGTGACTACCTGATGACGCGCGCCACCGGGCGCACCGCCACCACGAGCGAGCCCGGGCGCGAGGCGTCCGCGTGGGACGACACCGCGCAGGGCGACCAGGTGCTGGCGCGCCTGAACCCCGGCGAGATCATCCTGAGCGCGTTCGCGACCATGGACATCTGGTTCCTGATGCTCGCCTTCGCCGTCCCGTGGGTGCTGGGGTGGCTGTTCGACTGGTCCGTCCTCGCCTGGGGCGGCGGCATGGCCGGCCTCGCGCTGGCCATCCTCGGCTCGCTGTCGAAGCGGCTGTTCGGCCAGTTCAACTACACGCTCGCGCGCACGCCAGCCGGCCTGCGCATCACGCGTGGCCTGTTCACCCTGCGCTCCCAGACGATCCCCGTGCACCGCGTGCAGGCCGTCGAGACCCGGCAACCGCTGCTGTGGCGCTGGCTCGGTCGGGCCCGCCTCGACATCACGGTGCTGGGTCTGGGCGGCGAGGACTCCGAGTCGTTGAGCTCGTCGACCATCTACCTGCCGTTCGGCACGCCCGCCCAGGTGCAGGTGGCGCTCGCCGCGATCTGGCCCGGCCTGCGCCTGGAGGAGCTGCGGTTCACCCGCACCCCCGAGCGCGCCCGCTGGCTCGACCCCCTGCAGTGGCAGTGGATGGGCTTCGCGGTCGACGACCAGGTGCTCGTCGTGCGCCGCGGCTGGCTGCACCGCCGCCAGATCGTCGTGCCCCACGCGCGCCTGCAGTCGGTCGAGCTCAGCCAGGGCCCGTTCGAGCGGCGCCTCGGCCTCGCCAGCGTGACGGCCAAGACCACCGACCTCATGGGCATGGGCGCCATCAGCCACTTGGACGCCCCGCACGCCCGTGCGCTCGCGCTGGCCGAGATGGACCGCGCCCGCGCCGCCCGCGTGGACGAGCTCCTGGACCCGCCCGGCCTCCGCACGGCTGCCGTCGAGGCCGACCCGGCGGGCGTCGTGCTGGTCGGCGTCCCCGACATCTGGACGCCGGCCACAGCCCCCCTGCCCACCTCACTTCCCGCGCCGGTCGAGGTCGCGGGATGGTCTGCGGACGCCTCCTGATGCGCAGTAGGGTGGCGCCCATGAAGCAACGGTACGCACTCGGCATCGACATCGGCGGCTCCGGCATCAAGGGGGCGATCGTCGACCTGAGGAAGGGCGAGTTCGCGACCGACCGGCTGCGCATCCCCACCCCGCAGCCCGCGACGCCCGAGGCCGTCGCCGCCGTGGTGAAGCAGATCGCCGACCACTTCGCCGCCGAGCTCGGCGACGGGCCCATCGGCATCACCGTGCCCGCCGTCGTCACCCACGGCCGGACCCGGTCGGCGGCCAACATCGACCCGGCGTGGGTGGACGCCCCGGCCGAGGACATCTTCCGCGAGGCGCTCGGCCGCCCGATCACGCTGGTCAACGACGCCGACGCCGCCGGCATCGCCGAGGTGCTGTGGGGCGCCGCCAAGGACCACCCGGGCCTCGTCATGGTCACCACGCTGGGCACGGGCATCGGCACCGCGATGATCCACAAGGGCACGCTGGTGCCCAACATCGAGCTGGGCCACATCGAGATGTTCGGCAAGGACGCCGAACCGCAGGCCGCGGCGTCCGTGAAGGACCGTGAGGAACTGTCCTACGAGACGTGGGCGACCGAGCGGCTGCAGCCCTACTACGAGCGCCTCGAGTTCTACACCTGGCCCGACCTGATCGTCGTGGGCGGCGGGGTGAGCAAGGCGTCCGACAAGTTCCTGCCGCTGCTGAAGCTCAAGACGCCGATCGTGCCCGCCAAGCTGCGCAACGCCGCCGGCATCGTCGGCGCCGCCTGGCTGGCCGTGGACGCCCTCGCCAACCCCGACGCCCTGCGCGGCGGCGAGGGCCCCGCCGAGGCGGCCGCGAAGGGCAAGGAGAAGTCCAAGAAGGACAAGAAGAAGGACTGAGCTGCTGAACGCCAGACGCCCCCCACCTTGATGGTGGGGGGCGTCTCGCGTTGGGTCACATCTGGTCGGGCGCCTCGATGCCGAGCAGTTCCAGGCCGCGGGCCAGCACCTTCTTCGTGGTGGCGCACAGCGCCAGGCGCGACGAGCGCACGTCGCCCTCGGACTTCAGCACCGGGCACTGCTCGTAGAACGTGCTCATGTGCGTGGCCGTCTCGAACAGGTAGGTGCACAGCTTGTGCGGCTGGAGGTCCTCGGCGACGCCGGCCACGACCTCGCCGAAGCGGCTCAGCTGCAGGGCCAGGGCCTGCTCGGCGGGCTCGGTGAGCGTGGTGACCGCCTCCCAGGTGATGCCCTCGGCCTCGGCACGGCGCAGGATCTGGTTGGCGCGCGCGTGGGCGTACTGCAGGTACGGGCCGGTGTCGCCGGTGGTCGCGGTCATCCGCTCGGCGTCGAAGACGTAGTCCTTCTGCAGCTGGTTGGACAGGTCGGAGTACTTCACCGCCGCCATCGCGATGGGGCGCGTGGCGACCTCCTCGGCCTCGTCCAGCAGCGACTGCAGCGTGACCGTGCCGCCGGCGCGGGTGCGCAGCATCTTGCCGTCAGGGCCCAGCACCGAGCCGAAGCCGACGTGCTCGGCGGTGACGTCCTCGGGCAGGTAGCCGGCCATGCGGGCCACGGCGAACACCTGCTGGAAGTGGAACGACTGGGGCATGCCGACCACGTAGATGATGCGGTCGGCGTCCAGCTGCGTGGTGCGGTAGCGGATCGCCGCGAGGTCGGTGGCCGCGTAGCCGAATCCGCCGTCGCTCTTGCGCACGATCAGCGGCGCCTCCTGCCCGGGCACGAACACCACCAGGGCGCCGTCGTCGACGACCGCGATCCCCCGCTGCTCGAGGTCGGCGGCCACCTCGGCCAGCATCGCGTTGTAGAACGACTCGCCGTACAGGTCGTCGTCGGTGAGCAGGACGCCGAGGCGCTCGTAGGCCTCGTTGAAGCCCTTCTTGCTCACCTCGACGAGCGTGCGCCAGATGCCGAGGGTCTCCTCGTCGCCGGACTGCAGCGCGACCACCCGGCGGCGGGCGGCGTCCGCGAACTGCTCGTCGGACTTGAACCGCTCCTGCGCGCGCTTGTAGAGCGCGACGGAGCCGTCGAGGTCGAGCGAGGCGGTGTCGACGCCCTCGTCGAGGATGAACTGCACGAGCATGCCGAACTGGGTGCCCCAGTCGCCGATGTGGTTGGCGGGGATGACCCGGTGGCCGCAGGCGCTCAGCACCCGGTTGAAGCAGTCGCCGATGATCGTCGAGCGCAGGTTGCCCACGTGCATCGGCTTGGCGACGTTCGGGGCCGAGTAGTCGATCACGACGGTCTGCGGATCGGCGGCCCGGGTGATGCCGGTGTCGGGGTCGCCGAGCAGGTCGGTGGCCGCCTGCGCGAGCACGGACGCCCGGATGCGGAAGTTGATGAAGCCCGGGCCGGCCACCTCGAGGGGCTCGCACAGGTCGTCGACCTCGATGCGGCCGATCAGGTCGGCGGCGACGTCGCGCGGGGGGCGTCCCTCGGTCTTCGCCAGACGCAGGGCCACGTTGGACTGGAAGTGACCGAACTGGGGCTTCGTGGCGGGCCGCATCTCCGGGTCGATCCCGGCGGCGGCCTCGACGCGCGCGGTGAGCAGCGAGGCGAGGGATTGCATTGCTGCATTCTCCCACACGGCGCGAGCACGGGCTCTCGGCGCACGGAGCACGGGCTGTCGGCGGTTCACGCGCGCGGAGCACCCGCGCGACTACGCTGGATGCACTCGCGAAGGAGGACCATGCCGCACTCGACCGCCCGTCTGGCCAGCATCCTGATGGTGGCCGCACGCCATGCAGGACCGGCGCTGACGGCGACCGGCGGGCCCGACCCGTTCGGGGTGGACGAGGCGGTCGCCGACCCGGCGTCCGGTTCGCCCGAGCGCCTCGCGACCGATCTGGAGGGCCTGGGCGCCACGTTCGTGAAGCTCGGCCAGCTGATGTCGACCCGCTACGACCTCCTGCCGGCCCCCTACACCGAGGCGCTGCAGCGCCTGCAGGACGGGGTCGAGCCCTTCGCGATCGAGGACGTCCACGCGACCATCGAGGCCGACCTCGGCGCGCGCACCCGCGACCTGTACAGCGAGTTCGACGAGGTGCCGCTGGCGTCGGCGTCCATCGGCCAGGTGCACCGTGCGGTGACCCGCTCGGGGCGCGACGTGGTGGTGAAGGTGCAGCGCCCGGGCGTCCGGGAGCAGGTGCGCGCCGACATGGAGGCCCTCGACCAGGTCGCCAAGCTGGTCGACGGCACCCGCGCCAGCCGCCGCGTCGGCACGCAGGCGATGCTCGCCCACTTCCGGCGCACGCTCGCCGACGAGCTCGACTACCGCAAGGAGGCGGCCAACCTCGAGCTCTTCGGACGCCTCGCGGCCCGGGAACCGCTCATCGTGGTCCCCAAGCCCTACCGGGACTTCAGCTCCTCGCGCGTGCTGACGATGGACCGCATCAGCGGCAAGAAGGTCACCGACGTCGGCCCGCTCGGCCTCATGGACATCGACGGGCCCGCGCTGGCCGACGCCCTGTTCGGGTTCATGCTGCGCACGATGCTCGACGAGGGCCTCCTGCACGCCGACCCGCACCCGGGCAACCTGCTCGTCACCGACGACGGGAAGATCGGCCTGATCGACCTCGGCATGGTCACCACCGTCCCCAAGCGCCTGCAGTCGCGGCTGATCAAGCTGCTGCTCGCGGTCTCCGAGGCCGACGGCGAGTCCGTGGCCGCCACCCTCGCCGGGCTCGGCCACCCACTGGAGGACTACGACGCCGCGAGCTTCCGCGACGAGGTCTCCCACCTGGTCTCGGGCACCCTCTCGCTGGGCGCCGACCTGCAGGCGGGCACGATCCTGGTCGAGCTCGTCCGGTTGTCGGGCGACCACGGACTGCGCCCGCCGGCCGAGATGTCGCTGGTCGGCAAGACCCTGATGAACCTCGACCAGAGCGCCCAGCACCTCGACCCCGGCTTCGTGCCGGCCGCCGCGATCGCCGACCACCTGCCGCGCGCGCTCGCCGCCTCGGCCAAGCCGTCGCTGGCGACCGTGGCCGTGGGGGCGCTGGAGTCCAAGGAGTTCGCCGAGAACCTCCCCCGCCGGGCCAACCAGATCGTCTCGGCGCTGGCCGACGGCGAGCTCGAGGTGCGGGTGAGGGCCATCGACGAGGACCGCGTCATGCGCGACGCCCACCGCATGGTCAACCGGCTCACGATCGGCATCGTGCTGGCGGCCATCACGATCGCGGCCGCCCTGATGACGCGGTCGGGCTCGGGCGGCCCGCTCTTCCTGGGCTACCCGGTGCTGGCCGTGGTGTTCTTCCTGCTGGCCGCGATCGGCGGCCTCGCGCTGGTGGTGTCGATCGTGCTCAGCGACCGGCGCAGCGCCAAGCTGGCCCGCTTGTCCCAGCAGCGGCGCGACTCGGCGGTGCACACGTGAGGCCCTGGCTCGCCGGCGTCCTCGCCCTGGTCGTCGGCCTCGTCGCCGGGGGCGCCGTGGTGTTCGCGTTCATCCTCCCGACCTTGACCAAGCCCGTCGGCACCGTGACGGAGTCGCGCGACACCCAGGTGATCCAGGCGATCGAGCGCCAGGAGGAGGTGGTCCTGGTCAGCCTCGGCATCCAGGGCATCGCCGAGGAGAGCACGCAGGGCACGATCTTGGCCCAGCGCATCCCCGGCACGGGCCGCACCAAGTTCCTCCAGTACAACTACCGCGCGCTGCTCGGCATCGACGGCGCCGACGCCGTGCTCACCCGTACCGGCGAGGACACGTACCTCGTCAGCATCCCCGCCTTCGAGTTCATCGGGTACGACGACGTCTCGTTCAAGACCGCGCTGGAGAACAACGGCATCCTCAGCTGGGTCACCCCCGAGATCGACACGGCCGCCGTCATCACCGAGTTGCTCGACGACGACGCCAAGCGCGAGCACGTGGACGCCAACCGCGACCTCCTCCAGGACCAGGCCCAGAACTTCTACCGGGGCATCATCCTCGGTGTCTCCCCCGACGCGAAGGTGACCTTCCGCTTCGGGTCCACCCGGTAGGCCGACCCGCCCACGCGCCCTCTGGCGCCCGCGGCGTCCGACCCCTACCCTGACGCGATGGACGCGCTCGCCGCCCGGCTCGCACGGCTGGTCGCCCACCCGACCGTCGCGGCCCCCGACCCCGCCGCCACCGAGCCGACCCCGTTCGAGGCGCTGCACCGCACCCTCGCCGAGCTGTACCCGCTGCTGCACGAGCGGTGCGAGCTGACGCGGGTGGGGCCGCACGGGCTGCTGTTCCGCTGGCCCGGCAGCGACCCGGACGCCGACGCGCTGGTCCTCATGGCCCACCAGGACGTGGTGCCCGTGACCGGCCAGGACTGGAGCGGCGACCCGTTCGAGGCGCGGGTCGTGGACGGCAAGCTCATCGGGCGCGGCGTGCTCGACGACAAGGGGATGCTGCTGGTCGTCGCGGAGGCGGTCGAGGCCCTGCTGGCCGCCGGGTTCGCGCCGCGGCGCGACGTCTGGCTGCTGTTCGGCGACAACGAGGAGGTCGCCGGCACCACCGCGCAGGAGGCGGCCGAGCTCCTGCGGGGGCGTGGGGTTCGGCCGTGGCTCGTGCTCGACGAGGGCGGCGCGGTCGTGGACGCGGGCGTGCTGCCCGGCGTGGGGCGCTCCGCAGCCATGGTCGCCGTCGCCGACCCGCCCAGTGGCCGGTCCAACTGACCGCGACCCTGTTCGGCGTCTCGGTGCTCGGCGCGCAGGTGCCGCTGTCGACGTTCGCCCGCACCGACCCTTCTGCAGTCGGTTACGGGCTGGGACTCACCGCCGGGACGGTGTCCTACATCATCGGCGCCTACGTGTTGTCCCTGGCGATCGGGGCGCTGCTGCTGCCGGTGGTGTCGCGCCTGCTGTCGCCGCGGCTGGCGCTCGTCGTGGCGGCGGCCTTCGTGGCGGTGGGCTACCTGCTGTTCCTGCCGTTCCACGACACGCTGGTGCAGACGCTGACGAACATGGTGGTCGCCGGTTTGGGCTCAGGCTTGTTGGTGGCCGCGCTGCCGTCGGCGGCGGCCGCTGCGGCGCCCGAAGCCCGCTCGGGCATGGCGACCGGCCTGACCAACGCGACCAAGACCGTCGGCGGCTCGATCGCGTCGGCGGTGTTCGGGGTGGCGCTCTTCCAGGGCGTCTCCGCGGCTGCGGTCGAGGCCGGGCAGACGGCCGCTCCCCTGTCGGGTTACCTCGTCGTGTGGACGCTGTGTGGGGTGACGGCCGCTATCTGCGCGCTGGTGCTGCTGGTGGGCGTGCCCAAGGACGCGTTCACGCGCCCAGCGCACGCCTGACGGCGTCCGGATCGCCCTCGAGGTTCGGGGTCCGCCGGGTCGTGACGTCCCAGACCATCTTGAGGTTGGCGCCGACCTCACGGGTGGCGAACTCGTCCCAGCGCTTGCTGGTGGCCTTGACCGACACGTCACCCACGCCCACGGCGTCCACCCCGACGGCCTCGCACGTCGCGACCGCACGGTGCAGGTGGTAGCGCTGGCTGACCAGCAACGCCTCGGTGATGCCGAACACCTCGCGGGCGCGGACGCACGTGTCGTAGGTGTCGAGGCCGTGCTCGTCCTCGACGACACGCTCGGCCGGGACGCCCCGGCTGACGAGGTAGCGCTTCATGTTCGTGGTTTCGTGGTGGTGCTCGGCGGCGTTGTCGCCCGAAACGATGAGCACCTGGGCCTTGCCGGCGTCGTAGAGCTCGGCGCCGAGGTCGAGGCGCGCCTTCAGGTACGGCGACGGGCGCCCCGAGGGGTACATCTCCGCGCCGAAGATGATCGCCACGTCGCGGGCCGGGGCCTGTTCAGCGGTGAGGTTGCGGTCGCGCGCCACGAACCGGGTCCACAGCGTGGGGCCGGCGACGCTCGCCGCACCGAGGCCCGCCAGCACCAGCAGGGTGCTGAGCGTGCGCAGCACCGGACGCCGGCGGCGGGGGTTGGTCGTCACCCGGTCGAGCGTACCTTCCGGGACGACACTCACCTTCGTCACAGATGAGGGGGAATCTCTTCCCCCGCGAACGTGACGAAGGTGAGTGTCGCGCCCTACGGCGTCAGGCCCGGTTCGCCCGGTAGTACTCGATGAGGGCCTTGGTGGACGGGTCCTGGGCCTCAAGGGCCTCGGCGTCGCCGCCGATGGCCGGGGTGATCTGCTTGGCGAGGACCTTGCCCAGCTCGACGCCCCACTGGTCGAAGCTGTTGATGCCCCACACCACGCCCTGGGTGAACGTGATGTGCTCGTACAGCGCGATCAGCTGTCCGACGACCGACGGTGTCAGGGACGGGGCCATGATCGACGTCGTCGGGCGGTTGCCCTTGAACACCTTGGCGGTCACGAGCTCCTCGGCCACGCCGTCGGCGCGCACCTCGTCGGCGGTCTTGCCGAACGCCAGCGCCTTGGTCTGGGCGAAGAAGTTCGCCAGGAACAGTTCGTGCACGTCCTGGCCGCCGTCGGTCAGGGCGCGGTGCGGCGTCGCCACGGCGATGAAGTCCGCCGGGATGAGCTGCGTGCCCTGGTGGATCAGCTGGTAGAAGGCGTGCTGGCCGTTGGTGCCCGGCTCGCCCCAGAAGACCTCACCGGTCTCGGTGGTGACCGGGGTGCCGTCGGCCTTCACGCCCTTGCCGTTGGACTCCATCGTCAGCTGCTGCAGGTACGCCGCGAAGCGGTGCAGGTACTGCGCGTACGGCAGCACCGCGTGGCTCTGCGCCTTGAAGAAGTTCACGTACCAGACGTTGAGCAGGCCCATCAGCGCGGGCACGTTGTCGCGCCACGGCGTCTCGGCGAAGTGCGTGTCGATGGCGTGGAAGCCGGCGAGGAAGTCCTCGAAGTTCTCACGCCCGATGGCGACCACGATCGGGGTGCCGACCGCGGAGTCGACCGAGTAGCGGCCACCGACCCAGTCCCAGAAGCCGAAGGCGTTGGCCGGGTCGATGCCGAAGTCCGCGACCTTGTCGAGGGCGGTCGACACGGCGACGAAGTGCTTGGCGATCGCGTCGGTGCGCGAGGAGTCCGACCCGTCGATCGCGCCGGCCTTCTCGAGCCCCTCGAGCAGCCACGTGCGCGCCATGTTGGCGTTGGTGATGGTCTCGAGCGTGGTGAACGTCTTGGACGCCACGATGAACAGTGTGGTCGTCGGGTCGAGGTCGACCGTCTTCTCGTAGACGTCGCTGGGGTCGATGTTGGAGACGAACCGGCACTCCAGGCCGTCCTGCTTGTAGGCCTTGAGCGCCTCGTACACCATGACCGGGCCCAGGTCGGAGCCGCCGATGCCGATGTTGACCACGGTCTTGATCGGCTGGCCGGTGACGCCCTTCCACTCCCCCGAGCGGACCTTGTCGGCCCACGCGTACACCTTCTCGAGCGTGGCGTGGACGTCGGCGACCACGTCCTGGCCGTCGACCGTGAGCTGGTCGGTGCTCGGACGCCGCAGCGCCGTGTGCAGGACCGCCCGGTCCTCGGTGTTGTTGATGTGGACGCCGGACAGCATCGCGTCGCGCTTGCCGGCCAGGTCGACCTCGTCGGCGAGAGCGACCAGGGCGTCCAAGACCTCGTCGTCGATCAGGTTCTTCGACAGGTCGACGTGCAGGTCTCCCGCCGTGCGCGTCCAGGCCTTCGCGCGGTTCGGGTCAGCCTCGAACCAGCCGCGCAGGTCGGGGGTGAAGTTCTCCTTGAGCCGGGTCAGCGTGCCCCAGGCGTCGGTCTTGGTGACATCACTCATGGACGCCAGCCTAGGCCTCCGGCAGCCACCCGGCGCGGGGTCTCCCAAACCCAAGCCCTGGACCGGGGAAACCCAAGCCCTCGGCGCAGAAAACTCAAGCCCTCGGCGCGGGCGCCGAGGGCTTGGGTTCTTGGAATCGCTGGTGTCAGAGCTTCACGGACACGTGCACGTGGTCGTAGTGGTTCGCGGTGATCGAGCCACGGTCGGCCATCGGGCGCCAGTACGGCTTGTAGGGCGTCCAGATCTTCTGCTCGAAGATGATGTGGTCGACGTCGAACGCACCCGCGTTGGCGGCGAGGTAGCGGGCGACGGCCCAGCCCTTGGCGGAGTCGGAGTAGGTCATGAAGTCGATCGCACCGCCGGAGCCGTGGTTCGAGCGGTTGTTCGTCGCGCGGTAGCCACCGATGGCCTTGAAGGACCAGCGGGCGGTAACGGCGTTGTAGACGACCATCGCCTTGGGCTTGAGGCCCAGGACGGTCTTGCCGGAGTAGCTGGTGGAGCCGGTGTACGCGGCGCTCGAGTCGGACTCGCTCGCGGTGCTCGTCTTCGTGGACGCCTTGGCCTTGGGCGCCGGCTTCGGCTCGGGCTTGGCCGGGGCCTTGTCGCCGAGGCGGGCGTCCAGCACCCAGCCGACCTTGCCGTTGAAGGCGACCTGGCGGAAGTTGCCCTCGACCTTGTCGGTCACCGAGATCTTGTCGCCCTCCTTGACCGAACCGAGCGACTCGGAGTCGCCGTTGGCCTGGACGCGCACCACGGTGTCGGACTGGATGAACTTGGTGCCGGCGGGGGCGCCGAAGGCGGCGGCCCACTGGCCGGCCACGAAGGCGGCGTCACCCTCGGTGGCCACGGGCTCGGCCGGGGCCTCCTCGACGGCGGCCGAGGCCTCGTCGGTGGTCTCCTCGGTCGAGACCAGCTCACGGGCCGCGTCGCGGCTCAGCGTGTCGGCCTCGCGGACGGGGGCGGGAACGGCGCTGGCGGTCTCGTCGGCGGCACGCAGGTTGAGCGCGAACGCACCGGACGCGGCCAGCAGGGCCACGGACACGGCGGTCGGCGCAACACGGGTGCGCAGGATGTCGGAGCGGCTCCGAGCAGCGCGACGCGCGGGGACCACGAAGGCGGCGGCGCCATCGACTTCGGTCGAGGCGGCTTCCGCGATCCGGCGGGGCTGGTACATCTGGTACTCCGATGGTGCGACTCTGAGGACGAGGACCAATTTAGCTGAGATTTTCTCAGGGTCAAACTCTGTGGCCTCAGGTTCCGTTCAGTTGGCACTCAGCAAGTGATGGCACCGCTCAGGAGGAGCCCAGGATCGGCCGGAAAGCGGCCGCGCGGCGTCCGACCTCCTCGGGCGAGTTCGCCCCGCCCGACCCGTCGTTGCGCAGCACGACGTCGCCCACCACGACGGCCCGGGCGCCGGCGGCCAGCCACATCTCGCACTGGTAGCGCTCGAGGCGCCCCCACGGCACGAGCGCGACCCCGGGGAACAGCGGCGGCAGGGCCCGCGCGTAGGCGGTACCGAGCGCGTCGGCGGGCGCGATCGCGACGACCTCCGCCCCGCCCCGGGTCGCGGCCGCGACCTCGCCCGGGGTCAGCGCCCCGCCCAGGAACGGGACGTCCCCCGCGACGGCGGCCAGGTCGGGGTCCGACACCGGGGACAGCACGAAGTGCAGCCCGGCCTCGACCGCCCGACGGACGCCCTCGGCGTCCGTCACGCCGCACGCGCCCACGCGCGCGCGGAACCCGTAGAGGGAGAGCACCTCGGGCGCGATCGGGAACAACTCGGGCGGGAGCACCCAGGCGCCCAGTCCCTCCTGCAGCAGCACCTCGGCCAGGGCGACCCAGTCCTCCACGCCGTCGCGGGGGATCTCGACGACCACGCGGTGGCCGCGCAGGGCTGCTTCGAGGAGGCTCATGCGCCCATCATGCCGGAGGCAATGGAAGGCAACTCCCCGATCCCAGTGGAGTTCGCGGGCCTCGCTGGCCTGCAATGGAGCCATGGCGATCGCACCCACCGCCGGCCCCGGCACGTCCGCGGGGCTGGTCCGCACCCTCCTCGCGGAACAGGCCCCTGCCCTCGTGGGGCTCCCCGTGGAGCGCCTCGCCGACGGCTGGGACAACCACACCTTCCGCCTCGGGGAACGCATGGTGGTCCGGCTCCCGCGCCACGAGGCGGCGGCCGAACTGCACGCCGACGAGGTCCGCTGGCTGCCCGAGCTGGGCCCTCAGCTCACGACGGCCACGCCGCAGCCGGTCGCGGTCGGAGGCCCCAGCCCGCACTTCCCCCACCCCTGGTCGGTGGTCGAGTACATCCCCGGGCGCGAGGCGGCCGCGGTGCCGCCTGCCGAGCGCGTGGCCCTCGCCGAGGACTTGGCCGACTTCACCTGGTCCCTGCACGTGCCGGCCCCGACGCATGCGCCGGTCAACCCGTTCCGCGGCGGCTCGCTGGCGACCGGGGCCGCGGACGCCCGCGTGCGCTCCCGCCTGGCCGACCTCGCGCGCTCCGGCCACGCGGAACTCGCGGAGGCCCTGCTCCCCCGCTGGGAGGCCTGGTCCCACGCCCCCGACTTCGACGGCGTCGACGTCTGGCTCCACGGCGACCTCCACCCGCACAACATCGTGATCGGCGCCGACGGCCGCCTCGCCGGCGTCGTCGACTGGGGCGACGTGACCGCCGGCGACCCGGCCTGCGACCTCGCGACCGCGTGGCTCACCTTCGACGCGACCGGACGCCGCCTGTTCACCGAGCGCCTCGAGGAAGGGCACCCCGTGGATGCCGCCACCTGGGTCCGCGCCCGCGCGTGGGCGCTGCACCTCGGGCTGGTGCTGCTGTCCCGCCCGGACGAGTTCCCCCGCCTGGTCGCCAGCGGCCGCCACGCGCTGGACGAGCTCCGCCGCGAGGACGTCTGACCTCCTATACTCGGCCCCGTGGTGCGGCACAAGAACTATCCCGACGACCTGCGTGAACGCCTTGTCGCGGTGATGTTGCAGCACCTGCGCACCCAGGACCCCGACGACGTCTCCCTGCGCGACCTGGCGGCCGAGTGCGACACCTCGACCAACGCCGTCTACTCGATCTTCGGCAGCAAGGACGCCCTCATCGACGAGGTCGCCCGCGTGGCCCGCGAGGACTTCCTCCGCCCCCAGTTCGAGCTCGCCGACGACGGCGAGCCCACGATCGAGGCGCTGCAGGCCTCCGGTGCCCTCTACCGCGCCTGGGCCCGGGCCAACCCAGGCCTGTACCGCCTGATGTTCGTGGGGCCGTCGGGCAGCGACTACGCCCCGCGCGCGGCCATGGTGGAGCCCATCCGCCGCATGCTGCACCGCCTGCAGGTCGCCGGGGTGCTCGCCCCGCACGACGCCGACACGATGGCGCTGTCACTCTGGGCGACCACGCACGGCTTCGTCATGCTCGAGATGGACGTGTGGCCCGAGGGGTCGATCGACACCGACGCCCTCTTCGAGGCCCACCTGTCCAACAGCGTCGGCCGCATCCTGCTCCCCGTCGACGTCGGCTGAGCCGGCCTGGCAGGGCGCGGGCTACGCCGGCGGCGTCCGCCTGAAGTTCTCGAAGGAGCGCGAGGCCGTCGGACCACGCTGGCCCTGGTAGTGCGAACCGCGCTGCTGCGTGCCGTACGGGTGCTCGGCCGGCGAGCTGAGCTGGAAGAAGCACAGCTGGCCGATCTTCATGCCCGGCCAGAGTTTGATCGGCAGGGTCGCCACGTTGCTCAGCTCGAGGGTGACGTGGCCGGTGAAGCCGGGGTCGACGAAGCCGGCGGTGGCGTGGGTCAGCAGGCCGAGGCGCCCCAGGGAGGACTTGCCCTCGACGCGCGCGGCGATGTCGTCGGGCAGGCTCACCTGCTCCAGCGTGCTGGCGAGCACGAACTCGCCCGGGTGGAGGATGAAGGCCTCGTCGGGGTCGACCTCAACCAGGCGGGTCAGCTCGGGCTGCTCCTCGGCGGGGTCGATGAACGGGTACTTGTGGTTGTCGAACAGCCGGAAGTAGCGGTCCAGGCGCACGTCGACGCTGGAGGGCTGCACCATCGCGGGGTCGTAGGGGTCGAGCCGGACGCGTCCGGCCTCGATCTGGGCGGCGATGTCGCGGTCAGACAGGAGCACGGGCCGAGCCTAGCTGCGTTTCATTTGGGTCACGAGATGGGGTGGGTGGTGGTGGACTGTTCAACCGCTCTGCTTGGGTTGACCCCAATCGCTGGGCCGGACCCGGGCCGGCCCCCCGAACGAGAGGACATCACCGATGCCCAACCGCAAGCTGGTCGCCGTCGCCGGCGCGCTGGCCCTCGCAGTCGGCCTGTCCGCCTGCGCGGAGTCGCAGCGGACCCCGACGACGTCGGCCCCGCAAGGCACCACGGGTGCCACGGCCGCCCCCACCGACTCCGGCAACGCCAATGCCGACGCCACCTTCATCTTCGGCGCCGCCGGCGCCCCCAAGCTGTTCGACCCCTTCTACGCCTCCGACGGTGAGACGTTCCGCGTCACCCGCCAGATCTACGAGCAGCTGCTCGACTTCCTCCCCGGCGAGGCGAAGACGGGCCCCGGCCTCGCCGAGTCCTACGAGGGCTCCGAGGACGGCCTCACCTGGACGTTCAAGATCCGCGAGGGCGTCACGTTCCACGACGGCACCGACCTCGACGCCGCGGCGGTGTGCGCGAACTTCGACCGCTGGTACAACCAGACCGGCGCCGCCCAGAGCTCCGCGGTGACCTACTACTGGAACAACAACTTCGGTGGCTTCGCCGACCAGACCGACAAGGACTCGCTGTTCGAGTCCTGCACCGCCGACGGCATGACCGCCACGGTCAAGGTCACCCGCGTCACCTCGAAGTTCCCCGACATCCTCGCCCACGGCGCGTACGCCATCCAGAGCCCGACTGCCCACGAGAAGTACGACGCCAACAACGTCCAGGCGCAGGGCAGCGGCTTCACGTACCCCGCCTACGCCCTCGAGCACCCGACCGGCACCGGCGCGTTCACCTTCGGTGGCTACGACGACGCCGCCGGCGAGGTCACGCTGAACCGCAACGAGGACTACTGGGGCACCAAGGCGGGCGTGGCCAAGATGGTCATCCGCACGATCCCCGACGAGTCGACCCGCCGCCAGGAGCTGCAGGCCGGCACGATCCACGGCTACGACCTGCCCAACCCGGTTGACTGGAAGGCACTCGAGGACGGCGGCGCGAAGGTGGAGATCCGCCCCGCGTTCAACATCCTCTACGTCGGCCTGAACGCCACCAAGAACGAGGCCCTCAAGGACGTCCGCGTCCGCCAGGCCCTGTCGTACGCGATCAACCGTGACCAGCTCGTCCAGTCGCAGCTGCCCGAGGGCGCCGAGGCCGCGAGCCAGTTCTTCCCGAAGGCCGTGTCCGGCTACAACACCTCGCTGCAGCCGTACCCGCACGACCCCGAGAAGGCCAAGGCCCTCCTGGCCGAGGCCGGTCACTCCGATCTGACCCTCGAGTTCTGGCAGCCCACCGAGGTGACCCGTCCGTACATGCCGGACCCGGCGTCCATCTACGAGGCCATCCGCTCCGACTGGGAGGCCGTGGGCGTCACCATCAACCCGGTCGCCAAGCCCTGGACCGGTGGCTACCTCGACGGCACCGAGCAGGGTGAGGCCCCGGCCTTCCTGCTGGGCTGGACCGGTGACTACGACTCGGCCGACAACTTCATCGGCACCTTCTTCACCAAGCAGGACAACGCCTTCGCGACGAAGAACTACCCGTTCGCGCAGGAGCTGACCGACGCCCTGGTGGCCGCCGACTCCGAGCCGGACGCCGCCAAGCGCGACCAGATGGTCTCCGACCTGAACAAGAAGATCGCCGAGGAGTACCTGCCCGGTCTCCCGATCTCCCACAGCCCGCCGGCCATCGTCGTGGCCGCCGGCGTGGAGGGTCTGGTGACCAGCCCGCTGGCCGCGGAGGACTTCTCCACGGTCACGATCACCGAGTGAGGTCCCGGGGGCCGTGGGTGCACGCACCCACGGCCCCCGCCCTCGCCTCCTCCTCCTGGTGAGCCTGTGAGCAGATACATCGTCCGGCGGCTCCTCCAAGCCATCGTGACCCTCTTCGTCCTGTCCCTCCTCTTGTTCGCCTGGCTGCGCTCGCTGCCGGGCGGCCCCGTGTCCGCGCTCCTCGGCGAGCGCAGCACCCCCGAGGACCGTGCCGCACTGGAGCAGGCGCTCGGCCTCGACCAGCCGATCTTCATCCAGTACCTGCGCTTCCTCGAGCGGGCCGCGCAGGGCCAGTTCGGGGTCTCCACCGGCGTCCTTCCCGGACGCGACGCGCTCGAGATCTTCCTGTCCCGGTTCCCGGCGACGATCGAGCTCAGCTTCTTCGCCCTGACCCTGGCGATCCTGCTCGGCATCCCGCTGGGCTACCTGGCCGCCCGCCGCCGCGGCACCTTCCTCGACACCGGGTCGGTGCTCTTCTCCCTGGTCGGCATCGCGGTCCCCGTGTTCTTCCTGGCGTTCGCGCTGAAGTACGTGTTCGCGATCCAGTTGGGCATCCTGCCGCCGTCCGGACGCCAGAGCGTCGGCATCAACGCCACCCACATCACCGGCATGTACGTCCTCGACGGACTGCTGACCCGCGAGTGGGACGCCGCCTGGGACGCCCTGCGCCACCTGATCCTCCCCGCGGTCGCGCTGAGCTCGATCCCGTTCGCGGTGATCCTGCGCATCACGCGCGCCTCCGTGCTCGAGGTGCTGGACGAGGACTACGTCCGAACCGCCCAGGCCAAGGGCCTGCGGGCCGCGACGATCCGCGGCCGGCACGTCCTGCGCAACGCCCTGATCCCCGTCGTGACCACCATCGGCCTGCAGACCGGCGCCCTGCTCGCGGGCGCCGTCCTGACCGAGCGCGTGTTCACCTTCCGCGGCGTCGGGCACGCGCTGGCCTACGGCTTCGAGACCCGCGACTACGCGGTGCTGCAGGTGCTGATCATGATGGCCGCGCTCATCTACATCCTCGTCAACATGGTCGTCGACATCGCGTACGCGGCCATCGACCCGCGCGTCCGGGTGCGGTGAGGGGCTGACATGACCGATTCTCCTCGTCGCCCGATCCCGGGCACCCCGTCCCACAAGAAGGCGCGCATCGACGCGCTGGCCTCGACCGCCTCGGCCGGCACGGCGTCCGGTTCGGCGGGCGGTGGCGTGGCCACCGCCGTCAGCGACGCCGGGCGCGTGGCGTCCGGTGAGGGCGTCAGCCTCTGGATGTCGGCCTGGCGCCGCCTGCGCCGCGACTGGGTGTTCCTCATCGGGGCCGCCATCGTGGTGCTGTTCATCGTCCTGGCCATCGTCGCGCCGCTCATCGCGCCGCACGACCCGGCGACCCGCGTCCTGATCGAGCAGGTGCACCGCCAGACCAACCCCGTCCCCGGCCCCCAGCCCGGCCACCCGCTCGGCGCCGACTACCTGGGCCGCGACGTGCTGTCGCGCCTGATGGTCGGAGCGCGCCAGACGCTGATCGTCGGCGTGCTGGCCACCCTCGGCGGCCTGCTCGGCGGCATGGCCCTGGGCACGCTCGCCGGTGCGTTCGGTGGCTGGGTCGACTCCGTGGTCATGCGCGTGGTCGACGTGCTGCTGTCGATCCCGTCGCTGCTGATGGCCTTCTCCATCGCGGCGATGTTCCGCTCGCCGTCGCAGTGGACCGTCATCCTCGCCATCGCGATCGTGCAGGTCCCCGTGTTCGCGCGCCTGCTGCGCGGCTCGATGCTGGCCCAGCGCCACTCCGACCACGTGCTGGCGGCCCGGGCCCTGGGCGTCCGGCAGGGGCCGATCGTGTTCCGGCACATGCTGCCCAACGCGATGGGGCCCGTGATCGTACAGGCCACCCTGGTGCTCGCCACGGCGATCATCGACGCGGCCGCCCTGTCGTTCCTCGGCCTGGGCAACCCCGACGACCGCTCGCCGGAATGGGGCCAGATGCTCGGCAACGCCCAACCGTACTTCGACTCCCACCCGCACCTGGCCGTCTACCCGGCGCTGTGCATCATCGTGGTGGCGCTCGGCTTCACCCTCGTCGGTGAGTCGTTGCGCGAGTCGCTCGATCCGAAGTCCAGGAGGTGAGGCGATGAGCACGCCCCTGCTCGAGGTCGACGACCTCTCGGTGCGATTCACCCGCCACGGCCAGGAACCGTTCACGGCCGTCGACAAGGTCACGTTCAACGTCGCGCCCGGCGAGGTCGTCGGGCTGGTCGGCGAGTCCGGCTGCGGCAAGTCGGTGACGTCCCTGGCGATCATGCGCCTGCTCGCCCGACGCGGCAACCAGGTGACCGGGTCGGTGCGCTTCGCCGGCACCGAGCTGCTGACCCTGCCCGACGCCGCCATGCGGGACAAGCGCGGCGCCGAGCTGGCCATGATCTTCCAGGACCCGCTGTCGTCGCTGAACCCGGTCGTCCCGATCGGGGTGCAGGTCGCCGAGGTGATCACGCGGCACCGCGGCGAGAAGAAGGCCGTGGCGGCGAAGCAGGCCGCGGAGATGCTGGACAAGGTCGGCATCCCCGACCCCACCCGCCGCCTGAAGGAGTACCCGCACCAGCTGTCGGGCGGCATGCGCCAGCGTGCGCTGATCGCCATGGCGCTCGCCTGTGAGCCACGCCTGCTGATCGCCGACGAGCCGACCACCGCGCTGGACGTGACGATCCAGGCGCAGATCCTCGCGCTGCTGACCGACCTGGTCGAGCAGTCGGGGACGGCGCTGATCATGATCACCCACGACCTCGGCGTGGTCGCCGGCATGTGCGACGGCGTCAACGTGCTCTACGGCGGGCGCATCGTCGAGCGCGCCAAGCGGCACCCACTGTTCGCCGAGCCGCGCCACCCCTACACCGGCGGGCTGCTGGGGTCGATCCCCCGCCTGGACGGCGACCGGGACGCCCGGCTGTTCCCGATCCCCGGGTCGGTGGCCGACAACATCCCGTGGGACCACGCGTGCGCGTTCGCGCCGCGCTGCCACCAGGAGGGTGAGAAGTGCCGCACGGTGGCACCCGACCTGCTGCCCGACGAAGAGGCGCGAACCGACGGCGGGCTGCGGCTGCTGCGCTGCCACTACCCGCTGACCGCCGCCGACCGCCAACGCATCGAGGAGGGCCGGGCATGACCGAGGTCGTGGACGCGTCCGGGGTCGCCCCCGGCGAGGTGCTCGTCGATGTCAAGGGCGTGAAGGTGCACTTCCCGATCAAGCGCGGGCTGCTCATCGACCGCACGGTCGGGCACGTGTACGCCGTGGACGGCATGGACCTGACGATCCGGCGCGGCGAGACCTACGGGCTCGTGGGCGAGTCGGGTTGTGGCAAGTCGACCTTCGGGCGCGCGCTGCTGCAGCTCGAGGAGCTGACCGAGGGCTCGGTGACGCTGGGTGGCGTCGACCTGGCCACGCTCAAGGGCGAGGACCTGCGCCGCCAGCGCCGCCACATGCAGATGGTGTTCCAGGACCCGCTGGGCAGCCTCGACCCGCGCCAGACCGTCGAGCAGCTGCTCCTGGAGGGGATGCAGGCGCACGGGTTGGCGTCCGACAAGAAGGGGGCGCGCGACCGGCTGGTCGAGCTGCTCGCCGCCGTCGGCCTGCCGCCAGGGGCGCTCAGCAAGTACCCGCACGAGTTCTCGGGCGGCCAGCGCCAGCGCGTCGGCATCGCCCGCGCGCTGTCGGTCGACCCCGAGCTGATCGTCGCCGACGAGCCGGTCTCGGCGCTGGACGTGTCGGTGCAGGCGCAGGTGATCAACCTGCTGGAGGACCTGCAGTCGGAGTTCGGGCTCACCTACCTGGTCATCGCCCACGACCTCGCGGTGGTGCGACACATCTCCGACCGCATCGGCGTGATGTACCTGGGGGCGCTGGTCGAGGAGGCCGAGGCCGACGACCTGTACGCGCTGCCGCTGCACCCGTACACGCGGGCGCTGCTGTCGGCGATCCCGGTGCCGGACCCGGTCGTGGAGGACACGCGCGAGCGGATCCTGCTGTCGGGCGACCTGCCGTCGCCGGCGAACCCGCCGTCGGGGTGCCGGTTCCACACGCGGTGCCCGTGGGCGCAGCAGACCCGGTGCTCGACGGAGCGGCCCGAGCTGCGGGTCGTCTCGGTCGACGGCGTGCCGGCGTCGCACAAGGTGGCCTGCCACTGGGCCGAGCAGATCGCCTCGGGCGAGCTGCAGCCGCACGCGGTCGACGGCGCCGTCGTGGCGCCGCTGGACGCCCCCGGGGCGGCGCCGCACGCGATCCCGGGGTCGACGCTGCTGCCTGAGGAGTAGCCCCCGTCAGGCGTTGACGCCGCCCGCGTGGTCGGTGGTCACGTCGCTGGGCGAGATCGGGCCGGCCGGCGTCCGGGACAGGCGCGGCGCGGGCGCGGGCTGCCACAGCCCGTCGACGTGCACCATCGTCTGGCGCGCGTCGTTGTGCGGGTCGTGGCGGACCTCGCTCATCCGCAGCACCGGCTCGAGGCAGGCGTCCGTGCCGGCCGCCCGGTCGCGCCACTCGTCGCGGGTGCGGCCCTTGATGGCGCCGGCGATGGCAGCGCGCAGCTCGGGCCAGCGCTCGCGGTCGTGCTGGTCGGGCAGCGTGGCCGGGTCGAGCTCGAGCACCTTCAGCAGCTCGAGGAAGAACTTGTTCTCGAGCGAGCCCACCGCCATCCACTCGCCGTCGGCCGTCTCGTAGCAGTCGTAGAAGGGGGCGCCCGAGTCGACGAGGTTCACGCCGCGGCGGGTCTCGTCCCAGGCGCCGATCTGCGCGAACCCGTGGAACGCGGTGGCGAGCAGGGTCGCGCCGTCGAGGATCGCGGCGTCCACCACCTGCCCCAGGCCCGAGGACTGCCGCTCGTACAGCGCGGCGAGGATCCCGAACGCCAGCATCATCGAGCCGCCGCCGAGGTCGCCGATGTAGGCCAGCGGCACCGTCGGCGGCTGGTCGGCGCGGCCCAAGGTCGACAGGGTGCCGGACGCCGCCATGTAGTTCAGGTCGTGGCCGGCCTGCTTCGCCTTGGGACCGAACTGCCCCCAGCCGGTGACGCGGCCGTAGACGAGGCGGGGGTTGAGCTCGAGGCACACGTCGGGGCCCACGCCGAGGCGCTCGGCGACGCCGGGGCGGTTGCCCTCGATGAGCACGTCGGCGTCCTTGACCAGCTCGAGCACCGCGTCCCGGCCCTCGGGGGTCTTGAGGTCGAGCTCGATGGTGCGCCGGTTGCGGTGGATGATGTCGGTGCGCCGGTTGCCGATGGGCCCCACCGCCGGGACTCCGCCGGGCCGCTCGACGTGCAGCACGTCGGCGCCGTGGTCGGCGAACATCATGGCGGTGAACGGGCCCGGCCCGATCGTGCCGAGTTCGATCACCTTGAGTCCTGCGAGAGCCCCCGTCGTCATGGGGTCCATCTCACCAGACCGGGCCAAGGCGGGGGAACTCGGCACCCACGGCCTACAGTCTCCCCGTGACCGCACCCGCCCCCACCCCCGACGCCGCCGCCGAGCGGTCGCGCGGGCTGGCGTCGGGCATCGCGGCCTACGTCATCTGGGGCTTCTTCCCGCTGCTGTTCCCGCTGCTGAAGCCGGCGGGTGCGTTCGAGATCCTGGCCCACCGCATCATCTGGTCGCTGGTCGCGGTCGCGCTCGCCCTGGTGCTGCTGCGCCACCCGTGGGGCTGGCTGAGGTCCGCGCTGACCCGCGAACGGCTCCCCCGCATCGTCGCCGCCGCCTTCCTCGTGGGGCTGAACTGGCTGGTGTTCATCTGGGCGGTCAATTCCAACCACGTCGTCGAGGCGTCGCTGGGGTACTTCATCAACCCGCTGCTCAACATCGTGCTGGGGGTGCTGATCTTCGGCGAGCGCATGTCGCGCGCCGGGTTGGCGGGCACCCTGCTGGCCACCGCGGGCGTGGCGGTCATCGCCTGGGAGAACTGGGCCGGCCTGTGGGTCTCGCTCACCCTCGCGCTCACCTTCGGGCTCTACGGCGCGGTGAAGAAGAAGGCCTCCGCTCCCCCGCTGGGTGGGCTGTTCCTGGAGTCGGCGATCCTGCTGCCGTTCGCGCTGGCGTACTGGGGCTGGCTGGTGGTCACCGGGGCCAGCCAGTTCGGCGCCGACGCCCGCACCTCCGGGCTGCTCATCCTGGCCGGCGTGCTGACCGCGCTGCCCCTGTGGCTGTTCGCCATCGCCGCCCCGCGCCTGCCGTTCGGCGTCGTGGGGATCCTGCAGTACCTCGGACCCACCATCCAGTTCGCGCTCGGGCTGACGGTGTTCGGCCAGCACGTCTCGGCGTCCTACTGGGCGGGCCTGGTGCTCGTCTGGGTCGGCTCGGTCGTCTACCTGCGCTCGGTGTTCGCCCGGACGCGGGGTGGTCGGGCGACGGCGCCCTGAGCCCGCGGCGTCCCGACACTCACCCTGGTGACATCAGAGACACCCTGTTCGGGGTATTTCTTGTCACGTCGGTGAGTGTCGCGCCCCGGCCGGGCTGCGACACTGGCCCCAAGAGCACCGACCGGAGGAGGTGAGCCGTGGACGCCGAGGAGGAGGCAACAGTCCACAAGTGGCTCACCGCGCCCGACCCCAACGACCCCGCGAAGGCAGAGTGGCCGTGGCAGCTCACCGGACGCTCGTGGCGCTACGTGCTGCGCCGCACGTGGTCGGAGTTCTGGTACCGCCACATCCTCGACAACGCGGGCAACCTCGCCTACATGTCGGTGCAGTCGCTCTTCCCGGGGCTGTTGGCGATCCTCGCCGGCCTCACCCTGTTCGGGCAGGGGACGGCCGCGGTCGAGTGGATCATCGACTTCCTCCGCTCCGTCGCCCCCGCCACCGTCGTCGACCTCGTGGCCGACCCGCTGCGCCAACTCGCCGCCACCGCCGGCGCCGACTGGGTGCTCGGCGTCGCCCTGCTCGGCGCCCTGTGGGCCGCGTCCGGCTACGTGGCGGCCTTCGGGCGGTCGGTCAACCGCATCCACGGCGTCGTCGAGGGCCGGCCGATCTGGCAGATCATCCCCTACAACCTGCTGGTCACCCTGCTGATGCTGCTGTTCGGGGCGTTCCTGCTGCTGACGGTGCTGCTGTCGGCCGGCGTGTGGGACATGGTCCTGGACTACCTCGGACTCGACCTCGAGCCCCTGCGCGGCCTGCGCCAGAACCGGTGGGTGGTGCTGTCGATCGCGTCGGTGGTCGTGGTGCTGGCCCTGTACCGGGCCACGCCGAACGTCCGCCAGCCCAAGCTGCGCTGGTCGGTTCCGGGCGCGCTGGTCGCGATGGGGGTCACCGTGCTGGCGATCTTCGGCTTCTCCACGTGGGTGGCCATCTTCGGACGCCTGCCGGCCAGTTACGGGGTGGTCGGGTCCTTCATCATCCTGCTCCTCGGCCTGTGGATCATGAACATCGCGCTGCTCATCGGCGTCACGCTGAACGCCGAGATCGAGCGCGCCCGCCTGCTGCAGGCCGGGTTCGCGGCCGAGCGCGAGCTGCTCGTGCAGCCGCGCAACACCCGCATGATCCGGGCGCGCGCGTCGGAGGAGGACATGCTCGCCGAGCGCGGCACCCGCCTTCGTCAGCCGGAGACCGGCCAGTCCCAACCGTCGAGGCGTCCGAGGAAGTCGTCGGACGGGTCGCCCTCGTAGCCCTCGTGGAACGGCTGCAGCTCCGCGGCCCGCAGCACCTGCAGGGCGTTGTACACGCCCGAGGCGTACTCCTCGGCGAAGAGCACGGCCAGGGCCTCGCGGTGCTCGGGGGGCAGCATCGACAGCAGCGCGTTCATGGTGACCTGGTTGGCGTCGGTGTCGGGGTCGGCGTTGGCGTTCCACACCCCGACCCGCACCCGCTCGGCGGACACCTGGCCGGCGCCGGCGCAGGAGACCACCATCGCGTCGATGACTTGCCGGTACATCCAGCGGGGATCGTGTTCGCTCATGGCTCCATCATGCCCTGTCGCCGAACTCACAGGTTGGGCTTGAAAGCCCCGCGCTCTCGGTAGAGGTCGACCGCCTCGCGCAGCGCGGCCAGCACGTAGGGCGGGAAGTCCATGCCCTGGTGCTGGGCCCACAGCAGGCTGGCCTCGAGGCGTCCGATCTCCTTGGCGAAGACCTCCAGCTCGGTGCCGAAGCCCAGCTCGGTGATCACCTCGCCCATCTGCGCCTGATAGCGGGGGTCGTTGTGGGTGCCGACCAGTTCGTAGGAGAACGTGCGCAGCTTGCGCGCCAGCCAGAGCTGCCACGGCCGCAGGGTGCCGTCGGTGGTGATCTTCTCGGCACTCATCCGGTAGAACGCGAAGTGGCCAGGCTCCTGCCGCTTGATCGGGTTGATGATCGTCTCGCGGATCGCCTTCTCGCCCATCTCGTCGAGCTGGCCGGCGAGCGCGTTGTAGGCGAGCACCGCCTGCCGCTCGGTGGAGGCCCCGGTGAAGTAGTAAATGGTGCGGGCGACGTCCTGGATCTGCTCGAACCGGGCCATCGCGCCGAGCGCCTTGACCGCGAAGCCGACCTGCAGCAGCGGCTCGGCCGGGGGCAGCCCGATGCGGGACTTCAGCTCGTCGAGGATGATGCCGTGCTGGATCTCCTGGTCGTACCAGACGTCGGCGTAGAACACCCGGTCGGCCTCGGACGGGTTCGGCATGATCGTCAGCAGCTCGAGCACGTTGCGCTCGACCTCGAGCTCGACGCGGGCGAGGTAGTCGAGGACGCCGGCGAACCGCGTGCGGACCAGGTCGGGGTCGTTGACGGTGAAGTCGACGGACGCCAGCGGCACGGGAGGGTGCTCCTCGCCCATCTTGTTCACGTGGGAGAGCAGGAGAGCATCCGTGATCCTCGAACGTGCCACGCCGCCACCCTAGCCGCGCACGCCCGAAAACAGAATGATCGCTCTGGTGGTGGACGGAACCCAAGCCCTCGGCGCGAAAAACTCAAGCCCTCGGCGCCCAAAACTCAAGCCCTCGGCGGATAAAACTCAAGCCCTCGGCGCTAGGGGCGCTTCCAGTCCTCGATGGGCCAGTAAGCCTTCGAGGCGACCCGGTACAGCGGCAGGTCGGGGTTCACGGCGACCGGGCGGCCGAGCAGGGACAGCCACGAGGCGTCCGAGATCGAGTCGCCGTAGCCGTGCGAGCGGGACAGGTCGAACCCGCCGCGCGACGCGTAGTCCTTGAGCCACTGCGCGCGGGCCTCGTCGACCAGCGGCGGCGTGCTGAGGTAGCCCGTGAGCACCCCGTCGCGTGCCTCCATCGATGAGGCGACCACGTCGTCGAACAGCGGGGCAAGCGGTGCGGCGAACAGGTCGAGGCCCCCGGTGACCAGCACGGTGCGGTGGCCGGCGGCGCGGTGCTCCTCGATGCGGGCCAGGGCGCCCGGCTTGAGCTTGCGGACCACGTTCTGGCCCCAGGCGCCGCCGACGACCCGTTCGATGTCGGTCACCCGCGTGCCGGCGTAGCGGCGCGAGAAGGCGCGCACGAACTCGCCGCGGTCGCGGCGCTCGGCCTGCAGGTACACCCCCACGTTGCGGACCAGGTCGACCAGCTCGCCGGGCAGCTCGGCCGGCGAGTGCAGCTGGCCCATCACCGAGAGGTACTGCGTGACCAGCGAACTCGGCAGCAGCGTGCCCTCGAGGTCGAACACCGCGAGCACGTCGGTGCCCGACTCGAGCCGGCGGGCCTGCGAGCGCTGCGACCGCTGCGCCGAGGACGCCCGCGCGTGCACCTTCGCCAACGCGGTCATCGCGGGCAGGTGGACCCGCTGCCAGTAGTGCGTCCAGTCGATGTCGCGCACGTCGAACGTCTGGTCGACCGGCGTACCGGCCGGCAGCTTCGCCCCCAGCGCGCGGGTCTGCTGGTCGTCGAACAGCATCTCGGTGCGCGTGTAGCTCTGGTAGAGGTCGACGTAGGTGCGCAGCGAGCCCAGGCCGCGCTCCATCTTCGACAGCGAGGACGCCCAGGCCTGCGTCCGCGTGTTCGACGGCAGCGCCGCGCCGATGCGCGACCCGAGGGCGGACAGCCGCTCCTTCAGGCGCAGCGAGCGCTCGGCGGCGTTGTTGGCCGGGAACTTCCAGGTGGGGACCACGATGGGGCGTCCCTTGTCGTCGCTCAGCGGGTGGGCGAGGAAGTACTCGCGCACCTCGGTGTACATCCGGTGGAACGGCAGCGGGTTCGAGGCCCCCGAGCACACCTGGTAGTAGCCGACCTCCTCGGGCTCGCCCTGGTGGCCGAGCGTGGCCAGCGCCATGATCACGTTGACGACGTAGTCGACGGGGATGACGTCGAGCACCGAGTCGGGCAGGCCCGGGAACTCGGGGAGCGCCCCCTTGGCGTAGGCCATGATCAGCGGGTCGGCGACCTTGAAGCCGTCGATCCAGCCCGGGAACGGGTGGCGCAGCGACGACTCGATGATCGCCGGGCGCACGATCGAGAGGCGGTGGCCCTGCCCGGCCCACTCCTGCTCGGCGACCCGCTCCCCCAGCGCCTTGCTGAAGGTGTAGACGTCGGTCCAGCCGACGGAGCGGGCCCGCGTGCGGCCCAACTCGACGAGGCGGTTCTCGACCCAGGCCAGGCGTGCGGCCTCGGACGCGCGGGCGACCGACTTGGGGCCCTCCTTGCCGTGGTCGCGGGTGGCCCCGTCGATGAAGGCCTGCAGCTGCTCGGGGGTGCGCGAGGCCGCCTCGGCCTCGACACGGGCGACCTCGGCCGCCGCGATCTCGGCGCGCCAGTCGACGTCATGGTCGACGGACGCCTCGGGCCGCAGCCCCTTGGCGATCCCGCCGACGTAGCAGGTGGAGACGTGGATGACGTGCGGGTCGAGCCCGGAGTGGGTCAGCGCGCCGTACAGCGCCCGCGGGCCGCCGACGTTGTTGGCGAACGACTCGTCCATGGGGGCGTCGAACGACACGGTGGAGGCCGAGTGGACCACGACGTCGATCGAGCCCTCGATCCTCTCGATGGTGGCCAGGTCGGCCTCGAGCACGGAGGTGCGCTCGGCGAAGAGGCGCTTGGCCTCGGCGTCGCCGACGGCGTCGCGCCACGGCTTGAACACCGGCTTGCGGAGCACGCGGTCCAGCCGCGAGCGGGCCGTCTGGCTGCCCTTGGGGCGCACGACGGCGACGACGTGGGCGTCGGTCGTGGAGAGCAGTCGCTCCAGCACCGCCTGGCCGAGGAAGCCGGTGACGCCGGTGAGCAGGACCCGCGCTGGGGTGGCCACGCCGGACTCCTTTCCCGAAAGCGGTGGGGGTCGCCTTCGTGGGGGCAGCGTAATGTAGCGTGCCCGTCATGCGTGTCGGGCTCATCACAGGCGGGACGTCCGGGATCGGGCTGTCCTTCGCCCGCGCCCTCGCCCGCGACGGGGCCGACCTCGTGCTCGTCGCCCGCGACAAGGGGCGCCTGGTGGCGGTCGCCGCGGAGCTGACCGCAGCCCACGGCGTCCGGGTCGAGGTGCTGGACGCCGACCTGGCCGACCGCGCCGACCAGGCCAAGGTGGCGGACCGCCTCCGGGCCGGGGACGTCGACATCCTCGTCAACAACGCCGGCTTCTCGCTCAAGACCCCGCTGGTCGGCGGGGACGACGACCTCGCCGACCGCGCCTACGAGGTGATGGGCCGCGCCCCGCGCGTCCTGGCCGGCGCCGCCGCGGCCGTGATGCGCGAGCGGGGCGAGGGCTGGATCATCAACGTCGCCTCGGTGTCGGCGCTGACCCGGCAGGACTCGTACTCCGCGCTCAAGGCGTACGCGCTCGCGCTGACCGAGGTACTCGCGCTCGAGCTGACCAACACCGGCGTCCAGGTGACCGCCGTCCTGCCGGGTTGGACGCGCACGGAGTTCCACGCGCGCGGCGGCTCCGGGCGCAAGGGCGTCCCGCGCTTCCTGTGGCTCGACGCCGACCGCGTCGCCGAGGTGGCCCTGGCCGACGCGCGGGCCGGCCACGTGATCTCGATCCCCAGCAAGCGGTACAAGGTGGCGGCGGCGATCCTGCAGCTGCTGCCGAACGCCGCCGTGCGCGCCGTGTCGCGGCGCATCAAGGGCAAGGCGAAGACCCCCGTCGAAGGAGCAACCCCGTGAAGAACGTCAAGCGCATGAAGTGGTGGGGCTGGGGCGAGGAGGGCGTCTTCTTCAACTACGCCAACAAGCCCGCCTTCGCGCCGTTCGTGAAGAAGCACCTGGGCATCGACCTGCGCCCCCGCCAGGTCGACACGATCGAGTTCGACGCCACGACGGTGCCCGACTCGCCGCTGCCCGACGCGTTGCGCGAGGCCCTCGTCGCGGCCACCGCGCCCGACCGCGTGACGACGGACGCCCACGAGCGCGTGGTGCACGGGCACGGGTCGTCGGTGACCGAGCTGCTGCACGTCTCGCGCTTCGACTACGGGCGGCTGCCCGAGGTCGTGGTCTACCCCTCCTCCGAGGCCGAGGTCGCCGCGGTGCTGGCGGCGTGCGTGGCCGCCGACGCGGTGGTGGTCCCGTTCGGCGGCGGCACCAACATCTCCCGCTCGCTGCAGCTCGACCCGGGCGAGACCCGCCCGATCGTGTCGCTGGACCTGGGCCTGATCACCGGCATCGTCGAGCTCGACGAGGAGTCGGGCCTCGCGCTGGTCGGGGCGGGCACGCTCGGCCCCGACCTGGAGGAGGAGCTCAACGCCCGCGGCTGGACGCTGGGCCACTTCCCCGACTCGTTCACCCACTCGACCGTCGGCGGCTGGGCGGCCACCCGCAGCTCGGGCATGCAGAGCGACAAGTACGGCGACATCGCCGACATCGTGCGCGGCATGACCGTCGTGCGGCCCTCGGGCACGGTGCGGCTGCGCCCGGTGCCGTCGGAGTCGACCGGGCCCTCGCTGCGCGAGATGTTCATCGGGTCGGAAGGCCGCCTCGGCGTCATCACCGACCTGTGGGTGCACGTGCACCGGATGCCCGAGCAGCGCGTCGTCGTGGCCTACATGTACCCGTCGTGGGAGCCCGCGGTCGCGGCGATCCACGCGATGGCCGACGCCGAGATCCCGACCACGTTCGTGCGCATCTCCGACGCGAACGAGACCGCCATGTCGCTGTCGACCCAGAAGGAAGCGGTCACGATCAAGAAGAAGATCGAGGCCCGCGTCACCGAGGAACTGTGGGCGTTCATGCGCCGCCGCGGCTGGGACACCGACGAGATGTGCATCTCCTACGTCTGCTTCGAGGGTTCCGAGGCCGACGTCGATGCCCGCCGCCGCCAGGTCGTGAAGATCGCCAAGGCGCACGGCGCGCTGGTGCTCGGCACGGGGCCGGGTGCGCTGTACGACCAGAAGAAGTTCGACACCCCCTACCTGCGCGACTTCCTGCTCGAGCAGCACGTGATGGGCGACGTGTCCGAGACCGCGGCGCCGTGGTCGAAGCTGAACGGGGTGCACGACGCGGTGTACGCGGCCGCGGGCCGGGCGTTCGAGAGCCTGGGCAAGCAGGGGTTCATCATGTGCCACCTGTCGCACAGCTACCACGCGGGGGCGTGCCTGTACTTCACGTTCGCGTTCCAGGCCGGTGAGGACGCCGATCGCGAGTACGCAACGGTGAAGACCGCCATCCAGCAGGCGTTCGTCGATTCGGGCGGCACGCTGTCGCACCACCACGGCGTCGGCATGGAGCACGCCCCGTGGATGGAGCAGGTCGTGTCGGAGGAGGGCGTCTCGATCATGCGCTCGTTGTTCTCGGCGACCGACCCGGGCAACCACCTGAACCCGGGCAAGATCATCGACCCCTCGTTGTCGCTGTACGACCACCTGTGATGCCCTGATGCGCGGCGCGGCCCTGGTGTTCGTGGGCGGCGCGCTGGGCTCGTTGGCGCGTTACGGGTTGGGTCTGGTGGTCGAGCCCTTCTGGTCGGTATGGGTCGTCAACGTGCTGGGGTCGTTGGCCCTGGGCCTGCTGCTGGGCTGGCTGCGCGCCGAGAGCCTGCCAAGTTCGCGCCCACAGCCTGCCAAGTTCGCGCCGACAGCCCGCGAAGTTCGTGCCCACAGCCTGCGTCTGCTCGCGGGCACCGGTTTCCTGGGCGGATTCACCACGTACTCGGCGTTCGCGCTCGACATCGTCTCGTGGGGGATGGTCGCCGGGCCGGTGTTCGGGCTCGCCGCGGGAGCGGCCCAGGTGGCGTTCGGCCTTGTCGCGGCCCTGTTGGGTTTCGCGATCGCTGAGTCGGCGTCCGTGCGGAGGGCCGCATGACCTGGCTCTGGGTGGCCCTGGCCGGCGGTTTGGGTGCCGTCCTGCGCCACCTCACCCACACGCTGGCGCACCGGGCGGGCAAGCCCTCGACGTGGGCCACACTCACCGTCAACGTCGCGGGGTCGTTCGCCATCGGCATCGTGGCTGGTTTCGGTGCGCGGGTGTGGTCGCCCGAACTCGTGACGGTCCTCGCCACCGGGTTGTTGGGCGGGTTCACCACCTTCTCGGCAGCCTCGGTCGAGGCCGCCGACCTCTGGCGCGACGGACGCCGCGGGCCTGCGGTCGGCCTCGCCACGGCCATGTTGGTCGGATCGGTCGCAGCGTGTGCACTCGGCTGGTGGTTGGCGTCGCTCTGACTCTGATGCACAGCTGCATCAGAGTCAGAGCGACGCCAGCACCACACCGCCGATCCTCCCGACGGGCGTAGGCTCGACCCACCGAAGGATGGAGCCCCCACCATGCCCGACCTCACCCGCTTCAGCGTCGCCACCGCGAACCTGTTCAACCTCCAACTGCCCGGACGCCGCATGCACCGGTTCTCCAAGCCCTGGACGGAGGAGGAGTTCGCCCGGAAATCCACCTGGCTAGGCCTGATGCTGCGTGAACTGGACGCCGACATCGTGGGCGTCCAGGAGTTGTGGCACGCGGACGCCCTCGCCGAGGTCCTCCGCCGCAACGGCCTGGAGGAGACCTACGACCTGCTCGCCACGCCCGCGGACGGCACCCGCATCGTGTGCGGGGCGCTCGTCCGGTACTGACCTTCGAGGTGGCCCTGCGCGAGGCCCCGCCGCTGACGCGCGTCTACGTGGCACACCTGAAGTCGAAGTTGCCCGTCATCGTGCTCGGCGACCTCAACGACGGGCAGCTGAGCAACACGCTGAACATCCTCACCGAGCAGCCGCGCTACTTGGTCGGCGACTCCCGCGGTGGGGGCGACATCGCCCTGTACTCGGGCCAGACCCTGCAGGAGTACCGCGACACGCGCGACGTCTACTACACCCACGTCCACAACGACATGCGCGAGTCGCTCGACCACGTGCTGGTCTCGGAGCAGTTCTACGACAACTCCCACCGCCGGCTGTGGCTGTTCGACGGCCTGGTGATCTACAACGACCACCTCAACGACACCACCAGCGCCGACCACAAGCGCAAGGGCACCGGCGACCACGGCCTGGTGAAGGTGAGGTTCAGGTGGCGGCCGGCGCGCCAGGCCTGAGCGCCCGACGGTCGGTCATTCGAGGTTGACCGGGCACACCCGACCGATGTTAGGGTTTTGCACATCCTCCCACCCCCGCGGACACCCCCTGGTGGCACCCCCGCCACCCCCGCCCCCCAGGAGCGTCATGTCCACCCCCACCCTGTCTTCCACGACCCCTGCCGACGCCGCCCCCGCGCGTCCCGACCAGCCCCTGCTCCCCATGGCCATCCTGGGGACCGGCGAAGCCCTGCCCCGCCGCGTCGTCACGACCGCCGAGGTCGCTGCACGGTGCGGCCTGCCGGCGGACGAAGCCGAACAGCGCTCCGGTGTGCTCACGCGGCACTGGATCAGTCCCGATGAGGACCCCCTCGACCTCGGTGTCGCGGCCGCCCGTTCCGCACTGGCAGACGCCGGCCTCACCATCGCCGACATCGACTGCGTCCTGAACGCCTCGGGCACCCCCATGCAGGCGATCCCCGACGGCGGGGCGTTGCTGGCCGCCGAACTCGGCATGGCGCCCACCAAGTCGGCGTACAGCGTGCACGGCACGTGCCTGTCCTTCCTCTTCGCGTTGCGTGAGGCGGCCCTCCTGATCGCCCATGCCGATCGGGTGGAAGAGACGCTGGCCGAGGTGGGCAACACGATCGCCGCCGGCATCCCGTTGACCCTGCACCGCGCACGGATCCAGCCCGGGGAACGCCTGCTGCTGGTCGGATCGGGGGCAGGTACCCACTTCGGGGCACTGCTCGTCCAGAACTGACGCGCGGGAGCGCCCGGACCGGACATGCCCACGACCATCAGCATCCGTGGCCTCGGCAAGAGCTACGGCACCGGGGAGTCGGTCGTCCACGCGCTGCGCGATGTGGACCTCGACCTGGCGAGCCGTCGGCTCACGGTCATCCTGGGCCCGTCGGGCTCCGGCAAAAGCACCCTGCTCAACCTGCTGGGAGGGATGGATCGCGCCAGCGCGGGGAGCCTGGTCGTCGACGGGATGGACATCACGGCGTTCGATGACCGGCAACTGACCGACTACCGGCGAAGGTCGGTCGGGTTCGTGTTCCAGTTCTACAACCTGGTGCCCAACCTGACGGCCCACGAGAACGTGGCCCTCGCCGCCGGTTTGGTGGCTGACCGCCCTGGGGCGCACGCCCGCGCCGAGGAACTCCTCACCGAGGTGGGGCTGGGGCACCGCCTCGACAACTTCCCCGACCAGTTGTCCGGTGGGGAGATGCAGCGGGTCGCGATCGCGCGGGCACTGTCCAAGCGCCCGGCCCTGTTGTTGTGCGACGAGCCCACAGGAGCCCTCGACACGGCCACCGGTGAGCGCGTCATCGAACTGCTGCGCGGTGCCGCGACCGACACCGCCGTGCTGTTGGTGACCCACAACCCCGAGTTGGCAGGCATCGCCGACCACCTCATCAGGTTGTCCGATGGACGCGTCGTCGAGTCCTCCGTCCGGGGCCCGGGCGGGGAGCAGGCCGAACCGTGACGTCGGTGCTGTTGCTGCGCAAGTTGGTCCGCGACATCGCACAGCACTGGACGCAGTTCGTGTCGGTGTTCGTGATGGCGACCCTCAGCATGGTCATCTACGCCGGCCTCGAGGGGGCCTGGCGGGGCATGGAGCAGGAGGTGGCCGACTTCGAACACGTCGCCACCCTGCCCGACGCCTGGGTGTTCGCCGCCTCGATCACCGAGGCCGACGAGCGCGCCTTCCGGCAACTGCCGGGAGTGCATCGGACGACGGCCGTGACCCGCATCGATGTCAAGGCCGGCGAAACAGGTTCGTCGACGCTCACGCTGTCCACGATCGACGACTCCGGGATCAACAGCCCTGCCGTCCGGACGGGGTCGGCTCCCACTCCGACGGCGCCGGGACTGTGGCTGGATGAGCGGTACGCGGCTGCCCACGGCCTGTCGCTCGGGGATCCGGTCACCGTGCACGTCGGCCACACCACCGCGCGCCTGCCGTTGGCCGGCACCATCCTGTCCGCCGACAAGGTGGCGTTCACCGGCGGCGGCCTCATCGCCCCCGACGCCGCCCTGTTCGGCCACGGGCTGGTGGCGGAACGGACACTGCGGACCACCTTCGGGGTGGACGCACCGCCCAACGAACTGCGCGTGATCGGGGATCCCGACACTGTCCGGCGCCACGCGCCTTCGATCCTCGGGCCCCGACTCGGCACCTTCGCCGACCGCCACACACTCGGATCAGTCTCGGCGGCGCACGAACGCATCGGTCAGATCCGCAGCCTCTCCTTCATGTTCTCGGCCCTGTTCCTGCTGCTGGCGCTGTTGTCGATCCACACCTCGATCAAGCGGCTGGTCGACATCCAGCAACGCGACATCGCCACGCTGCGGGCCCTGGGGATCGACAACGCCTCCATCGGGCGCCACTACGCGACGTTCGGGCTGGTCACAGCGGGGGTGGGAGGCGTCATCGGCCTGCTCGTGGCCCGACCGATGTCGGTGTTCGTCCTCACCACCCAGCAGTCCGACTTCGCCCTCAGGTCGTGGGTGCCGAGCAACACCTGGCTGACCCCGGCCCTGCTGGCCCTGCTCATCGCCGTCTGCGTGTCCGCCGCCTACGGTGCCACCGGCCCGGCCCGCACGAGGGAGCCCGCCGAGGGGATGCGTCCGGCGATGGGTACCGGCCGTCGCTCACTACTGGAACGCCGGCCCGGCCTGTGGGCGCGCCTGGCCCCGGGGGGACGCTGGACGGTTCGGGACGCCGAGGCCAACGGCGTCCGGCTCGCGATGGGCGTGGTGGCCTCGGCCGGGTGCATGATGCTGCTCACCGCAGGATTCGGAATGCCCGACAGCCTTCATCGACAGGTGGCGGACTCCTACGAGAACCAGTACCGCTACGGCGCGCTGGTCACCGTGAACCCGGGCCTGGACGCCGTGGCACGCGAGGCGATCGCCCATCGCGCCGGCGGCGGGCAGTGGATGGCGCAGGGACCCGCCTGGATCCGGCCCGGCGGCGAGGTCGACCGCATCCTGACGATCGTTGATGAGGGCGACGGCATCGTCCTCCCAGGGCCCGACGGCACCCCGGTGTCCCTGGTCGAGGGAGCCGCCATCTCCTTGGCGACAGCTCGCGCCACGGGCATCTCGGTGGGCGACCGGGTCCAGGTCCTCGCTGCGGGACATGAACGTTCGATCGAACTCCGCGTCCGGCACCTTGTCGATGTGTCCGAGCCGCAAGGGCTCTTCGTGTCCAGTACCGCGTGGCAGGATGCGGGCGGCACCTTCACCCCGACCCGCCTGCTGACCGCCCGTGCGGCCGATGCCGAACACGTGCGCGAGGTGCCCGGCGTTACCGGCGTCGTCACCCGGGCTGAGCAACGGGCCAACGCCGAGTCACTGATCGCGGGCCTCGACGGCGTCTTCTCCCTCATCAAGGCCTTCGCAGTGTTGCTGGCGATCGTCGTCCTGTACAACCTCGGAGCGCTCAGCTTCACCGAGCGGGCCCGTGACTATGCGACGCTGCGCGTCCTCGGTTTTCGGCTCGGCGAGATCAGGGGGCTGGCCGCCGGCGAGAACCTTCTCACCACGGCGGTGGGCTGGCTCATCGGCATTCCCCTGGGTTGGGTGTTCCTCGATGCCTACGTGGGCCTGTTCAGCACCTTCCGTGCCTCGTACACGCCGTGGATCTCACCGCAGAGCACCGTCATCGCCTCACTCATCACGATCGGATTCGCGCTGAGCACCACGCTGTTGCTCACCGGCCGCGTCCGACGCCTCGACATGGTCTCGGCCCTCAAGGGGGTCGAATGACCCACCACCTGCCCCCACCCTGCACTGGAGGATCCCATGAACACGACCCGCCGCGTCACCGCCGCGATCCTGGCACTGGCCCTGGTCGCCGTGGGGGCCTGGTTCCTGATCGCACGGCCCGACCAGGCCCGTGCGGTGTCCACCGGCGTCGTGGAACGCAAGCCCCTGGAGTACCGACTCCAGATCGATGGGCAGGTCGAGGCCACCCGACACGCCACCATCAGCGCACCGGTCGCGGGCCGGATTGCCGAGGTGCTCGTGTCCGATGGGGAGACCGTGCCCGAGGGGCACGTGCTTGCCCGCCTCGACCCAGCCCCCCTCGACGCCGCGGTCGCGCAGGCGCGTGCCGCACTCTCCGCGGCCCGCGCCCAGCCCACCGGGACCGAACGTCTCGACACGGCGCGCAGCGACGCGATCGCCGCCGCCGTGGCTGCCGAGGCCGTCGCCCGCGACAACCGCGACCGCGCCGAGTTGCGCTCACCGTTCGCCGGGGTCGTGTCCCTGGCCCTGATCGGCCAGGCGACTCCGGACGGTGTCCGTCCGACGGTCGAGCCGGGGGTGAATGTGCCGGCCACCACCACGTTGTTCACCGTCTCGGCCACCGATGGACACCGCTTCCGGGCCCACCTCGACCAGGCCGATCGTGTGCCGTTGGAACAGGGAACCGTCGGGACCCTCCGGCTCGATTCCCAGCCGGGCCTCACCCATGAGGTGACGCTCAGCCAGGTCGTGCCCGTCCCGGAACTCACGGCGAGCGGGACCCGCGCCTACCCTGCGCTGTTCGACGTGCCCGCCACCGCCGCGGTGGTTCCCGGACTGCAGGGCACGGTGACGCTCACCGTGACCACTGAACCCCAACTCGTCGTGCCCGCGACCGCGATCCTGCGCGAGGCGGGCACCGCCCATGTGTTCCGCCTGGAGGCCGACCGGATCCTGCGCCGCACCGAGGTGGTTGCCGGACGGGAACGCGCGGATCAGGTTGGGGTCACGGGCGTCGCCGAGGGCGATGTCATCGCCACCGATCACGTCGACACGTTGCGTGACGGCACCCCGCTGCCGTGACGGGCACCACGCGCCCGGCCCAACTCACCCCAGGTGGCCCAGCCGGTCCAGCAGGGCGATCGTGGCGCTGACCCCGTCCTCGGCACGGAGTTGCTCCCCCACCTCGGCGGCCCGAGCGGCGTAGCGCGGGGCGTCCGGGCCGGTGAGCTCGCGCAGGAGACCGGCCAAGCGGTCGGCGTCCAGCTTCTGCAAGGAGATGGGTGCGGGGCCGACGCCGAGCGCGCGCAACCGGCGCGCGTGGTAGGGCTGGTCGACGCCCCACGGCACCGCCACCGACGGGACACCGGCACGCAGCCCGGCGTGCGTCGTGCCCGCACCGCCGTGGTGGACGACGGCCGCCACCTGCGGCAGCAACCAGTCGTGCGGCAGCGGCGCGTGCGCGTGGACGCCCCGGGTCACCTCGCCGGGTTCGACGCCCGCGATGGCCGGCGTGAGCACGGGGACGCCGCTGCGGCGGGCGGCCTCGACGACGATGTCGAACTCGGCCTCGGTGGTGAAGGCGGTGAGGCTGCCGAACCCGACGTGCACCGGGCGTCGGGCGAGGAAGTCCGCGAGCTCGGGGGTGGGGCTGGGCACATCGACGACCGGGGGTGGAGCGAGCCACCCGGTCCGGTGGACGCCCGGCCCCCAGTCCGGGGCGGGCGGCACGACCAACGGGCTGGCGGCGATGAGGGGTAGACCACCGTCGACACGCGGCACCCGTGGGTCTCGGCGAGGGTGGCGGCCACGCCCCGGCCCAGGACGCCCGCGACCACCGTGTCGCCGCGTTCGACCAGGGGCAGCAGGGCGTAGGCGAGCGGGAAGGCCAGCACCCTCATCCAGCGGCGCAGCAGCGTGAGCTGACCCAGCGGGTGGCGGGCGAGGCCCTCGGCGAGGCGGCCGCGGGGTCGCGGGCAACGAGGGACGGCACCGTCCTCCCCCCGTGGTGGTCAGCAGCGGACCGAGGATGCCCCGGCGCTGAAGGTCGTGAGCATCCGCTCGGGCAGGTCGGAACCGGCACCGAAGTACTCCAGGCCCTTGCCGTTGGCGCCGTGGGGGGCCATGCGGCCCTCACCCTTCGGGTCGGCAATGGTCATGTCGACCTTGACCTTGATCGCGACCGGCAGCTTGGCCGCGCGCAGCGCCGCGTAGCCGGCCTTGCGCTGGGCCTCGCACTTCACGCCGGGCATGCCCTCGAGCGTGAGGCCGTCCTCGGCGGTGATGGTCCACCAGTTGGGGGACGCCGGACCGTTCAGGTTGTACATCGGGATGAAGCAGTGCTGCGCGAACGCCGGCGACGCCGCCAGCACGGCTGCGGTGAGCGTCGCGGCACCGGTCACCAGGAATCGTCGGATGGTCTTCGGCATGGCTTCCTCCATGGTCGGGGCGTCCCGATGTGAGGGTTGTCGGACGCCGGGCACCAGCGTGGCCGAGCCCGCGGCGTCCGGCTTGACCGGGACGACACAGTTGCTGTGCTGTTCCGTCACAGCCGTCACCGGGGTGAGGCTTCACCCTGTCCCACCCGGGCGCCGCGGCCTACAGTCTGCGCATGCCGCACACGGGGGACCAGCGGACCTGGAGCACGGCCGGGCACCGCCCGGAGCTGCAGCTCGCCGTCTGGCGGCAGATCGTGGCGGACGCGTTCGTCCCGGTCACCGTCTCCCCCCAGGACCCGTATGAGGAGGGGTTCGCGTCCGAGGTCGGCGGACGCCGGATCGGTGACGTGCACCTGATGGGGCTGAACTCGCAGCGCCAGGTCGTCGAGCGGACGCCGTCGCACATCGCCGCCCACCCCGGCGACCTCTACTTCCTCAACGCCCCCGTGTATGGCTCGGGCAGCGCCCAGCAGTTCGGGCGGGTCGCCTCGGCAGGGAGCGACTCGTTCGTGGTGGTGGACAGCGACCAGCCGTTCCGGCTGGAGTTCGGGGCCACGTTCTCGCAGTTCACGTTGGTGATCCCCAAGCCGTTGCTCGACCCGCTGTTGGTCGTCCCGGGCGTGGGCGTGGGGGTCGGCATCAAGGCGGATGCGGGTGCCGGGGCGCTGGTGACGGCGCTGCTGCGGGGGCTGGCCGAGCACTCCGACGAGCTGACCCCCCGCCAGGCCCGCGCTGCCACCGACCACCTGCTGGGGTTGGTTGCGATGGCGCTGGCCGGGGCCGCCGCGCCCGTGTTGGACGCCCGCGCCCTGCTGCTCCAACAGGCCATCGACGAGGCCGAACGCTCGCTGGGCGACCGGGACCTGAGGGCCCACACCCTGGCCGCGCGGTTGTGCATCTCGACGAGCTATCTCACCAAGCTGTTCGCCGCCCGCGGGTTGAGCTTCGGGCGCTGGCTGCTGGGCCGCCGCCTCGACCGGGCGTGGGCCGAACTGGCGCCGGGGGCGTCCGACGGTCGCACGATCACTGACGTGGCGTTCGCCTGCGGGTTCCGTGACTCGGCGCACTTCGCCCGGACGTTCCGGGCCCGGTTCGGCACGACGCCCTCCGGACGGCGCACAATGGGGGCATGACCGACGACTTCGACGCCACCGCGTTCCGCGCCGCGGCCTGGGACCACGCCAACGACGCGCTGATCGCGATCGACACGTCCGGGACCATCAGGGCCTGGAACCGCTTCGCGGAGACCCTGTTCGGCTGGAAGGCCGAGGAGGTCGTCGGCCAGGACGTGAAGGTGATGATCCCCGAGCGGCTGCGCTCGGCCCACGACCGCGGGTTCTTCGCCGCCATGGAGGCCGGCCACCTCGCCTCTGACGGGCGGGCCCGCCGCACGAAGTCGCTGACCGCCTCGGGCGGCACGGTCTACATCACGATGACGTTCGCGGTCGTGCAGGACGACGCCGGCGAGACCATCGGGTCGGTCGCGGTCGCGCGGGAGTGGGTCCGCGAGGAGGACTGAGCCCCTGCCGACCCGGCCCGCGAGGCGTCCGGACGCCGTGGCTCAGGCGAGCTCGCCGCCGACCTCGTCGATATCGGTCTCGTGCTCGACACACGCCTGGACGGCGGCCGCCAGCGCGGTCGCGGAGGTCGCGGTTCCCATCACCCGCAGGGACGGGATGTGCAGGAAACCCACCCGCGTACCCGGCGGGGCGTGGTGCAGCGCCGCGAACATGAGGGCGTTGCAGCCGTAGGTGCCGGCCGAGAGCGACAGCTCCGCGGGCGCGCCGGACTGCTGGATCGCCCGGCGCACCGCCTTGACCGGGATGGTCGCGAACAGGCCGTCGGGCGCGCCCGGCACCACCGGCTGGTCGACGGGCTGCGCCCCCTTGATGTCGGGCACGCGCGCGTCGAGCAGGTTGATGGCGACGCGTTCGACGGTGATGGCCTCGGCGGCCATGTCGACGCCGGTGCACAGCACCAGCTGGGGGCGGACGAGCCGCATGATCTCGGCGATCTGCCCGGGGATGGTCGTGAAGTCGACAGGCAGCACGGCCGTGCCCACCTGGAGCCCCGGCATCCGGCCCGTGTCGGCGCGTCGCTGCAGGGCGTCGACCGCCGCCTCGGACGGGTTGAGGGTGACCCCCGGGAACGGACCGAATCCAGTGACGAGCACGCGCATGGGCCCCATGGTAGGGGCCCATGCGAAGGCGTCAGCCGGCGGACCAGCCGCCGTCGTTGGCGATCAGCGCCCCGTTGACGTTGGACGCCTCGACGGCCAGCAGGAACACCACCAGCGGCGCCAGCTCGTCGGGCTTCGCGTTGCGCAGCGCGCCGGCGTGGACCGCGCCCAGGACACCGAGCCCCTCCATGTCGAGCTTGCTCTGGTCGATCGAGGCCATGATGTTGGTCTCGACGCCGCCCGGCATGATCGCGTTGCAGCGGACCCCGGCCTTGCCGTACATGTACGCCGTGTTGCGCGTCAGGCCGATGAGCCCGTGCTTGGACGCCGTGTAGGCCGCGCCGGCCGCAGCACCGCGGATGCCGGCCTCGGAGGACACGTTGACGATCGAGCCGTCGGCATCGGCGTCCGCGATGAGCGCCGTCGCGCGGCCGATGCCGGAGCCCGCTCCGGCCACCACGACGGTCTTGCCGGTCAGTTCGAAGAGTGCCATGGCAACCCCCCACTGGTGTCGTCGTGGCCCGTGGGACCCCTTTGTCCCACGGGTCTGCCGATTCTACTACGCGGCGTAGTCCGAAGCCACGGTTCCCGCGGGTTTCGCCTCGCCGGCTTGACGCCCGGCCGGTCGGTCGACGATGGTGGGACGCATGTGGACCTGACCTCTCGCCCTGCCCCACCCAGCGATCGAGGTTTCTTCCATGTCCCCATCCCTCCACCTGTCCGGCGTGGCCGCGTCCTTCGGCGCACGCCCCCTGTTCTCCGGACTCGACCTGACCGTGTCGGGCGGCGACGTCGTCGCGCTCGTCGGTGCCAACGGGTCCGGCAAGTCGACGCTGCTGCGCATGGTCGCCGGCGAGCACCCGGTCGAGGCCGGCCGCATCACCCTCTCCCCACCGGACGCCTCGGTCGGCTTCCTGCCCCAGTCGCCACCGCGTCCGGACGAGTCGATCGCCGCGTACGCCGGCCGGCGCACGGGCGTGACGGACGCCGCCGCCCGCTACGAGGCCGCCACCCGTGCCCTCGCCGACGGGGTGGACGGGGCGGACGAGGAGTTCAGCCGGGCGCTCGACCGCTGGCTCGCCCTCGGCGGCGCCGACCTGGAGGTGCGGCTGGCCGAGACGCTCGCCCGCCTCGGCCTCGACGCCGACCTCGACCGGCCCCTCGGCACGCTCTCGGGCGGGCAGGCGGCCCGCGCGTCGCTGGCGTCGGTGCTCGTGAGCCGGTTCGACGTGCTGCTGCTGGACGAGCCCACCAACAACCTCGACGCCCCCGGCCTGGCCGAGATCACCGCCTTCGTGCGCGACGTGGACGCCCCGGTGCTGATCGCCTCGCACGACCGCGCGTTCCTGGACGAGGTCGCCACGTCGGTGTGCGAACTCGACCTCGCCCAGCAGCGGGTCGCGGTGTACTCCGGCGGCTGGACGGAGTACCGGGAGGCGAAGGCACTGGGCGTCCGGCAGCGGCTGGAGGCGCGGGCCGCCTACGAGGCCGAGCGGGACGCGCTCGTCGACCGCGCGCGACGCTTCAACGAGTGGGCGGCCACCGGTCGCGCGAAGGTCGGGCGGCTGGCCAAGGACGCGCGCACGCCGCGCATCGACACCAAGCCGGCCGAGGACCGGGCGCGCAAGCAGGACCAGAAGGCGGCCCGGGCTCGGGCGGCGGTCGAGCGGCTGCCCGAACCCGAGGCGCCCCGCCGGGAGTGGGAGTTGCGCTACTCGATCGCCGAGGCTCCCCCGTCGGCGGATGTCGTGCTGACGCTGGACGCCGTGGTGGCTCAGGCCGGGTCGTTCACCGTCGGGCGATTCTCGGCCACGCTCGAGCGCGGCGCCCGGGTGGCGCTGGTCGGCCCGAACGGGTCGGGCAAGACCACGCTGCTCAGGGCGGTCCTGGAGGGCGAGGCGGCGTCCGGGCGGGTGTCGTGGGGGACGCGCGTGGCGGTCGGCCTGCTGGACCAGGACCGTTCGGTCATCTCGGGGCCAGGACCGCTGTTGGAGGTGGTCGCCGCCGCGCTCGGGGTCACGGACGCCGCGGAGGTGCGCACGCTGCTGGCCAAGTTCGGGCTGGGCGCGGAGCACGTGACACGCCCGTGTTCGTCGCTGTCACTGGGCGAACGGACGCGCGCAGCCCTGGCCGTGCTGCAGGGGCGCGCCGTGAACGTGCTCGTGCTGGACGAGCCCACCAACCACGCCGACGTCGCGGCGATCGAACAGCTCGAGGACGCCCTGGCCGCCTTCGGCGGGACCGTCCTGCTGGTGACCCACGACCGCGCCCTGCTGGACGCCGTGGGCATCGACACCGAGTGGGTCTTCACGCGGGACGGCGACCGGGCCACCGTGGAGGTGGTGGGGCGCTGAGCCGGGCCCGCGGCGTCCGGTCTGCCTAGGGCGTGTCGCGTAACTGGTCTCGTAGGCAGATGATGGTGCTGGCCAGGACGAGGCCGGCGCGGTAGTTGCGAGCGAGTTTGTCGTAGCGGGTGGCGATGGCGCGGAACTCCTTGATCCGGTTGAAGAAGCGTTCCACCACGTTCCTGCCCTTGTAGATGGTGGGATCGAAGGCAGGTGGGCGACCGCCGCGGCTGCCCTTGGCCTTGCGACGGGCGATCT